>NZ_JAQVEJ010000016.1 GCF_028698005.1 Hydrogenophaga sp.
GGGCCGCATCGCCCGGCCCGTGCGGATCGGGTGTCCGTCAGTACGCTGTCCTCACCGGCAGCCGGACAGCCAGCCGGGCGATCACCATCGCCCCGGCCAGACAAGACCTTGGAGGGTGTTTGTTCATCAACACCGTTCCTGTTGTCAAAGGTCTTGCTCATGGAAACCATCGCGCCCCTGTGGCTGTGGCTCGTGTTCGTCGGCTTCGTGCTGGCGGCGCTGTTCGTCGATTTCGTCGTGCTCAGGAAGCAGGGCGCCCATGAGGTGGGCGTGAAGGAGGCGCTGCACTGGTCGCTGGCCTGGGTGGGCGTGAGCTTCGTGTTCAACGGCCTGCTGTGGTGGGCCGTGAAGGACATGACCGGCTCGACCGCGCTGGCCAACGAGAAGTCGCTGGCGTTTCTCACCGGCTACCTGATCGAGAAAAGCCTGGCGGTCGACAACATCTTCGTTTTCCTGCTGATCTTCACCTACTTTGCGGTGCCACCGGCGTTCCAGAAGCGGGTGCTGATGTTCGGCATCCTGGGCGCCATCGTGCTGCGCACGGTCATGATCCTGGTGGGCGGCTGGCTGCTGTCGCAGTTCCACTGGATTCTGTATGTGTTTGGCGGCTTCCTGGTGCTCACCGGCATCAAGATGTGGTGGGCGGCGGGTCAGGAGGAGGGGCTGGACGACAACCCGGCGCTGAAGCTGCTGCGCCGCGTGATGCCGGTGAGCCAGCGCTACGACGGCGAGAGGTTCTTCACCGTCGAGCGTGGCAAGCGCCTCGCCACGCCGCTGCTGATGGTGATCGCCATGGTGGGGCTGACCGACGTGATCTTCGCGGTGGACTCGATTCCCGCCATTTTCGCCATCACCCAGGATCCGTTCATCGTGCTGACCAGCAACGTGTTCGCCATCCTGGGCCTGCGCGCCATGTTCTTCCTGCTGCAGGCCGCGGCCGGGCGCTTTCACCTGCTCAACTACGGGCTGGCGGTGATCCTGGTGTTCATCGGCACCAAGATGATGCTGATCGACGTCGTCAAGATCCCGGTGGCGGTGTCGCTGGGCGTGGTGCTGGGCATCCTGGCGCTCACCATGCTCTGGAGCGCCAGGACCGCGCCCGCTCAGGTGCGCTGACGGTCGGGGTCAGCGCAGGAACAGCACCGCCGCGATGGCCAGCGCGGCCGGCACCGTCTGTACGAACAGGATCTTGCGGCTCGCGGTGGCGGCGCCGAACAGGCCGGCCACGGCCACGCAGCCCAGCACGAACAGCAGCGCACCGCGCTGTCCGGTGGCCAGGGCCCAGGCGATGCCCGCGGCCAGAAAGCCGTTGTACAGGCCCTGGTTGGCGGCCAGCGCCTTGGTGGCCCTGGCAAAGTCCGGCTTCAGGCCAAAGGCCTTCATGCCCGCCGGCTTGTCCCAGAGGAACATCTCGATCACCAGAACGTAGACGTGAATGGCGCAGACGATCAGGGACAGGACAAGGGCGATGGCATGCATGACGGGTGTCTCCCGGGGGATGAGTGGGGCGCTGGTGCACGGCAGCAGCGGTGCCACGAGGGCCGCATCTGCGCGACGGGTCTGCCGGCCACGATGCCACGTTGTGGCGGGCCCGGCTGTCCGGTGTGCGACGGCACGCCATGAGCCGCTTGCGTTGCGCCGCCCGCCCGGGCGCAAGGCGTGCACCCACGCATCGTGGCCAGTTTGGCACATGGCTTGCTTGCCCGGAGGGCATGAACCTGGACATGCCTTGGGCACCGGATGGCAGCGTGACGCCGACCACGCCGGACTGGCGCGAGACGCTGGGCTTGCTGCTGTCGTCGACCGGGGAGGGGGTGTACGGCGTCGACCTGGACGGACGCTGCATCTTCATCAATCCGGCGGGCGCGCGCCTGATCGGATACGAACCGGGGGAGCTGATCGGCTGCAACATGCATGAGCTGACCCACCATGCCCGCGCCGATGGCAGCCCGTACCCGGAGGCCGAGTGCCCGATCTTCAATGCCTTCCGGCGCGGCATACCCTGCCGCATCGACAGCGAGGTGTTCTGGCGGCGGGACGGCACGGCCATGGCGGTCGAATACTCCAGCCACCCCATCATGGATGGCGGCCGGGTGCGCGGGGCGGTGGTGACCTTTGTCGACATCACCGAGCGCCGCCGGGCCGCCGATGCCCTGCAGCGGGCCAAGGATGAACTGGAGCAGCGGGTGGGCGAGCGCACCGCGGCGCTGGAGACCGCGCTCCGGCAGGTGCGTGATCTGGCCGCCCGGGCCGAAATGGTGCGGGAGGAAGAGCGCACCCGCATCGCGCGCGAGGTGCACGACGAGCTGGGCAGCCTGCTGGTGGCCATGAAGATGGACGTCAACTGGCTGGACAAACGGCTGTTCGAGCAGGCGTCCCGTCACCCGCAGGCAGCGGAAGACATGCGTGCCCGCATGCGCTGCAAGTGCCAGAACATGAGCCGCCTGATCGAAACGGCGGTGGACAACGTGGGCCGCATCATCACCGACCTGCGCCCGAGCATCCTGGACCACCAGGGCCTGTGGGCGGCCCTGGAATGGCAGGCGCAGGAATTTGCCGCCTCGGCCGAGCTGGCACTGGACTGGTGCATGGCGGTGGACGAGGGACTGGAGCTGCCCGAGCCGATGGCCATGGCGGTGTTCCGCATCTTCCAGGAGATGCTCAGCAACGTGGGGCGGCACGCCAGGGCCGCGCACCTGCGCATCGAGATCGCCCGTGCCGGCGATGAACTCCAGGTGACCGTGGAGGACGACGGCGTGGGCGCGCCGCCACAGGCCTTCGAGGCGGCCGACGCCTACGGCATCATGGGCATGCGTGAGCGCGCGCGCCACTTCGGCGGACAACTGGATATCTGCAGTGCACCGGGCGAGGGCACCCGCATGCGCGTGAGCGTGACGCTGCCGGCGCGCCCGCTCGGGGAAGGGGCGTCATGACGACGATCCGGGTGCTGATCGGGGACGACCACCGCATCGTGCGCGAGGGGCTCAAGCAGGTGCTGGCCGACGCACCCGAAGTGCAGGTGGTGGCCGAGGCGCCGGATGGCGGGCAGGTGCTGGCGCAGGTGGAGGCGCTGGGCGGGCGGCAGGGACTGGAGCTGGTGCTGCTGGACGTGGCGATGCCGGGTCTGGACGGCATCGACGTGCTGCAGCGCCTGCGCAAGGCCCACCCGGATCTGCCGGTGCTCATGCTCAGCACCTACCCCGAGCGCCAGTACGCCGTGCGCTGCATCCGCATGGGGGCGGCGGGCTACCTGCACAAGAGTGCCGATCCGGACGACATGCTGGCGGCCGTGCGCAAGGTGGCCGCCGGCGGTGTCTTCGTGACGCCGGCCACCGCCGAAGCGCTGGTGTCGGCCGTGGGGCGCAGCGATGCCCGTGCCGGGCCGGAGGCGCTGTCGCACCGCGAGCACCAGGTCTACCGTCTGCTGACCCAGGGACTGACCGTGACCGAAATTGGTGCGCAACTGGGGCTGGCGCCCAACACCGTGAGCACCTACCGCGCCCGGATTCTGGAGAAAACGGGCACCAAGAACGATGTGGAGCTGGCGATCTACGCCGAGCGCCACGCCAGACCCGCCGCCTTGTAGGGCCAGCCCTACAGCCTGTGGTCCGTCTGTCGGCGATTTCCGGCACATGGCCCCGTGGGCCGTCCGTTGGCATGCAACTGGCCCGTTGCTTGCAATGAACACCGCGTCATCAACCAACGAGGTGTGCCATGTCCGAGTTCTTCGATCCCTACAACGCCGACCGCCCCCTGATGATGAAGTGCAGTTGCGGGCGCGACCACCGTGCGGCCGACCACCACGCGGAAGCCGCTGCCGACGAGGCCGCCCAGGTGCTGCGCCGGCGCAGCGAGAGCGCCGAGTTCGAGGCCTACAGCAACGCGTTCATCGAGGCGACGCTGGTCAAGGCCATCTTTCCGCATGACGCGCAGCGCCGCCGCTTCCTGCGGGCGGTCGGCAAGAACACGGCCATGGCGGCCATTGCCAGCGTGCTGCCGGTGGCAAGCCTGCAGGCCATGGCCCAGGAAAAACGCACGCTGGAAAAAACCGATCTGAAGATCGGCTTCATCCCGATCACCTGCGCGACGCCCCTGATCATGGGCCACCCGCTGGGCTTCTACCAGAAGGAGGGCCTGAACGTCGAGGTCACCAAGACGGCGGGCTGGGCGCTGGTCCGCGACAAGGTGATCAACAAGGAGTACGACGCCTCGCACTTCCTCTCGCCCATGCCGCTGGCCATGAGCCTGGGGCTGGGCTCCACCGCGGTGCCCACCAATGTGGCGACGATCCAGAACATCAACGGCCAGGCCATCACGATGTCGATCCGCCACAAGGACAACCGGGATCCGAAGAACTGGAAGGGCTTCAAGTTCGGCATCCCGTTCGATTTTTCGATGCACAACTTCCTGTTGCGCTATTTCCTGGCCGAGCACGGCCTGAATCCCGACACCGATGTGCAGTTGCGCGTGATCGCGCCGCCGGAGATGGTGGCCAACCTGCGGGCCGGCAACATCGATGGCTTTCTGGGCCCCGACCCGTTCAACCAGCGCGCGGTGTATGAGGAGGTCGGCTATATCCACACCCTGACCAGGGATCTGTGGAACGGTCACCCCTGCTGCGCCTTCGGCACCACCACCGAGTTCATCCAGAAGCACCCGAACACCTTCGCGGCGCTGTACCGGGCGGTGCTGTCGGCAGCGGCCATGGCGCGCCAGCCCAGGAACCGCGAACTGATCGCCAAGGTGATTGCGCCGCCGCAGTACCTCAACCAGCCCGAGGTGGTGCTGCAACAGGTGCTGACGGGCAAGTTCGCCGATGGCATGGGCAAGATCCAGAACGTGCCGGACCGGGCGGACTTCGACCCCATGCCCTGGCAGAGCATGGCGGTGTGGATGCTCACACAGATGCAGCGCTGGGGCTACATCAAGGGCGACGTGAACTACCAGCAGATTGCCGAGAAGGTGTTCCTGATCACGGATGCCCGCAAGCACATGAAGGCGCTGGGCCAGGATTTCACGGCCGGGCCGGCGTATGCGAAGCACACCATCATGGGCAAGGAGTTCGATCCGGCCAGGGCCGCGGCCTACGCCCGGAGCTTTGCCATCAGCAAGGCGGGGTGATGCCATGAAGACACCGGACAGTCTGAACCTGCGCGCGGCGATCGTGTCGCTGCTGCTGCTGTTGTGCGTGGTGGGTGCCTGGCACCTGGCCACCACGGCCGGCGGTGGCGCTGCCGCGGTGACCGCCGGTCTCTCGGCCGACGAGATCGAGTACCTCAGGATGATGGGCAAGGACCCGGGGGCCACCAAGAGTGGCGGCTTTCCGGGACCGCTGGAGGTGGCCCGCACCAGCTGGGGCCACCTGTCGGATCCGTTCTACGACAAGGGGCCGAACGACAAGGGTATTGGCATCCAGCTGGCGCACTCGCTGGCGCGGGTGGGGCTGGGCTTCCTGCTGGCCCTGCTGGTGGCCATCCCGCTGGGCTTCGTGATCGGCATGTCGCCGCTGATGCAGAAGGCCTTCAACCCGTTCGTGCAACTGCTCAAGCCCATCAGCCCGCTGGCCTGGATGCCGCTGGCGCTCTACACCCTCAAGGACTCGGACGTCAGCGGCATCTTCGTGATCTTCATCTGCTCGATCTGGCCGATGCTGATCAACACGGCCTTCGGCGTGGCCTCGGTCAAGCGCGACTGGATCAATGTGGCCGCCACGCTGGAAGTCAACCCGATCCGCAAGGCCTTCCAGGTGATCCTGCCCGCGGCCGCGCCGACCATCCTGACCGGCATGCGCATCAGCATGGGCATCGCCTGGCTGGTGATCGTGGCGGCCGAGATGCTGGTGGGCGGCACCGGCATCGGCTACTTCGTGTGGAACGAGTGGAACAACCTGTCCATCACCAACGTGATCTTCGCCATCGGCATGATCGGTGTGGTCGGCATGCTGCTCGATCTGGTGTTTGCCCGGCTCCAGAAGGTGGTGACCTATGTGGAGTGACGAGTTCCTGCGCGCAGGCGCATCCCGTGTGGCCCCGGTGGCCACGCCACCCCAGCAGAAGGTAGCGTCGATGTCTTCCGGATTCCTGAAGGTCGAGCGGCTGGCCAAGGCCTACCAGGCCGCCCGGCCCGTGTTTGCCGACGTGTCGTTCGAGATGGCGCGAGGCGAGTTCGTCTGCATCATCGGCCACAGCGGCTGTGGCAAGACCACCATCCTGAACGTGCTGGCCGGTCTGGACACCGCCAGCAGCGGCCACGTGTTCATGGACGGCCGCGAGGTGGCCGGCCCCAGCCTGGAGCGTGGCGTGGTGTTTCAGGGCCATGCCCTGATGCCCTGGCTGACGGTGCGGCAGAACATCGCGTTCGCCGTCCGGTCGCGCTGGCCCGACAGGGGCAAGGACGAGGTCCGGTCCCAGGTCGAGAAGTATGTGGCCATGGTGGGGCTGTCGCACGCCATCGACAAGAAGCCCAGCGAACTCTCGGGCGGCATGAAGCAGCGGGTGGGCATTGCCCGGGCCTTCTCGATCCAGCCCAAGATGCTGCTGCTCGATGAACCCTTCGGCGCGCTGGACGCGCTCACCCGCGGCACGATCCAGGATGAGCTGATGGGCATCGTGCGCCAGACGCAGCAGACCGTCTTCATGATCACGCACGATGTGGACGAGGCCATTTTGCTGGCCGACCGCATCCTGCTCATGAGCAACGGCAGCGACACCGACAGCGGCTACCGGCCCGGTGGCCTGGTCGAGATGGTCGGCAACCCGCTGCCCCGCGAGCGCACGCGCGCCCAGTTGCACCACCTGGACGGCTACTACGACCTGCGCAACCACATCGTGGACTTCCTCGTGTCCCGCGCCAAAGCGGCCTGACGATCTTTCTTCCTTTCTTCCCACCATCAAGAGGCAACACCATGACCCGACTCGCCGTCACCGAGAAGATCATTTCCACCAAAGTCAGCAAAGGCCTGAGCTGGGCCGACGTGGCCAAGAAAATCGGCCAGTCCAAGGAATGGACGACGGCCCTGTGCCTGGGGCAGATGACCGCCACCGCCGCCCAGGCCAAGGTGCTGGGCAAGATCTTCGGCCTGAGCGCCGAAGAGCAGAAGTGGCTGCAGGTGGTGCCCTACAAAGGTTCGCTGCCCACCAGCGTGCCGACCGATCCGCTGATCTACCGCTTCTATGAACTGATCAACGTGTACGGCACCACCTTCAAGGAGCTGATCCACGAGGAGTTCGGCGACGGCATCATGAGCGCCATCGACTTCAAGATGGACCTCCAGCGCGAGAACGACCCCAACGGCGACCGCGTGAACATCGTCATGTCGGGCAAGTTCCTGCCGTACAAGCAGTACTGAGCCCGCTGCGGCGCGGGCCGGTGCCCCGCTCCACGCGGCCCCCGGATGGCCGTCAGCCCGGCAGCGGAATCCACTCGTCCCGGTCGTCGGGCGGCAGCGGGAAGCGGCCGGCCTGCCAGTCGGCCTTGGCCTGCTCGATGCGCTCGCGCCGCGACGAGACGAAGTTCCAGAAGATGTGGCGCTCACCCAGGGGCTGACCGCCGAAGACCATGAGGGTGGCGCCGGCGTCGCCGGCCGTCACGGCATCGCCCTCGCCGGTGAAGACCATGAGCTGGCCGGGCCCGGCGTGGGTGCCGCCGTGGCCCACGGCACCACGGGCCACGTAGACCGCCTGCTCGGCGTGCCCGGTGGGCAGGACCAGGGTGGCGCCGGGCGGCACGGTGGCGTGCAGCGCAAACAGCGGTGAGTGCGTGCGCACCGGCGTGGTGTGGCCGTAGGCGCTGCCGGCGAACAGGCGCCACCAGATGCCCCCCGCACCGCCTTCGGGCATCAGGGACCGGGGGTAGTGGGTGAAGGCGGGCTCGCACTCTTCGTCGGCCTCGGGCAGCGCCACCCAGAACTGCATCAGTTCCAGCCCGCCGCCCGCAAACGAGTCGGGGTGGGTGAAACGCTCGGAGTGGCTGATGCCACGACCGGCGGTCATCCAGTTGACATCGCCGGGGCGGATGTCCTGCCGCACGCCCAGGCTGTCGCGGTGCGTGATCTGGCCGCTGAGCAGGTAGCTCACGGTGGACAGGCCGATGTGGGGGTGCGGGCGCACGTCGGCCGCGCGCACGTGTTCGGGCGCCAGGGTCACCGGGCCGGCGTGGTCCAGGAACACGAAGGGGCCGACGTGGCGCCGCCTGGCAAAGGGCAGCACGCGCCGCACCGTCAGGCCGTTGCCCAGGTCGCCGTGTCGGGCGTTGATCAGCATCTCCAGCATGGTGGGTCTCCTCTTGCGGGCAGAGCGACCATTGTGACCGCAAGGGCATTGCCGGCATGCGCTTGGGGGGACAATCCGGCCATGCGCATCGAAACCCTGCGCCAGCGCCTGCGGGCACTCGGCGCCAACCCCCGCCATGAGCAGCGTGTGCTGCGTTTGTGGAGCCAGGCCCTGCCGCAGACCGCGGGCAAGCGCCAGGTCGAGCACTTCCTGCCCGCGCCGCTGGTGGCCGAGCTGCCCGCCATCACCGAAGAGCTGGCCGCGCTGGCCCGACTCGCCTCCGAGCACCCGGGCGAGGATGGCTCGGCACGCCTGCTGGTGCGCCTGGGCGACGGGCAACTGGTGGAGAGCGTGCTGTTGCCGCGCGATGGCCTGTGCGTGTCCACGCAGGTCGGCTGTGCCGTGGGCTGCGTCTTCTGCATGACCGGCACCACCGGCCTGATCCGCCAGCTCGGCAGTGCCGAGATCGTGGCCCAGGTGGCGCTGGCGCGCACGAAGCGGCCGGTCAGGAAGGTGGTGTTCATGGGCATGGGCGAACCGGCGCACAACCTGGACAACGTCATGGAAGCCATCGAGCTGCTGGGCACGGTGGGCAACATCGGGCACAAGAACCTGGTGTTTTCCACCGTGGGCGACCCGCGGGTGTTCGAGACCCTGCCGCGCGGCCCGGTCAGGCCCGCGCTGGCGCTGTCGCTGCACACCACCAGGGCCGATCTGCGCGAACGCCTGCTGCCGCGTGCGCCACGCCTCACGCCCGACGAACTCGTCGAAGCCGGCGAGGCCTATGCCCGTGCCACCGGCTACCCGATCCAGTACCAGTGGACGCTGCTGGCCGGCATCAACGACGGCGACGACGAGATCGAGGGCATCGTGCGCCTGCTCGCGGGCAAGTACGCCATCCTGAACATGATCCCCTTCAACGCGGTCGAGGGCATGCCCTTCGAGCGGCCGGGCTGGGACAAGGCCGCCGACATCGCGCGCCGCCTGCACCGCCGCGGCATCCTGACCAAGCTGCGCCAGTCGGCCGGACAGGACGTGGACGGCGGTTGCGGGCAGTTGCGGGCACGGGCCGAGCGGCCGGTGCGCAGCGTGATACCGGTTGCCGCCGCCTGAGACCGGGCGGGCTCACTCCCGTTCCAGCTCCAGATACGTCCGGCTGGCGTTGCCCGGGTGCAGCTCGGCGGCGTTGAGCAGGCCCATCCAGGGTCGGGCGTCAAAGGCCTTGATGGCCGCGCTGATGTCCTGGCCTTCGTCCACGGCCTGTTGCATGTGCGCGCGCAAGGCCTTCAGGTAGTCACGCGTCTGTGCCCGGGCCAGGGGCAACTCGCACACCTGACCGTGGCCAGGCACGATGCGCGCTGGCTGCAGAGCCTCCAGCGCGGCAAAACTCTCCAGCCAGCGGCCGGTGTGGCTGACCGGGATCACGCCCAGCATGCGGTCCACATAGACGACATCGCCACTGAAGACCACGCGCTGCTGCGGCAGCCACACCATCACGTCGCCGGGCGTGTGCGCGCCGCCGCGGTGGATGACCTGTACCGTGGTGCCCCCCAGGTTCAGACGCTCGTCGGTGCCGGTCAGCCAGCGCGTGGGCAGGGTGGGCACCGTGCCGTCGAGCTTTTCCTGGAGCGCGGGCGTGAGGGCTGCGATATGGTCGCCGCCGCGCGCCAGCATGTCGGCCTTGCCGTGGGCATGGGCGATCACCTCGGCCCCCTGCGCGGCAAAGTAGCCATTGCCCAGCCAGCGGTGATCCTGCCCGCCGGTGTTGATCACCCATTTGACGGGCTGGGTGGTCACCTGCGCGACCGCCGCATGGATCTTCCGGGCGCTCTGCAGGCTCGCGCCGCTGTCGATCAGCAGTGCACCGTCGGCCGTGACCACCAGACCGATGTTGGCGTTCAGGCCTTCGTTGTCATAGGTGCGGCCCGATTTCTCTCCGATGAAAGCGTACAGACCGGGCGCGACCGGCTCGAAGCGGACCTCGATGGCGTGGGCCGACGCCGTGATGCCCAGCCACAGGGCAGCGGTCAGCACGGGCAGGGCGCGGCGGGTCAGGGGGGGCAGGGGCATGCACGTCTCCGGGGTTGTGTGTATCTCCCTCCAGTATGCACTTTCGCTGTGGCCAGCGCCGCACGCCAGCCGCCAGCGTCATCGCTTGTCAATCGCATTCAAGCCCGGACGACATCCTGAAGATGCCCTCGGCCCTGTGGCAGGCGGTGGCGCGCCGCCGGCGTCGGGGCGAGCGAGGACCTGCCCCCCTGGTGCCGATCGGGTGCTTCCCGCCCCACCTGGCAACCGCTGCCAGTGCCGTGGATTAGACTTGCCCTTTTGGGCTGCCCGGTGGGCCGCCCGTTTGTCCTTCTGCTGTCGAAAGAAAGAGATCCCCCCATGCGCTTCACCTCGCTCTGGGCACCGATGGGTGCCGTTGCCCTGGCCGTCGCTGCCCTGGCCCCGGCCCAGGCCGCCGAAACCAAGTCGGTCGCCGTCACGGCCATCGTCGAGCACCCGGCGCTGGATTCGGTGCGCGACGGCGTGCAGGCCGCCCTCAAGGCCGCGGGTTTCGAGGCCGGCAAGAACCTGAAGTGGCAGTACCAGAGCGCCCAGGGCAACACCGGCACGGCGGCGCAGATCGCGCGCAAGTTCATCGGCGACAAGCCCGACGCGATCGTCGCCATCGCCACGCCCTCGGCCCAGGCCGTGGTGGCGGCCACCAAATCGGTGCCGGTGGTGTTCTCGGCCGTGACTGACCCGGTCGCCGCCAAGCTGGTGGCCAGCTGGGAGGCTTCGGGCACCAACGTCACCGGTGTGTCCGATGTGCTGGCGCTGGACAAGCAGATGGAACTGGTGCGCCAGGTGGTGCCGCAGGCCAAGCGCGTGGGCATGGTCTACAACCCCGGCGAGGCCAACTCGGTGGTGGTCGTCAAGGAACTGCAGAAGCTCCTGCCCACCCTGGGCATGACCCTGGTCGAGGCCGCCGCGCCGCGCACCGTGGACGTCAGCAGCGCCGCCCGCAGCCTGGTGGGCAAGGTGGACGTGATCTACACCAACACCGACAACAACGTGGTGTCGGCCTACGAGGCGCTGGTCAAGGTCGGCCAGGATGCCAAGGTCCCGCTGGTGGCCTCCGACACCGACTCGGTCAAGCGCGGCGCGATCGCGGCGCTGGGCATCAACTACCGCGATCTGGGCGAGCAGACCGGCCGCATGGTCGTGCGCATCCTCAAGGGTGAGCAGCCCGGCGCCATCAAGCCCGAGGTCAGCACCAAGGTGGAACTGTTCGTGAACCCCGGTGCCGCCGAGAAGCAGGGCGTCCAGCTCTCCGACGCGCTGGTCAAGTCCGCCGCCCAGGTCATCCAGTAAACCGGGGCGCACCGGGCGTTTGCCATGTCACTGTTTTCGCTGCTGGGGGCCGTCGAGATCGGCCTGATCTTCGCGCTCGTGGCGCTGGGTGTGTACATCTCGTTCCGCCTGCTGCGCTTTCCCGACCTGACGGTCGACGGCAGCTTCCCGCTCGGTGGCGCGGTATGCGCGGTGCTGATCGTGGCGGGGGTGAACCCCTGGCTGGCGAGCCTCGCCGCCGCCGCCGCCGGCGCGGTGGCGGGGCTGATCACGGGCTGGCTCAACGTCCGGCTCAAGATCATGGACCTGCTGGCCTCGATCCTGATGATGATCGCGCTGTACTCGATCAACCTGCGCATCATGGGCGGGCCCAACGTGCCGCTGATCACCGAGCCGACCATCTTCACGCAGTTGCAGCCCGAGAACATGGCCGACTACGTGCTGCGTCCGCTGGTGCTGCTGGTGATCGTGGTCCTGGCCAAGCTGGCGCTGGACTGGTTCTTCGCCACCGAGCGCGGCCTGGCCATCCGCGCCACCGGCTCCAACGCGCGCATGGCGCGCGCCCAGGGCATCCACACCGGTGCGATGGTGCTGCTGGGCATGGCGATTTCCAATGGGCTGGTCGGCCTGGCCGGCGCGATGTTCGTGCAGACCCAGGGCGGCGCCGACATCTCCATGGGCATCGGCACCATCGTCATCGGCCTGGCGGCCGTGATCGTGGGCGAATCCATCCTGCCCTCGCGCCGCATCGTCTGGGCCACGCTGGCCGTGGTGGTGGGCGCGATCGTCTACCGCTTCTTCATCGCCGCCGCGCTCAACAGCGACTTCATCGGCCTGAAGGCACAGGACCTGAACCTGGTCACGGCGGTGCTGGTGACCATCGCGCTGGTGATCCCGCAACTCAAGCGCAAGCTGGCCGCGCGCCGCTGACCGGAGGACATCTGCCATGCTGAGCGCGCAGGACCTGCACATCACCTTCAACCCCGGCACGCCGATCGAGACCCGCGCCCTGCGCGGGCTGTCGCTGCACATCCCGGACGGCCAGTTCGTCACCGTCATCGGCTCCAACGGCGCCGGCAAATCGACCTTCCTGAACGCCGTCTCGGGCGACCTTGCGGTCGACAGCGGGCGCATCGAGATCTCGGGCCAGGACGTCACGCGCCTGCCGGTCTGGGAGCGTGCCCAGCGCGTGGCGCGCGTGTTCCAGGATCCGATGGCCGGCACCTGCGAAGACCTGACGATCGAGGAAAACATGGCGCTGGCCCATCGCCGCGGCGCGCGCCGCACGCTCGGGCAGGCCGTCAGGGGCCCGATGCGCGAGCTGTTCCGCGAGCGCCTGGCCATCCTGGGCCTGGGCTTGGAAAACCGCCTCAGCGACCGCATCGGCCTGCTCTCGGGCGGCCAGCGCCAGGCCGTGAGCCTGCTGATGGCGGCGCTGCAGCCCTCGCGCATCCTGCTGCTGGACGAGCACACCGCGGCGCTGGACCCGCGCACGGCGGACTTCGTGCTGCAACTGACCGCCCGCATCGTGGCCGAGAGCCAGCTCACCACGATGATGGTCACGCACAGCATGCGCCAGGCACTGGACGTGGGCGAGCGCACCGTGATGCTGCACCAGGGCCAGGTGGTGCTCGATGTCTCGGGCGAGGAGCGCGCCCGCATGGATGTGCCCGACCTGCTGCAGATGTTCGAGAAGGTGCGCGGCGAAAAGCTCGCCGACGACGCGCTGCTGCTGGGGTGACGCCCCGCCGGCACGGCACTGCCGCCGTTGCCTGTCCGCCCGGGACGTGACCGGGCCTGTGCTCAGCCCAGTGTCATCGGGCACGAGCTGGTCTTGACGCGCACCGCGGCGGGCCTGTGTGCATAGGGCACCGGGCAGGCGTCCGGTCCCGCGCCCTGGCGCCGTGCCACCAGCTTGGCGGCGATGGTGGCGGCCTGGCGGCCGATGGGCTCGATGTAGCGACTGGCCTGGCCCTCGATGGTGATGCAGTCGCCCAGCGCATGGATGCGCGGATGGCTGGTGGCCAGGGTGACGGGGTCCACCGCGATGCCCTGGCGCCATGTCAGACCGGCGCTGTCGGCCAGCCGGTGGGGGGTGGCCAGACCGGTGGCCGCGATCACCTGATCGACCTGCAGCACCTCGCCGCTGCTCAGGCGCAGGCGCTTGTGCTCGCCGGCCTCTTCCACCGCCGCCACGCCCACGCTGCCGATGAAGCGGATGGGCAGACCCTGCCACGCCCGCAGCGCGGTCTGTCCGGCACCCTGCGCCTGCCAGCGCGCCAGCGGCTCGGGTTGCGGGTCGATCAGGCTGACCCGGCAGCCGGCCAGCGCCAGGTCGTTGGCCAGCTCGCTGCCGATCAGGCCCGCGCCCACGATGGCCACGTGGGGCGACATGCCCGCGGGCCACACACCGGTGTCCGGCAGGCCCAGGCTCTCGCGCAGCCGCCGGTAGGCGTCCAGGTGGTTGATGCGCCAGCACAGCTCGGCCGGCAGGGCGGGGGGCAGGGCCACCTGCGCGCCGTGCGCCAGCACCAGCTCCGAGAAGGGCAGGGTGCCGCGTGTGGTGCTCAGCGTCAGGGTGCGCGGGCAGATGCGGGTGGCCTGCGTCCGGGCCATCAGGCGCACGCCCAGGCGCTCGGCCGCCTCGGCACCGGTCTCGCGCACCAGGCTGTCCATGGCCAGGCGCCTGGCCAGCGCCACCGACAGCAGCGGCTTGTCGTACACGTCGGCCGCGCAGCCGCTGACCAGGGTGATCGGCAGCGCCGCGTCCAGCGCGCGCAGCGCCTCGGCCATGGCCCAGCCGGCACGTCCGCCGCCCACGATCACCACCCCCGGCGCCGCTTTGCCTGCCACGCGGGGCCCGGCCGCGGCCGTGCGTGGTGCCGCACCCGCCGCCGGGCGCACCGGCGGGGTATAGGGCGAGAAGTCCGCCTTGGTCACCTGGCACAGCGGACAGGCCCAGTCATCGGGAATGTCCTCGTAACGGGTGCCCGGTGCCAGCCCGCTGTCCGGGTCGCCCTTGGCCTCGTCGTAGATCCAGCCGCAGGCGTGGCAGATGTACTGGCGGTACGGGATGGGGGGCTCGGCGGCGGGGCTGGACATGGGCGGGCTCCGGTGCGGATCGGGTTTCAGGCGGGCAGGGTGTCGGCGCACAAGGCGGCCACTTCCTTGCGCAGGTGCTTGATGGCCGGTGTGACGATGGCCACGAACTGCGCTTCGCGCACACGGCGCTGCACGTCCGAGCTCATCAGGTAGCCGCGCGCGCCCTGGTGCATCAGCGCCGAGTTGGCCGCGCGCAGGCACAGTTCGCCGCCGGCCAGGCGGGCACCGAGCACATCCAGGAAGTAGGCCTCCGACGTGTCGTAGGGCGTCTCGGCCAGGCGGGCCACCGTGGCCAGCAGGTCATCGAGCTCGGCCTGCAACTGGTCGGGCCGGTCGTCCAGATACTGGTTCACGTGGCCCAACTGGTCTTCCACCCGCCACATGCTGTCGATGGCGCCCTGGGTGATGCCGGCCGCGATGCCGCACTGCAGCAGCACGAAGGCAGCCCGGATGCGGCGGATGTAGGGCCGGCACGGATCGGCCACGATGTCCCCGGCGCCGATCACCAGGTCCTTGCACTGCACGGCGTAGGTCCCCGTGCCCTCCATGCCCGAGAACCTGGGGCAGGGCTTGAGCGTGACGCCGGGCGCATCGCAGTGCAGCATGAACATCACCTCGCGGCCCGGTTCTCCTTCGACCGCGGCCACCGCGCCAAAGTAATGCCCGGCCGCCAGGTTGCTCACCCACGGCAGCGTGCCGTTGATGCGGTAGCCGCCGTTCACCGGCGTGGCCCTGAGCAGCAGGTTCTCGATCTGTGCGAAGCACTTCATCGGGTTGGACATGCCGGTGCCGCCCAGCGTGGCGCCGCTGAGGTGGCGCTGCAGGCGCTCGCCGTGCAGCGCCTCGTTGTCGGAGGCGTCCATGTACAGCGCGGCCGCCGCCTGGGCCCACATCATGAAGGCGGTGGCACCGCACACCTTGCCGGCCTCGGCCATGGCCGCCATCGCGTCCATGTAGCTGCCGGGCCGCCCCGGCTGGTCGATGTGCGCGCTCATCGCGCCCACGGCGCCCAGGGCGTGCAACAGGTCGGCCGGATAGGCGCCTTCGTCGATGGCCTGTGCGCGTTCGGCCAGCGGGCCCTGGGCGATGGCGCGCACGGCGGCCAGCAGGTCTTCGGTGCGGGTGGCGGCAGCCACGTCGGTGGGCATGTCAGCGACGTTCATGGGGGGGACTCCTGCGATGGGGCTTCAGGCCATGGAAATGGTGAAGGGCACGGGGTTGCGGATGGTGTTGGCCACCGGCGAGTAGAAGTTGGCGTGCTGCACGATCTCCTCCAGCACCTCGCGCGGGGCATCGCCTTCCACCAGCACCTTCACCCGCACGGCCTGAAAGCCCATCTGCGGTGGCGTCATCTCCAGCGCGCCACCGGCGCCCCAGGCAGCGGGGTTGCCGATGTCGCCCTCGAGAAACACCTCCAGCCGGCTGAGCTTCACGCCCTTCCAGGTGGCCACGGCCGTCACGCCCACGGCAATGCAGCCACCCAGGCCCGAGAGCACGATCTCGCCCGGCGCCGGCGCGGTGTCCTGCCCGAACAGGTGCAGCGGCTCATCGACCACCACGGTGTGCTTCTCGCCCACGTGCGAGATCGAGCGGTACTGCCCCTCCATCACGGTGTGGACCTTGTTGGTGCCGCGGCGGTCCGGGTTGGCCTTGCCGGCGGCGGCGAACGCGGCCAGGCCCTGGCCATCGATGGGGCGCAGGCAGGTCTTGACGGTGGTGACGGGGTCGAGGGTATCGGTGGTCATGGAAGCTCCAGGGTTCAAGGAAAAAAAGAGAAAAGGTCAGGGGATCAGGCGGCCAGCGGCAGCGGTGCGGGCGCCACCAGGGCGGGCAGGCCGGACTCGATGGGCAGGCCGGGGTCGCGCGACCATTCGTTCCACGAGCCGAAGTACATGCGCACATCGGCAAAGCCGGCCTGCTTGAGTGCCAGGAAGGTGTTGGACGCGCGCGCGCCCTTGAAGCAGTACAGGTAGATGGTGTCGGTGGGCGTGATGCCGGCGGTGGCGCACTCGGCCTTCACCTCGTCGGGCGACTTGAACACCGGACCGGTGGCCGAGGGCTTCATGAAGCGGTACCACTCGATCCATTTGGCGCCCGGCAGCCGGCCCTTGCGCGGGGCAAAGTCCTTGCCATAGGGGCTGGAGCTTTCGCCGATCCACTCGTCCACATCGCGCACGTCCAGCAGCACGGTACCCGTGCCCAGTGCCGCCAGCACGTCGGCCCGCGTCAGCATCACGCCGGTCAGGGGTCGGTCCGGGAAGCTGGCGGGGGTGGGCGTGGCGGCCTCGGTGGACACGGGCAGTCCCGCCGCCTTCCAGGCCGAGAAACCGCCGTTGAGTACCTTGACCTTGGGGTAGCCCAGCCAGGTGAGCAGGTAGTAGCCCCGGCACGACTGGCCGTAGCCGCTGTTCATCGCGTCCTCGTAGAAGACGGCGGTTTCGGCACCGGACAGGCCCGCATCGCCCAGCGCCCTGGCAAAGGTGGCCTTGAGCTCCTGCAGACCCTCGGGCGTGGATGTGGCCAGAAAGGTGAAGATCTCGCGCAAATTGACCGCGCCGGGGATGTGGCCCGCCGCATAGGTGTCCGCGTCGCGGGTGTCGATGACGACCACCGGTTCGGCGGCCTGCAGGGCAGCGAGCTGCTCGGGAGACATCAGGATGGCTTCAGTGCTCATGGGGACCTCTGAATCAGGGCAAAGGCAAGATCGCCTGGGCCCTGTATCGCAACCGCCGTGCCAGGGTGGCGGTCGGCCCGGCCGGTGAGAGAAATTGCTTGATTTGATTGAAGTTTTTCCCGGTTTCTGTGGCGGGATTCGATGCCGTCCGGCGACGGGGGCCTGACATTTCGTTGACACAATGTCGACACATGGTCGGATCACAGCGCCCCGCTGCGAGGGGGACCAGAATCGGCGACACTTGTCGGCAGTTGCCTCACACCCGTGGCGAAGCGCGGCACATCCGTGGCCGCCGTGCATGCCGGCCCGCGGGTGGATCGCCCGCCCTGCCGCACGCTGACCGGAGCCCCCATGAAAACCATCGACGAAATGCTCCACCTGGAACTGCTGACCGCCGACCAGCACCGCCAGATCAGCGCCTGGATCGCCCGGGCCAACGGCCCGGACGAGATCCTGAAGATGCCCCCGGCCCTGTGGCAGGCGGTGGAGCGCGCCAGCGCCGTCATGGGCATTGACGACGATCTGCTGCGCCCGCCCGCGATGGATGCGGGGGGGCTGGTCTGCGGGTGAACCGCCTCAGCGCAAACCCGCCTTGCGCAACCGGTAGCTGAACTGCCGCAGCGTCAGCCCCAGGCTTTGCGCGGCGCGCGACTGGTTGCCGTGGTGCAGGGCCAGGGCCTGGGCCAGTTGGCGGGCGTCGTGCGAGTGGGCGCTCAGATAGTCGCGCACCAGCGGGGCCTCGGGGGCCCCCGGGGCCACCGCCAGGGGGGCGGAATGGGCGGCGTCGGACAGAGGGTGGGTGTCGGGCAGGAAGCGGCCCAGATCGTCGGCGTGCACCACCGGCTGATCGGCCAGCAGCACCAGGCGCTCGACCACGTTGCCCAGTTCGCGGATGTTGCCCGGCCAGTCCAGCCGTTCCAGCCGCTGCAGGGCGTCGGCGGCCAGGTGCACGTTGCGCTGGTGGGCCTGGTTGGCCCGGTTCACGAAATGCAGGGCCAGGGCGCGGATGTCTTCGCGGCGCTCGCGCAGGCTGGGCAGCCGGATCGGCACCACGTTCAGGCGGTAGTACAGGTCCTGCCGGAAGCGGCCCGCGGCGGCCTCCTGCGCCAGATCGCGGTTGGTGGCGGCCACCAGCCGCACGTCGATGCGGATTTCGCGCTGGCCGCCCAGGCGCACCAGGGTGCCCTCCTGCAGGGTGCGCAGCAGCTTGGCCTGCATGGCCAGTGGCAGTTCGCCGATCTCGTCCAGAAAGATGGTGCCGCCGTGCGCCTGCTCGAACCAGCCGGGCCGCGCCTGCGTGGCGCCGGTGAAGGCGCCACGTTCGTGGCCGAACAGCTCGGACTCGAACAGCGTGTCCGGAATGGCCGAGCAGTTGACCTTGATGAAGGGCTGGTCACGGCGGCCGCTGGCCAGGTGCACGGCGCGCGCGAACAGCTCCTTGCCCGTGCCCGACTCGCCCAGCAGCAGCACCGTGGCCTGCGACTGCGACACGCGCTCCAGTTCGCCCAGGGCCTGCAGCAGCGCGGGGGAGCGGCCGATCAGGCCGTAGCGGGCGCTGGCGCTGTCCAGGGCACGGGCCAGGGCCTCGTTGCGCGCCTGCAGTTGCGCGGTTGTCGCCTGCACCAGGCGTTCAAGCTGCAGCAACTGGCCGGTCAGTGTGGCCAGGGTGCGCAGCACCGCCAGGTCATCGGTCAGGCGCCGGCGCCGGCTGCGGATGCGATGGCAGGCCAGCACGCCGGCCACGCGGCCGTCCACCTCGATCGGCAGGGCCAGGAAGGCGACGGTGTCCGCGGGCAGCTGTTTGCGCCGCACACTGCGGAACAGAAACAGCGGCTCGGCGTCGATATCCTGCACGATGATGGCCTGACCGCTGGCCAGCACCCGCCCGGTGATGCCTTCGCCCGGTGCGTAGCGGCCGCGCCGGCGCTCGGCCGCCGTCAGCCCGTAGGCCAGCCGGATGCCGGCCTGCTGGCGGTCGTCGTCGTCCACCAGCACGATGCGGCCCCGGTTCAGGCCCAGCAGCTCGCTCATCAGGTGCAGCATCTCGTGCAACACCGGCTCGGGCGAGAGGCTGCGACCGACGCGCTTCATCACCTCGTGCAACAGCAGGAGTTCCTGGGCATGCCAGTCAACGGTGGCGGGTGTCATGCCGGGGAGATAAGCAAGCTTCGCACCAGAGCTGGGCGGCAGACGGTAAAATCGCCGCCTCTCAAGGAGCGTTGCAGCGCCGGGCATCCCGCCGGCGTCAGGCTTGAGAACACGGGCGACCACCGCCCTGCCGGCCCTGCCGGCCGCAACGGCGCTCACCAGTTTCCGAACCCTTTCTGGTGAGTCCATGTCTGCCGTTGCCCCTTCCCCGTCTGCCCCTGCGTCCGCCGTGTCCGTTCCGCCCATGCTGCTGTCGGGCCTGGAGCCCCTGTTCATCGGCGAGGGCAGCCTGTTCGTCAACGTCGGCGAGCGCACCAACGTCACCGGCTCCAAGGCCTTCGCGCGCATGATCCTCGAGGGCCGCTACGAGGACGCGCTGGCCGTCGCGCGCCAGCAGGTCGAGAACGGCGCCCAGATCATCGACATCAACATGGACGAGGCCATGCTCGACAGCAAGGCCGCCATGGTGCGTTTCCTCAACCTGATCGCCGGCGAGCCCGACATCGCGCGCGTGCCGATCATGATCGACTCGTCCAAGTGGGAAGTGATCGAGGCCGGTCTGCAATGCGTGCAGGGCAAGGGCATCGTCAACTCCATCTCCATGAAGGAGGGCGTCGAGGCGTTCAAGCGCCAGGCGACGCTGGTCAAGCGCTATGGCGCCGCCGCCGTGGTGATGGCCTTCGACGAGCAGGGCCAGGCCGACACCTTCGCGCGCAAGATCGAGATCTGCGAGCGCGCCTACCGCATCCTGGTGGACGAGGTGGGTTTCCCGCCCGAGGACATCATCTTCGACCCGAACATCTTCGCGATCGCCACCGGCATCGAGGAGCACAACAACTACGCGGTCGACTTCATCGAGGCCACGCGCTGGATCAAGCAGCACCTGCCGGGCGCCAAGGTCTCGGGTGGCGTGTCCAACGTCTCGTTCAGCTTCCGCGGCAACGAGCCGGTGCGCGAGGCCATCCACACCGTGTTCCTGTACCACGCGATCCAGGCCGGCATGGACATGGGCATCGTCAACGCCGGCATGATCGGCGTCTATGACGAGCTCGATCCCGAGCTGCGCGAGCGTGTCGAGGACGTGGTGCTCAACCGCCGCCCCGACGCGGCCGAGCGCCTGCTGGAGATTGCCGATGCGGCCAAGGGCGCGGCCAAGGACGACAGCCAGAAGAACGCCTGGCGCGCGCTGCCCGTCCGCGAGCGCCTGGCGCACGCGCTGGTGCGCGGCATCACCGACCACATCGTCGAGGACACCGAGGAGATGTGGCAGCTCATCAAGGCCGAGGGCGGGCGTCCGCTGGCCGTGATCGAGGGGCCGCTGATGGACGGCATGAACGTGGTCGGCGACCTGTTCGGCGCCGGCAAGATGTTCCTGCCCCAGGTGGTCAAGAGCGCGCGCGTGATGAAGCAGGCCGTGGCCCACCTGCTGCCCTACATCGAGGAAGAGAAGCGCCAGCTGGCCGCCGCGGGTGCCGAGACGAAAGCCAAGGGCAAGATCGTGATCGCCACGGTCAAGGGTGACGTGCACGACATTGGCAAGAACATCGTCACCGTGGTCCTGCAGTGCAACAACTTCGAGGTCGTGAACATGGGCGTGATGGTGCCCTGGCAGGACATTCTGGCCAAGGCCAAGGCCGAAGGCGCCGACATCGTCGGCCTCTCGGGCCTGATCACGCCGAGCCTGGAGGAGATGCAGGTGGTGGCCGCCGAGATGCAGAAGGACCCGTACTTCCGCGAGCGGCAGACCCCGTTGCTCATCGGCGGTGCCACCACCAGCCGCGTGCACACGGCGGTGAAGATATCGCCGCACTACGAGGGTCCCGTGGTCTACGTGCCCGACGCCTCGCGCAGCGTGAGCGTGGCCCAGGGCCTGATCGGGGACGGGCGCGTGGCGTTCCTGGCCGAGCTCAACGCCGACTACGAGCGTGTGCGTCGCCAGCACGCGAACAAGAAGCAGGTGCCGCTGTGGCCGCTGGCGCGCGCGCGCGCCAACGCCACGCCCGTGGACTTCGAGACCTGGAAGCCGGTGCCGCCCAAGTTCATCGGCCGCCGCGTGTTCCGCAACTACGACCTGACCGAGCTGGCCGACTACATCGACTGGGGCCCGTTCTTCCAGACCTGGGACCTGGCCGGCGCATTCCCGGCCATCCTCGACGACGAGGTCGTGGGCGAGCAGGCGCGCAAGGTGTATGCCGACGCGCAGGCCATGCTGAAAAAAATCATCGAGGGCCGCTGGCTCACGGCCAACGCCGTCATCGGCCTGTACCCGGCCAACCGGCTCGGCCACGACGACATCGCGCTGTATGCCAACGAGTCACGCCAGCAGCCGGTGCTGGTCTGGCACGGGTTGCGCCAGCAGGCGGAAAAACAGGAAATCGACGGCGTGATGCGGCCCAGCCGCTGCCTGGCCGATTTCGTTGCACCGGCCGGCACGGCCGACTACGCGGGCGTGTTCGCGGTGACGGCGGGCATCGGCGCCGAGAAGAAGGAACAGGCGTTCCTGGCGCAGCTCGACGACTACTCGGCGATCCTGTTCAAGTCGCTGGCCGACCGCCTGGCCGAGGCCCTGGCCGAGCGCATGCACGAGCGCGTGCGCAAGGAGCTGTGGGGTTACGCGAGCGACGAGCAGTTGAGCAACGCGCAACTCATCAAGGAGCAGTACCAGGGCATCCGGCCGGCGCCGGGCTACCCCGCGTGCCCGGACCACTCGGTCAAGCGCGCCATGTTCGCGCTGCTGCAGGCCGACGAGATCGGCATGGGGCTGACCGACAGCCTGGCGATGACGCCGGCCGCCAGCGTCAGCGGCTTCTACCTGGCCCACCCCGAAAGCACCTACTTCAACGTCGGGCGCATCGGCGAGGACCAGGTCGAGGACCTGGCCGCCCGCAGCGGTGTCGAGGTGGCCGAACTCCGGCGCTGGCTGGGGCCGAATCTCTGAGGGCCGGCACCGGGGCGGGCGGGCTCAGGTCCGTCCGTCCTCCGGGCAGCCCACGCGCTCGACCGTGGTCGAGCCCATCACGGTCACGCCCTTCTGTTCGGCGTTGTTGCCCATCACCGTGGTGCCACCCGAGGACATGGCGATCTGGGCGTTGCAGGCCAGACGGATGGTCAGGCCGCCCATGACGTTCACGGTGGTGCGCAGGCAGTACCAGCCGTTGGGGTTGAGCAGCTCGATCTCGCTGCCGCCCATCACGTTGACACCCGGGTTGACGACCACCAGCGAGGGGCGGGCTGTCTTCTCGTAGTCGCCCGAGGCCTGGCCGATGCCGAACACCTTGACCGAGGTGCTCAGCACGCGGTAGCCGGGCTTCTTGCCGAAGGGGTGGCTGCCCCAGGCCTGGAGGCAGGCAGCGACGCCGCTGTCGATGTCGTCATCGGCGAGGGCAGCGGTGGTGGTGCCCAGGGAAAGCGCGGTGGTGGCCAGCAGCACGCGCGCCAGCCGTGGCAATGCGAAACTCATGTGGTGGATCTCCGTCAGTGGCGGATGCGCCGGCCCGATGTGCATTCCGTCGCATTCCGCTGGCCGTCAATTGTGCCCGCATTGCCGCGCCCACCGCAGCCGGCCGGGCTGCGGTAAGCTTTCGGCGTCTTCCCGGACCGATCGATCATCTCGCAGGAGCCTCTCATGTTCCACCGTGCCCTTCGCCGCGCCGCTGCCGTGCTGGCCGCCCTCACCCTCAGCGCCGGCCTCGCCGGCTGCGGCTACAACGACTTTCAGCGTCTGGACGAGCAGACCCGCTCGGCCTGGTCCGAAGTGCTCAACCAGTACCAGCGCCGCGCCGACCTGATCCCCAACATCGTGGCCACCGTCAAGGGCGAGGCCAACTTCGAGCAGGAGACGCTGACCAAGGTGATCGAGGCGCGCGCCAGGGCCACCAGCATCCAGGTCACGCCCGAGATGCTGTCCGATCCGGCCGCCATGCAGCAGTTCCAGCAGGCGCAGGGCGAGCTCGGCAGCGCGCTCAGCCGCCTGATGGTGGTGGTCGAGCAGTACCCCAACCTCAAGGCCAACCAGGCCTTCGCCGACCTGCGCGTGCAGCTCGAAGGCACCGAGAACCGCATCACGGTGGCGCGCAACCGCTACATCGCGGCGGTGCAGGAATACAACGTGCTCTCGCGCAGCTTTCCGACCAACCTGACCGCCATGGTCTTCGGCTACAAGCCCAAGGAGGGCTTCACGGTGGCCGACGAGGCCGCCATCAGCACGCCACCCCAGGTCGATTTCGCCAAGTAAGTGGACGCGGGTCTGATGTGGCGGACACCGGATGCGGGCCACCGGTGGCACTGGCTCCGTTGGTGCCTGACGGTCTGCCTGGTGTGGCCGGTGCTGGCGCTGGCGCAGGGCCTGCAGCCGGTGCCGTCGCTCAGCGCCCGTGTCATCGACCAGACCGGCACCCTGGCGGCGACCGAGGTGGCTGCGCTGGAGCAAAGGCTGGCCGATTTCGAGCAGCGCCGCGGCACCCAGATCGTCGTGCTGCTGGTCCGGACCACCGCCCCCGAGGACATCGCGGACTACACCCAGCGGCTGGGCGATGCCTGGAAGATCGGCCGGCGCGAGGTCGGCGATGGCCTGCTGTTCGTCATTGCGGTGGACGACCGGCGCCTGCGCATCGCGCCGGCCAAGGCACTCGAGGGCGCGATCCCCGACGTGCTCGCGCGCCGCATCCTCGACCAGGTGGTGACGCCGGCCTTCCGCCAGGGCGACTACGCCGGCGGCATCGGGGCCGCGCTGGACCATCTGCAGGCCCGCATCGAGGGCGAGGAGCTGCCGCTGCCCGAGGTGACACCCAGCGGGCGCGCCACCATCGGCGGGGCCGACTGGCTCGACATCGCCGTGCTGCTGATCGTGGCGGTGCCCCTCATCGCCTCGGTGCTGCGCAGCATGCTGGGCAACACGCTGGGCTCGTTGGCGGCCGGCGGGGCGGCCGGCTTTCTGGCCTGGAACCTCAGCGGCCTGCTGTGGGTGGCCATCGTGGCCGGCTTGCTGGGTCTGCTGGCCTCGCTGTTCCTGATGCAACTGCCGGTCAGTCCGCCGCGCGGCCGGGGAGGGCGGGGCGGTTGGGGTGGTGGCTCCTCCGGGGGCTGGGGTGGCGGCGGCTGGTCATCGGGCGGCGGCGGATTCTCTTCCGGCGGGGGCGGCAATTTCGGTGGCGGCGGTGCCTCCGGGGGGTGGTGAGACGGTGATGAGCGACGCACGCGAATCCCTCTGGCGCCGCTGGCTGCGCTGGTGCCGGCACCGCTGCCTGCCGGCCACGGTGGCGCACCGTGCCGTGCCGCCCGACATGGCCGACCGCCTGCAGCGGCGCGTGGCCGCCAGCGAGCAGCGCCACAGCGGCGAGATCTGCCTGTGCGTCGAAGGCGTGTTGCCCGACAGCGATCTGTGGCGGGCCGGGCGCGACGAGCCGCTGCAAGCGGTGGTGCGCGAACGCGCCCTGGCCTGGTTCGGCACACTGCGCGTGTGGGACACCGAGCGCAACAACGGCGTGCTCATCTACCTGCTGCTGGCCGAGCGGCGCATCGACATCGTGGCCGACCGCGGCATCGCCCGCCATGTGCCCGACGCGCACTGGCAGGGCGTGGTGCAGCGGCTGGCCGCTCGGCTGCGCACGGGTGACACCGAAGGTGGCCTGACCGAGGCGCTGGAGGAAGTCTCGGCGCTGCTGGTCGAGCACTTTCCGCTGACCGAGGGCGAGGCCAACCCGAATGAACTGGCGGACCACGTGCGGGTGGTCTGACGCCGCGCCACGCGTGCCGGGACCTATCCGCCCGCCCGCGGGCCGCGCCGGTACTGCACCGCCTCGGCCACGTGCGCCACACCCACCTGCTCGCTGCCGGCCAGGTCGGCGATGGTACGGGCCACCCGCATGGCGCGGTGGGTGCTGCGGGCGCTCCAGCCCAGGCGCGTGGCGGCGGTTTGCAGGAAGGTCAGTGCCTGGTCCTCGGCCCGCAGGCACGCGTCGAGGCTGTGACCGGTCAGGGTGTGGTTGGGGCCGCCCTGGCGCCGCGTCGCCTGCTGGCGCGCGGCGATCACCCGCTCACGCACCTGGGCGCTGGCCTCCCCGGGCCGGGCGTGCAGCAGCTCGTCGGGGGGCAGGGCCGGCACCTCCACGTGCAGGTCGATGCGGTCGAGCAGCGGGCCGCTGAGCTTGCCCTGGTAGCGCGCGATCTGCTCGGGCGTGTCGCGGCAGGCCCGGCCGGGATGGCCGAGGTAGCCGCAGGGACAGGGGTTCATCGCCGCGATCAACTGGAAGCGCGCCGGGAACTCGCTTTGCATGGCGGCGCGCGAAATCCGGATGTGGCCGGTTTCCAGTGGCTCGCGCAAGGCCTCCAGTGCGCCGCGGGCGAACTCGGGGAACTCGTCGAGGAACAGCACGCCATGGTGCGCCAGCGAGATTTCGCCGGGCCGCGGCGGTGAGCCGCCACCCACCAGGGCGACGGCGCTGGCGCTGTGGTGCGGTGCCGCGGTCGGGCGCAGACCCCAGCGCTCGATGCGGAAGCGCCCGGCCAGCGAGGCCACGGCCGCCGCTTCGAGCGCCTCCGTGGTGGTCATCGGCGGCAGCAGGCCGGCGAAGCGCTGCGCCAGCATGGACTTGCCCGAGCCCGGCGGGCCGACCATCAGCAGGCTGTGGCCGCCGGCGGCGGCGATTTCGAGGGCACGGCGGGCGGCGGCCTGCCCCTTGACGTCGGCCAGGTCCGGGTAGTGGTCGGCGGGGCCGCACTCCGCTGGCCGCAGGCGCAGCCAGCCGCCGTCGTCAACGGGTTCGGGCAGGGCCCCGGCCTCGCCCTCGGGCAGGAAGCGCTGCACCACGTCGAGCAGGTGACGGGCGCGGTAGACCTGTGCGTGCGGCACCAGCGCGGCTTCCTCGGCGCTGTCGGGCGGCAGCACCAGGCGGGTCGGCGGCGGGCTCCCGGGGTGGCCGCCGCCGTGGGCATGCAGCGCCAGGCACATGGCCAGCGCGCCGCGCACCGGCCGCAACTCGCCGCCCAGCGACAGCTCGCCGGCGAACTCCCAGCCCTGCAGCCTGGCGCCGTCGATCTGGCCGCTGGCGGCCAGGATGCCCAAGGCGATGGGCAGGTCGAAGCGGCCGGAGTCCTTGGGCAGGTCGGCCGGGGCCAGGTTGACCGTGATGCGCTTGTTGCTGGGGAATTCCAGCCCGGCATTGGCAATGGCCGAGCGCACGCGCTCGCGTGCCTCCTTGACCTCGGTGTCCACCAGACCGACCAGCGTGAAACTGGGCAGGCCGTTGGCCAGGTGCACCTCCACCTGCACCGGACGTGCCTGCAAGCCCTGCAGTGCCCGGCTGTGCACCAAGGACAGGCTCATGCGGGTTCTCCCTGTTTTGGTGCATGTTCCGGATCGATCCAGGGAACGGTCGCCATGCACCTGTTTTGTGCGCTGTCGGGGGTGATTGGGGCCGCCGACGCCGGAAATGATGGCACGAAGGCGTGCGGCCGCGCTCCCCCGGATAGGGGGAACGCCCCTGGGCATCCCCCTGGAGCCGCCCGGGGCGTGACACGGGACGAGGATCGGGATGCTCAGGCTGGCACGCTCCATGCTAGGTCCTATCCGCGAACGATTCATTACACGGGGGAGCCCATGAAACCTGTCGCATCCGAGGTGGTGCCTGCCCGCGAGGGTGGTGCCATGAGTTTCAGACCCGCTGCCGGCTTCCTGGCCTGACAGCGCCGATATCCGAGAAGAGGACACATCGCATGAAAATGGTCTCAGCCATCATCAAGCCGTTCAAGCTGGACGAGGTGCGCGAAGCGCTCTCCGGCATGGGCGTACAAGGCATCACCGTGACCGAAGTGAAGGGCTTCGGCCGTCAGAAGGGCCACACCGAGCTGTACCGCGGCGCCGAGTACGTCGTTGACTTCCTGCCCAAGGTGAAGATCGAGGCCGCCGTTGACGACGCGCTGGTCGATCGGGTCATCGAAGCCATCGAAGGCGCTGCGCGCACCGGCAAGATCGGCGACGGAAAGATCTTCGTCTCCCCGCTCGAACAGGTGGTTCGCATCCGCACCGGCGAAACCGGCAAGGAAGCGCTCTGAACCCGCATCCCACACAAGAAAGATCACCGACATGAAAAAGCTCATTGCTTCCCTATTGCTGGGTCTGGGCATGGCCTTTGCCGGCGTCAGCGCCGTGGCCCAGACCGCCGAGGCCCCTGCCGCCATCGAGGCGCCCGCCGAAGCTGCCGCTGCGCCGGCGGCCGACGCCGCACCTGCTGAAGCGGCCCCCGCTGCCGATGAACCGAAGGTCGATTCGGGCGACACCGCCTGGATGATGACCTCCACGCTGCTGGTCATCCTGATGACCATTCCCGGTCTGGCGCTGTTTTACGGCGGCCTGACCCGCTCGAAGAACATGCTGTCGGTGCTGATGCAGGTGTTCGTCATCTTCTCGCTGATCAGCGTGCTGTGGTCGATCTATGGCTACAGCCTGGCGTTCGCGGGTGAGGGCAAGTTCTTCGGCGATCTGTCCAAGATGTTCCTCAAGGGCGTGACCGCCGACACCTTCGGCGCGCTGAGCACGATCCCCGAGTACGTGTTCATCTCCTTCCAGGGCACTTTTGCGGCCATCACCGTGGCCCTGATCGTCGGCTCCTTTGCCGAGCGCATCAAGTTCTCCGCCGTGCTGGTGTTCGCCGTGCTGTGGTTCACCTTCAGCTACGTGCCGATGGCCCACATCGTGTGGGGTGGCGGTCTGCTGGGTGCCGACGGCGCGCTGGACTTCGCCGGCGGTACCGTGGTGCACATCAACGCCGGTATTGCCGGTCTGGTGGGCGCCTACGTGCTGGGCAAGCGCATCGGCTTCGGCAAGGAATCGATGGCGCCGCACAGCCTGACGCTGACCATGGTGGGTGCCTCGCTGCTGTGGGTGGGCTGGTTCGGCTTCAACGCCGGCTCCGCCGGTGCCGCCAACGGTGGTGCAGGCCTGGCCTTCATCAACACCGTGCTGGCCACCGCCGCCGCCACGCTGAGCTGGATTGCCGTCGAGGGCCTGACCAAGGGCAAGGCCTCCATGCTGGGTGCCGCTTCCGGTGCCGTCGGTGGCCTGGTGGCCATCACCCCCGCTGCCGGCTTCGTCGGCCCCATGGGCTCGATCGTGATGGGTCTGCTGGCCGGTGTGGTGTGCGTCTGGGGCGTGACCGGCCTGAAGCGCCTGCTCAATGCCGATGACTCCTTCGACGTGTTCGGCGTCCATGGCGTGGGCGGCATCCTGGGTGCCATCCTGACCGGCGTGTTCGTCGCCGAAGGTCTGGGTGGTACGGGCCTGGCCGAAGGCGTGAGCATGGGTGCCCAGGTCTGGATCCAGATCAAGAGCGTGCTGTTCACCATTGTGTGGTCTGCCGTCGTCGCCTTCATCGCCTACAAGATCGCCGACCTGACCGTGGGTCTGCGTGTCAGCGAAGAAGCCGAGCGCGAAGGCCTCGACATTTCCTCCCACGGCGAGGCGGCCTACAACCGCTGAACCACGGGGGAACCCCGGCGTGGCGTGCGGCTGGCCAGTGGATCCCAAGCCGCCACGCAGTCTCTGAGAGTCTCCTTTGGATGTTCACCCCGCGCTGCCGCAAGGCACGCGGGGTTTTTTTCGGGCGCCCGTACCCCGTCCGGGGGACGCGTGGCGGGGGCATGACGGGCTACGATGGCCCTGGCCTGGTCAGGCGGCGTCGGTGCCGGCGGGATCGCCGGGCCGCCGAAGGAGGACAAACCATGTTGAGGGCTCGATGGCGGCGTCGCGCCGCGCTGCTGGCGTTGGCGCTGGCAGCCTCGCTGGCGCAGGCCGCCGACGAAGCGCCGGCCCGGCTCACGGGCAAGGACGCACAGGTCAAGGTGCCGGCGCGTGTGCGCTTTCTCGACAGCGGCAGTGGTGAGACCCGGGCGGCGCGCGACAAGCGGCTCAGGCGCGAATGCAAGGGCCGCCCGAACGCCGGCGCCTGCCTGGGGCTGACGCGCTAGCGGTGGCGCCGCCGCTGGCGCGTTTGCACGGATGCGTGCAAAAAAATCAACGGCACGCGCTGGCCGGCCGCTACCATGCAGGTCATGAGCGCGAGCCCTGCGAAGGATCCGGAGCAGCCGGATCACCTGATCGATCACATCAAGACGGCCGCCGCCGCGCGCACCCCCCTGCGCATCACGGGCGGCGACACCAAGGCCTTCTATGGCGAGGCCGTGGCGGGGCAGCCGCTGTCCACGCGCGACTGGACCGGGATCGTCAGCCACGAGCCGACCGAGCTGGTCATCACCGTGCGTGCCGGCACGCCGCTGGCCGATGTTGAGGCCGCGCTGGCCGAGGCGGGCCAGTGCCTGCCGTTCGATCCGCCGCGCTTCGGCCCGGATGCGGGCGCGGCCTCGACCATCGGCGGCGTGGTCGCGGCCGGGCTGGCCGGTCCGGCCCGCGCCACGGTGGGCGGGGTCCGCGACTTCGTGCTCGGCGCCCAGTTCATCGATGGCCGGGGCGAGTGGCTGAGCTTTGGCGGCCAGGTCATGAAAAACGTGGCCGGCTACGACGTGAGCCGGGCATTGGCCGGATCCATGGGCACGCTGGGCGTGATCACGCACCTGTCGCTCAAGGTGCTGCCCGTGGCACCGGCCGAGGCCACCCTGGTGTTCCGCCTGGACCAGCACGAGGCGCTGGCGCAGTTGCACCGCTGGGGCGGCCGGCCGCTGCCGCTGAATGCGAGTTGCTGGGTGCGCGACGACACCGCGGCCGACCGGCCGGACCTGCTGTTCGTGCGCCTGCGCGGCGCCGTGGCGGCGGTGGAGTCGGCCTGCGAGGTCATGTTGCGCGATGCCGCGGGCGGTGAGCGCATGGACAACGCGCAGGCCGGACCCGACTGGGCGGCCTGCCGCGACCAGGCCTTGCCGTTTTTTCTTCAGCCGCCATCGCCCGATCTGTGCCTGTGGCGCCTGTCGTTGCCGCAGACCGCGCCGGTGATCGAGCTGCCCCAGCCACAGCTCGTCGAATGGCAGGGCGCGCAGCGCTGGCTGTGGGCGCCGGCCTCGGCGGCGGCGCAGATCCGCGCCGCCGCCGCCGCCGTGGGGGGGCATGCAACCCTGTTCCGGGCCGGGGCGGACGGCGCGCCGGGCGTGCCCCGCTTCGATGCGCAGAGCCCCGCGATCCGGGCCATCACCCGCCGCCTGCGCGAGGCCTTCGACCCGCAGGGCATTTTCAACCCTGGCCGCATGGGCTGACCCGGATGCAGACCAACCTCGCCCCTGAATTTCAAGGAACACCCGATGGCATCGCCGCCGAGGCCATCCTGCGCAAGTGTGTGCACTGCGGCTTTTGCACCGCCACCTGCCCGACCTACCAGTTGCTGGGTGACGAGCTCGATGGCCCGCGCGGGCGCATCTACCTGATGAAGCAGGTGCTCGAAGGCGCCGAGCCCACGCGCAAGACCCAGTTGCATCTCGACCGCTGCCTGACGTGCCGCAATTGTGAGAGCACCTGCCCCTCGGGCGTGCAGTACGGCCACCTGGTGGACATCGGCCGCAAGATTGTCGACGCCAGGGTGCCGCGTCCGGCGGCCGAGAAGGCCGTGCGCTGGCTGCTCAAGGAAGGCCTGACGTCGCGTGCCTTCGCGCCCGCCATGGCGCTCGGGCAGCGGGTGCGCGGCCTGCTGCCTCCGGCGCTGAAGGCCAAGGTGCCCGCCAGACAGGCCGCTGGTCGCTGGCCGACGGCCACGCATGAGCGGCAGGTGCTGATGCTGGCCGGCTGTGTGCAGCCGGCCATGCTGCCCAACATCAACAGCGCCACCGCGCGCGTGCTGGACGCCGCCGGCATCCAGACCGTGGTCGCGACGCAAGCGGGCTGTTGCGGCGCGGTCAGGTTCCACCTCAATGACCAGGACGGCGGGCTGGCACAGATGCGCGCCAACATCGACGCCTGGTGGCCCTATGTCGAGCAGGGCATCGAGGCGATCGTGATGAACGCTTCCGGCTGTGGCGTCACCGTCAAGGAGTACGGCCATCTGCTGCGCGGGGATCCGGCCTATGCCGCCCGGGCGGCGCGCATCAGCGAACTCACGCGGGACCTGAGCGAGTTGTTGCCCGGGCTGGTGTCGGTGCTCAGGCCGAAGCTGACGCGGCGGCCCGACGCCGGACGGGTGGTCGCTTTCCACCCGCCCTGCACGCTGCAGCATGGTCAGCAACTGCGGGGCGGGGTCGAGCAGCATCTGGCTGCGCTGGGCTTCACCGTGCAACTGGCGGCCAGCGAGTCGCACCTGTGCTGTGGCTCGGCCGGCACCTACTCGGTCCTCCATCCCGGCATGGCCACGGCGCTGCGCGACCGCAAGCTCGGGCATCTGGGTGCGTTGCAGCCCTCGGTCATCGCCAGTGCCAACATCGGCTGCATCACCCACCTGCAAAGCGGTACGACGACGCCGGTGCGGCACTGGGTCGAACTGCTCGATGACGCGCTGGGTTGACACCGGGCGGCATTTTGCACGCCTGGGGGGTGATGTCGGCCCGGTGCCGGGGTGGGGGTATGCCGTCAGCCGCGGCAGGCGTTAAG
>NZ_JAQVEJ010000142.1 GCF_028698005.1 Hydrogenophaga sp.
TACAGCGACGCCGGCTACACCGCCTTCAAGGAGGCACAAAAGAACCGCAAAAAGGTGGTCTATGTCGGCGCCAACGACGGCATGCTGCACGCGCTGGATGCCGCCACGGGCGAGGAACTGTGGGCTTTCATCCCCACCGCGGTGATGCCCAACCTGTACAAGCTGGCCGACACCCGCTATGGCAGTGCCAACAAGCCCCACCAGTATTTCGTTGACGGCAAGACGGTGCAGGGCGACGTGTACTTCGATGACCAATGGCACACCATTCTGGTCGGCGGGCTCAACAAGGGGGGCCGTGCCTACTACGCGCTGGACATCACCGACCCGGATGATCCCACGGTGCTGTGGGAGTTCACCCACAACAACCTGGGCTTGAGCTACAGCGACCCCATCATCACCAAGCACAACGGCACCTGGGTGGTGGCGTTCGGCTCGGGCTACAACAACGTCTCGCCGGGTGACGGCAAGGGCCGCCTGTTCATGGTCAACGCCCAGACCGGCGCCATCGTGAAGAGTCTGGCCACCACGGCGTCGGGCAACGGCATGGCCAAGGTCAACGTCTGGGTGAAGAGCCTGAGCGACAACACCGCGCAGCGTTTCTATGGTGGCGACGTGCTGGGCAATGTCTGGCGCTTCAAACCCGACAACACGGCCGCGACAGATGGTGGCACCGTGGTATTGCTGGCGCAAATGAAGGATGCCGCGGGCAATGGCCAGCCCATCACCACCGAGCTCAAGCTGCGCGAGTACTACCAGAAGCCCATCGTGGTCGTCACCACTGGCCGTTACCTGGACACCGATGACATCAATGACACACAGGTGCAGTCGATCGCGGCCATCCGCGACCCCGATGACGACACCGGTTGGGGCGATATCCGCAATGGCGGTAACAAGGGCAAGTTCAAGGTCGTGACGCTGAACAAGAGTGGCACGGCGGCCAGCGGCGCGGCAGTCGATCTAGACTGGAGCACCGACGGTGGCTGGCGGGCCGATTTCCCGACCGAGGGCGAGCGCGTCAACATCCCGGCCGAGTGGGATGGCACCACCTTGCTGGTCGCCACGGCGGTGCCGGAAGGTGACCAGTGCAAGTCGGGCGGGTCGTCGTGGCTGTACCGGTTCGGGCTGGCCGGCGGGCAGGCCAACGGCAAGCAGTACAGCGACGAAACCCTGATCGTCGGCTTTGCCGTGGTGCGCAACGACGAGGGAGACCCCAAAATCCTGGTGCGCGAGAGCGCCGGTAAGACCGAGGTGGAGGATGGCTCCGGCCTCGGCGGCGGTGCGGCCCTCAAGCGTGCGCGCCGCGTGTCGTGGCGCGAACTGATCCACGACCGTCCGGAAACCAACTGACGGACGGGTGATCGGACAGGCCCCCACACCACCCCATGATGGGGGTGGTGTGGGGGCCTGCATCTCTGTTTGGGGGATGTTCGATGAGGCCTTTTGATTTTCAATCGGCCGCATGCGATGCACATGCCTGTCTCCTGCGGGGTTGTCGCCGCGCCACCAGCGCGGTGCTTCCCTGATCGAGGTCCTGATCGCGATCGTTGTGCTGTCCACCGGTCTGCTGGGCATGGCCGGTTTGCTGTATGGCGCCATGCGCCACAACCACGCGGCCTATCTGCGCTCGCAGGGTGTGGCACTGGCGGCCGACGTGCTCGACCGCATGCGTGCCCACGGGCCGGCCTGTGCCGGGCCGGCGATGGGCCCGTCGTGCCCCTTCACCCAGGGCCGCAGCGGATCCGATGCCTCGGCAGGCCCGGCCTGTGGCGAACCCTTGCCCGCAGGCATGGCGGCACCCGCACTGGCCACCGCCGACTTCCTCCAGTGGCGCAACTGCCTGGCCCAGGCGCTGCCGGGCGGGTACGGCGCGGTCACGCACGTGGCCGAAGGGGTGGTGTACGCCGGCCGCTGCGGCAACGGGCAGGCGGTGGCGCCCGTGCCAGCCCCCATGCCCTTGTTCGTGGTCGAGGTGCATTGGGCCGAGCACCGCCTGCCGACGGAGGGTGATGTCGGTCACGATTGTGTGGTGCTCAGCGCCGGGGTCGGCACATGAGGCCCGGGTGCGGTCGGGGGAGGGCCCGGCAGGACGGGGTCACGCTGGTTTCATGGATGGTGGCCCAGGCCCTGGGGCTGCTGGTGCTGCTGGCATTGATGACGGTCTGGAGCAGCAGCCGGGCATCGCACCGCCACCAGCAGTCGCTGGCAGCGGTACAGGAGGCGGGGCGCATCGCCCTGGCTTTGATGGCGCGCGATGTGCGCATGGCGGGGTTCGCGGGTTGCGGGCACACGGCACTGTTGAACCATCTGTCGGTGCCGTCGGCAAGGCCCCCGTCGCCGGCACTGTTCCATGACGGTATCGCCATCGCCGCCACCGATCATTCCCCCGGCACGTCCGACGCCATCACCATCATCGGCGGCAGTCCCGAGTCCACCTGGCTGGCAGCGCCCATGCCCGACGAGCAGACCCTGCTGCTGGCATCGGCACAGGTGCTCGGCCGGCTTTCACCCGGCGATTTGCTGCTGCTGAGCGACTGCGTGCAGACCGAGGTGGTGCGCGTGCAGGCGGTGGCCGGTGACATGGTGACGGTGGCCACCGCCCATCGTCGCTTCGCTGCCGGCACCGAGGTGATGCGCTACCAACAAGTGCAATACCGGGTGGAGGGTGGCGAGTTGCGTCGCAACGGCACCGCCATCGTCTCCGGCGCCGAGGATCTGCAGATCCAGTACGGCCTGGCAGGCCCGGGCCAGCCGGTGCGCCGCTATGTGTCGGACCCGGCCGGTGCCACGGCCGACGTGGCGGCGGTACGGCTGGCCCTGGTGCTGCGCGATGGCGAGGTGGTTCACCCGTTCGCGTCCACGGTGGCGCTGCGCAACCGTGCACGCTGACGCCTGCCCACGAAAGGAGTCTGCCCGCATGTCAGATCGTTCACCGTCTTTTTGCCGTGGGCGCCGCGCGCGCCGGCGGGCTGGCGGGGGCGCGGTCCCTGCCTGGCGGCAGCGGGGTGCGGTACTCATCATGGGCCTGGTGATCTTGCTCGCGCTCACGCTGCTGGGGGTGCAGGCCGCCACATCCAGCGGGGCGCAGTACCGCATGGCGGCCAACTGGCATGAGCGTCACCTGGCCTTCGAGGCAGCCGAAGCGGCCTTGCTGGCGGCTGAGCAGCAGGGGCCATTCGATCCGGCCGAGGTAGCGGATGAACTGGCGGACGCCGCCTCCTGGGACGGGGTGACCGACCGGACGGGCAGCTTGCCGGGCTTTCACCCCGGCCTGGCGCTCGACCCGGCCTACCACGTGGGACCCGCCCGGTGGGTCCGCGTGGGCATCGAGTTGCCGGTGCAGTGGCGCCGTGTCCACACCGTGACGGGACGGGGCGTGGGGACGCATCCGGCCAGTGTGGTCGTCGTGCAATCGGTCTATGCGCCCCCGGAGTGAGGGGCGGGCGCTGCCGGAGGGCGGCGCGTGCCGAAGGACAAGCCAGGCAGGGAGGAGGGTATGAAGCATCACCGCACAACAGGCAGGGGCCGCTGCCGCGCGTTCACGCTCGTGTTGTGCTGCCTGTGGGCGGGCATGCGGTGGGGGTTGGCAACCGAGCCATCCACACCGGCGGTCATCGCTGGCCAGATGCTGGTGCATCAGCATGCCCGGGCGCTGGCCACCGACAGCGCGGCGGTTGGCGCCACGGTACCTGGCCTGGGACGCCTGTGGTACGCCGCCTCGCGCGGCAGCGCGGACGGGTCCGGTACCGTGACGGCCAGTGCACTGGATGTCCGGGGCCAGCCAGGCCGGCGGGTCTGGGATGCGCGGGAGCGGCTGGCGCGCCGAAACCCCTCGTCGCGGGTCATCTATACGCAGACGAGCGACGGCCTGGCGGTTGCACTGCAGTTCCATCTGCTTGATCCGGCGCAGCAGGCCGCACTGTCCGACATGGTGGGCGCGCCACTGCGCTTCGTCCCTGGCGACCGCCGTGCGCCAGGCGGCGAGACATTGCCTGGCGCTACCCGCCCGGGCCAGCGGCAGCGACCGGACGTGGTGTATGCGGGTGGCCCTGGCGGGATGCTGCATGCCTTTCATGCCGGCACCAGCGCGGGCGCTGCCAGCCCGCACGGGGGTGATGAGCTGTTTGCCTACGTGCCCAGCGAACTGCTGTCGGCGGCGGGCGGGGCGCATGCCCCGATCAACGCGCTGACGCGGCCCGATGACACCCACTGGCTCCATGTCGCCGGTGCGGTGGAGGTGGCCGATGTCGATGAGGGCGGCCCGCGTCGCACGGTGCTGGCGGGCGCGATGGGGACCGGAGGGCGGACGGTGTTCGCACTCGATGTGACCGATCCCGAGCATTTCCAGTCCTCCAGCGTCCTGTGGGAGTTCCGTTACAGCGATGTCGCCTGCCGGGCCGACCCGGCGGGGCTGCAGGGCAGTACGGCGTGCCGGGATGTGGGCTATGGCATCACCCGGCCCAAGGTGGTACGCCTGCCCGGCGGCCGCTGGGTGGTGGTGTTCGGCAACGGGCTGTACAGTGCCGGCCACCGGGCCAAGCTGTTCGTCGTCGATCTGCGGTCGGGACGCCTGCTGTACCTGGTGGATACCGGGGTGGGCGATGCGCAGGCGCCCAACGGTCTGGGGCCGGTGGCCGTGACCGACTGGCCGGTGAACGACCAGGCATTGCACCGCCTGTATGCCGGTGATCAATTGGGCAACCTGTGGCGGTTCCTGGTACCCGGCGACGGTGAGGCACCCCGCGCACAGCGCCTGTTCTCGGCGACCGATGCGCAAGGTCGGCCACAGCCCATCAGCGCCGAACCGGCGCTGGCGGCCCGGCCCGGTTCGGGGCGGGACATCGTGGTGACCCTGGGTACCGGCAGCCTGCGCGATGCGCAGGGCGATGCCACGGCCGCGCGGCAGGTGCAAACCCTCTACGGGGTGTTTGACCACCACGATGAGCCCGCGGTCGATGTCTCTCGAAGCCATCTGCGCGAACAGGTGATGTCAGCGAACGTCGTGCCGCAGACGATTGACGGTGTCGTGTGGCCCGCGGGCAGCTTGCGGCAACTCGCCAACCATGGCCTGGCAGTGGCCGACAGGGGCTGGCGGCTGGAGCTGCCGGGCCCTGGCGAGCGCGTGCTGGACAAGCCGGTCTTCCCGTCCGGATCCTGGCACGAGACGGTCCTGTTCGTCACCCGTATCCCAAGGCGCGGGCCAGATGGTGGCAGTGCCCGGGGTTTCCTCATGGCCGTGGATCTCCGCAACGGTGGCCGGGGCGCGCAACCGGCGATCGGGTTGGGTGCCCGTCATGCGCCGGATGTGAACAGCGAGGGCGGAACCCGCGTCAGCGGCGTGCAGGGCAGGTGGGCGCCGCGGCCAGTCGGTTTCCGGGTCACGGGTGACATCGGTGCCGCCGCCGGTGTGGACCTTGGGTACGACGTGGATGGTGAGACACCGATCGAGATCCGCAACACCGCCGGCCCTGGCGGGCGGCTGTCCTGGCGCCAATTGCGATGAGATATCACACGTCCCCATGCTGCCACGGGGCCTGGTCGGGCCACCGGGGTGCAGGATTCACCCTGATCGAACTGCTGGTGGTGCTTGCCTGCATCGGCATTCTGGCCGCGCTGGCCTACCCCTCGTACGCAGATTCCATCAGGCGCGCGGCGCGGGCCGAGGCGCAGGCACAGCTGATGGAAATCGCACAAACGCTCGAGCGACGCTACGCCAACCGGCACCACTACGCGGCCGCGGATGGCGCGTTCTCCGGCCCGGACGCGCTGGCCATGACCCAAAGCCCCGGCACCGGCGTCGCGCGCTATCTCATCACCGGTGCCGCCATCGAGGACGGGCAAGGCTATTGGGTGCAGGCGCGCCCGCAAGGGCCGCAGTCCGCTGATCCCTGTGGAACGCTCGGCATCCGTCACACCGGGGCGAAGACCCCCATGCAGGGGACGGATGGCCGGGCGTGCTGGTGACGCCGGTGCCGGATGGTCTTCAGGGAAGGAATCGGGCATGAGCACAAGCGCATCCGAGCGGGGGGTGACCCTGGTGGAGCTGGCCGTGGTGCTGACCATCATGGCCATTGTCCTGGGCTGGGCGGTGCCCGCCATGGCGCAGTGGGTGCACAACATCAGGGCCTCGGCTCTGGCCGGCGCATTTCTGTCCGATCTGCAACTGGCCCGCAGCGAGGCGATACGGCGTGGTGCGCCCGCGGTTCTGTGCGCGCGGGCCGGCCCGGTGTGCGGGGAAGGGGGCTGGGAAAGTGGCTGGTTGCTGTTCGCGGATACCAACGACAACGCCCGGCTCGATCCGGGGGAAGAGACCATCCGCGAAGCGTCGGCGCCGCCGCATGGCTGGCGGTTCAGGGGCAACAGCCCGGTGGCACGCTATGTGGCCTACCACCCGCTGGGGCAGACCAAAATGGTGAACGGCGCTTTCCAGGCCGGAACCCTGACCCTATGCCCCGGGTCCGCGGGCGGGGGGGTGGCGTACAAGATCGTCATCAACAGCCATGGCCGGCCCAGGCTGGAGCGAGGGCCGTCCGGATCCTGCGATTGAAGCCAGCGGTTACCGGGGGCGCGACTGGCTGCCCGCGAGATCGCCACCGCTTGGCGGCTCGCCCTCAGCGCCGCACTTCGTCGACCAGCGCCCGGAACTCGTCGATGTCCTCGAAGCTGCGATAGACGCTGGCAAAGCGGATGTACGCCACCTTGTCGAGTTTCTTCAGCTCGCGCATGACCATCTCGCCCAGGCGGGTGGAGGGGACCTCGCGGACTCCCAGGTTGAGCAGCTTTTCCTCGATGCGCTCGATGGCGGCGTCGACCTGCTCGGTGCTGACCGGGCGCTTGCGCAGGGCCAGGGTGAACGAGGCGCGCAGCTTGGCCGGCACGTAGTCCACGCGCCGGCCGTCCTTCTTCACCACCGCCGGAAAGCTGACCTCCGGCCGCTCGTAGGTGGTGAAGCGCTTTTCACAGTGGCCGCACTGCCGCCGGCGGCGAATGAAGTCCGCGTCCTCGGAAACCCGGGTCTCGACAACCTGGGTTTCCAGATGACCGCAGAACGGGCACTTCATAGGTTTAGACCGAAGGAATCCGGCGTCGGGCCGCCCCAAGCCGGATTCGCGCCCCCTCGGGGGGCAGCGACCCGCGCAGCGGCGGAGCGTGGGGGCATCATTTGTAGACCGGGAAGCGCGCCGTCAGCGCGTTGACCTTCTCGCGCACGGCGCCGATGTTGGCTTCGTCGCGCGGATTGTCCAGCACGTCGGCGATCAGGTTGGCCGTCAGGCGCGCCTCCTCGTCCTTGAAGCCGCGCGTGGTCATGGCCGGGGTGCCAATGCGCACGCCGCTGGTGACCATGGGCTTTTCCGGGTCGTTGGGGATGGCGTTCTTGTTGATCGTCATGTGGGCCTGGCCCAGCACAGCCTCGGCTTCCTTGCCGGTGATGCCCTTGGCGCGCAGGTCCACCAGAGATCGGAAGAGCA
>NZ_JAQVEJ010000143.1 GCF_028698005.1 Hydrogenophaga sp.
CTTGATGCCATGGCCTGAAGTTCAGGCTATAATCAAAGGCTCACGGTGGCTGTAGCTCAGTTGGTAGAGTCCAGGATTGTGATTCCTGTTGTCGTGGGTTCGAGCCCCATCAGCCACCCCAGATAAATCAAGCACTTAGCCCGGCCAAAAGCCGGGCTTTGTCGTTTAGCGCCGCGGCCGATCAATCCGCGCGCTGCACCCCCAGCCTGTGCATCAGCAGGTGCCACATCGCGTAGCTCATCGTCTGCCGGGTCGCCGCACCGTCGGCGGTGGTGTACTTCCGGAAATTCTGCGGCGTGACACCCACCAGCGCGGCGGCCCTGGCGCCGCTGATGCCGGTGAAGCTGTTCTCGCCGACCACGTGCCGGATCTCCCATGACGTGGGCGCGCGCCAGGCGTCGGCGGCCGGCGTCAGCACATCGTCGGGCAGCAGCGACGCAATCCACTGCGTGGGCGTCGCGGCGTGCGCGGCGTGCGCGGCCACGAGCATGCCGAACTGCGAGAGATCGACGGGACGCGAGCGCAGCCGATCGGCGCTGCGCAGCCAGTACCGGCTGCGATCGTCGATCGGCCCCGGCGTCATCTCCGGTATGCGGTCGTGCGTGAGGAAACCTGCGACCGTTTCGCTGCTCGCCTGGTCGACGAGGTCGACGCGTTCCTGCGGGTTCCGTTCGCGGGCGCGCTGCACGAAAGCGGCGCGGGCGTCGGCGAATGCGTCGATGATCTCGATGCACGAAGCGGCTTCAGGGAGCCTGCGTTCCTCGAGTGCTTCGCCGCCATAGCGCATGCTCCAGCGGCGCTGCGCCGAACCCAGGGCCTCGCCGCGCTCGAAAGTGAAGGCGCCGTGCGTGAAGTGGGCAGCCATCTCACACTCCCTCGGTGCGACCGGCGGCGCGGCTTTTCTCCGGCGAGGCGACGCAGCGGGATCCGTCCATCAATTCATCGCTCCAGGCAGTACAGCGCTGGCGGGATTGCCGTGCCGATGGAAAAATCATAGTGCGATTCACTGCCGCAGGGGTAGCCGTGCTATTCGCGGAACAGGGTTTCGATCTCCCGCCGCAGCCAGGCCAGCCCGGGGTCCGGCTCGAAGCGCCGGCTCCAGTACAGCGAGACCGTGAAGTCGCTCAGCGGAAACTCGGGCTCGACCACGGCGCAGGTCTGGCTGAAATTCCTGGCGATATTGCGCGGCATCACCGCGGCCAGGTCGGTGGCCCGCACGATGGCCGGCAGCACCATGAAGTGCTCGGTCACCAGACGCAGCCTGTCCTGCAGATCCGTCAGTTGCAGGATGCGCAGGGTGTCCGCGTGCGAGCGGGTGCCGACGAACTCCAGCTCGGACAGGGCCGCCAGCAGCGCCTTGCCGCTGCGGCGCCGGCGCAGGAACGGGTGCCCCTTGCGCAGCAGCACGATGTAGCGGTCGTGCAGGAGCTGGGTGCTCCGCGTGTCCTTGACCATGGGCAGGAAGCCCAGCGCGAAATCGATGCGCCCGTGGTCCAGGGCCTCGGTGATGGCATCGCGCGGCAGCGGCAGGGTCTGCACGCGCACGTGCGGCGCCTGTAGGTGCAGGTGGGCCATGAGCTCGGGCAGGAAGCGCCCCTCGCCGATGTCGCTCATGTGCAGGCGGAAGATGCGGTTGGACGCGGCCGGGTCGAAGGTCTCGCCCTCGTTGAGCGCGGCCTCCAGCACCCCCAATGCCGTGCGCACGCCGTCGGCCAGCCGCTCGGCGCGCGGCGTGGGCTGCACCCCGGTGCCTGTCCGCATGAACAGCGGATCGGCCAGCAGCGCCCTCAGCCGGCGCAGCCCCTGGCTGGCGGCAGGCTGCGTCAGGCCCAGCATCTCTGCGGCACGGCTGACGTTGCGCGCCCGGTAGACCGCGTCGAACAGCCGCAGCAGGTTCAGGTCGATGTCGTTGATATGCATGAGTCTAATATAGCTTAGACATCTCATTTTATTGATGCATTCCCAGCAAAGCCGGACACTCGCCTGCATGGTGGCGCAGACCACCCTCGGCCTTGCCCTTTCCTTGGAGACGCCCCCGATGTTTGCCTCTACCTCCCGGCCGCTGGCCGCCGCGGCTTTCGCATTCGCCTATGTCCTGGCCGCTCCGGCGGCGCACGCGCAGTCGCCCACCTGGCCTTCCAGGCCCGTCACTTTGGTGGTGGGTACGCCTGCGGGCGGCGCGGTCGACGCGTATGCGCGCGCGGTGGCCGACCAGCTCGGCCGCCAGACCGGCGGCACCTTCCTCGTACAGAACCAGCCGGGTGCCAACGGCAACCTGTCGGCCACCTCGGTGCTGAAGGCGCCGGCGGACGGCCACACGCTGTGGGTGGGCACGCAGTCCATGGTCACGATCAACCCGTCGGCCTAGGCGCGCCTGCCGTGGAAGCCGTCGGACTTCCACCCCATCGTCAAGGGCGTGGCAGCGCCGCTGGTGCTGGTGACCCACCCTTCGGTACCCGCCAGGACGTTGCCCGAACTCGCCCAATGGGTGGCCGCCAACCCCGGCAAGGCATCGTATGCGTCGTTCAGCCCGGGCACGCCCTCGCATTTCCTGGGCTTCCAGCTCAACGAAAAACTGAAGCTGGACATGGTGCACGTGCCCTACAAGGGCTCGGCGCCGCAGGTCAACGACCTGGTGGGCGGCCAGGTGCTGCTGGGCTTCACGCAACTGCAGACGGCGGTGCCGCACATCCAGGCCGGCAAGCTCCATGCGATCGCGGTCACCAGCGCCGCGCGCTCGCGCTTCCTGCCCGAGGTGCCGACCTTCACCGAGCTGGGCCAGCCGGAGCTGACGACCTCCATCTGGTTCGGCCTGCTGGCACCGTCCGCCACGCCAGCGCCGCTGGTGCAGGCCATCACGGCCGCGGCGGTCAAGGCCCAGGCCGACCCGGCGCTGCGCGCCCGGCTGGAAGCGCAGAACTTCGACGTGCCCAGCGAATCGGGCAGCGCCTTCGCCGCCGCCATCGCCGCCGAAAGCGCGCAGTGGGCGCGGCTGGTCAAGGCGACGGGCTTCAACGCCAACGATTGAATCCATCCCCTTTCTTTCCCTGAGGACTCATGGAAGTTTCATTCAGCCAAGAGATCGAGTCGCTGCGCCTGGGCCAGGGCCAGACCTTCCACGGCGAAGGCATCCTGGCCATCACCAAGGCCCTGCTGCAATCGGGCGTGGCCTACGTCGGCGGCTACCAGGGCGCGCCGGTGTCGCACCTGCTGGACGTGATGGTGCAGGCCGAGCCCTACATGAACGAGCTGGGCGTGCACGTCGAGGCCTGCTCCAACGAGGCCTCGGCCGCGGCCATGCTGGGCGCCTCGATCCACTACCCGCTGCGCGGCGCGGTCACCTGGAAATCGATCGTCGGCACCAACGTCGCCGCGGATGCGCTGTCCAACCTGTCATCGCCCGGCGTCAAGGGCGGCGCGCTGATCGTGGTCGGCGAGGACTACGGCGAAGGCGCCTCGGTGATCCAGGAGCGCACGCACGCCTACGCGCTCAAGTCGGGCATGTGCCTGCTCGACCCGCGCCCGGACCTGCCGGTGATGGTGCACATGGTGGAACAGGGCTTCCGCCTGTCGGAAGCTTCGAACATGCCCTGCATCCTGGAGCTGCGCATCCGCGCCTGCCACGTGCGCGGCAGTTTCGAGGCCAAGGACAACGTGGCGCCGCCGATCTCCACGCGCGCGCTGATGGCGCAGCCGGCGGGCTTCGACTACATGAAGCTGGCCCACCCGCCGGTCACCTTCCGCCACGAGAAGCTCAAGGGCGAGGAACGCATCCCGGCCGCGCGGCGCTTCATCGTGGAAAACCAGCTCAATGAACTGATGCCAGGCCGCTTCGACGACACGGGCATCATCGTGCAAGGCGGTCTGTACAACGCGCTGATCCGCGCCTTGCAGCAGCTCGGCCTGGCCAACGCCTTCGGCGAGAGCGATCTCCCGCTGCTGGTGCTCAACGTCGCCTGGCCCGTGGTGCCCGAGCAGATCGCCGGCTTTTGCCAGGGCAAGCGCGGCGTGCTGGTGGTCGAGGAAGGCCAGCCCGAGTACATCGAGCAGGAAATCGCCACCCACCTGCGGCGCCTGGGCATCGCCACGCCCCTGCATGGCAAGGACATGCTGGCGATGGCGGGCGAGTACAGCGTCGAGGTGCTGGCCGGCGGCCTGGCGGCGTTCGCCGCCCGGTACCTGCCCGATGCCGGCACGCAAGAGGGCGTCACGGCCACCCAGGCCTGGCTGGCTGGCAACCGCGAGCGGCGTGAAGCGGCCACGCGGCAGCTGCCGGCGCCGCTGCCGGCGCGCCCGCCGAGCTTTTGCATCGGCTGTCCCGAACGGCCCGTCTTCTCGGCGCTCAAGCTGGTGCAGCAGGAGATCGGCCAGGTCCACGTGGCCGCCGACATCGGCTGCCACGCCTTCGGCACCTTCGAGCCCTTCTCGCAGGGTCACTCCATCCTCGGCTACGGCATGAGCCTGGCCAGCCGCGCGGGCGTCTCGCCCATGATGGCGCAGCGCACCCTGTCCATCATGGGCGATGGCGGCTTCTGGCACAACGGCCTGCTCACGGGTGTGCAGAGCGCGCTGTTCAACGGCGACGACGCCGTGCTGATGATCTTCAAGAACGGCTACACCTCGGCCACCGGCACGCAGGACATCATCTCGACACCCGACGACGAGGTCAAGGAACGCGCCGAGGACAAGCAGCAAAGCCTGGTGCACAAGAACGACACCATCGAGTCCACGCTGCGAGGCCTGGGGGTGCAATGGCTGCGCACCGTCCACACCTACGAGGTGGAGACCATGCGCCGCACCGTCAAGGAAGCCTTCACCACCGACTTCGCGGGCCTGAAGGTCATCATCGCCGAAGGCGAATGCCAACTGGAGCGCCAGCGCCGCGTCAAGCCCTGGATCGCCAGCCTGCTCAGGAAAGGAGAGCGCGTGGTGCGCGTGAAGTATGGTGTGGACGAGGACGTGTGCAACGGCGACCACGCCTGCATCCGCCTCTCGGGCTGCCCGACGCTCACGCTGAAGGACAACCCGGACCCGTTGAAGGTCGATCCCGTGGCCGTGGTGATCGACGGCTGCGTCGGCTGCGGCCTGTGCGGCGCCAATGCCCACGCCGCCACCCTGTGCCCCAGCTTCTACCGCGCCGAGGTGGTGCAGAACCCCAAGTGGCACGAACGGCTGCTGGCCGGCCTGCGCGCCGCCCTGGTCAACGCCCTGCGGCCGTCGGAGATCCACGCATGAACCAGCTCTTTCGCCCCACATCCCTGCTCGTCTGCGCCCTCGGCGGCGAAGGCGGCGGCGTCCTGACCGAATGGCTGGTCGACACCGCGCGCCACGCCGGCTATCCGGCCCAGAGCACCTCCATCCCCGGTGTCGCGCAGCGCACCGGCGCGACCACCTACTACATCGAGGTCTTTCCCCAGCGCATCGCCGAGCTGGGCGGGCGCCGTCCGGTGTTCAGCCTGAACCCGGTACCCGGCGCGCTGGACGCGATCGTGTCCTCGGAGCTGCTGGAAACGTCCCGCCAGATCGGCGCCGGCATGGCGTCGCCAGAGCGGACCCTGGTGCTGACCTCGTCGGGCCGCACGCTGACCACGGCAGAACGCATGCCGCTGGGCGACGGCCGTGCCGACAGCGCCGCCCTGCTCAAGCTGGTGCAGGGCTTCAGCCGCGAGCACCATGTGTTCGACATGGGCACCATGGCGCGCGAAAGCGCCACGGTGGTCAGCGCCGTGATGCTGGGCGCGGTGGCGGGCAGCGGCCTGTTTCCCTTCGCCCGCGAGGACTACGAGGCGGTCATCCGCGCCGGTGGCAAGGGCGTCGAGGCCAGCCTGCGCGGCTTCGCCCGCGCCTTCGAGCACGTGAGCCAGTCGCGGGCGCAGGCCCGCTTCCTGTCCGATCTGCTGGCGCCAAAAAAGCAGCCCGAACCATCGGCACCCGCCCTGCCCGCCGACCTGGCCTCGCGTTTTCCCGCGCCGGTGCACCCCATGCTGGCCCTGGGCCACGCCCGCCTGTGCGAGTACCAGAACCCCGCCTATGCGCAGCAATACGCCCGGCGGCTCGAACAGGTGCTGCAGGCCGAACGCGCGGCATCCGGCGACGCCGAAGGACACGGCTTCGCCATCACCCACGAGATGGCGCGCTGGCTCGCACTGTGGATGGCCTTCGACGACATCGTGCGCGTGGCCGATCTCAAGAGCCGCGCCGGCCGGTGGCAGCGCGTGAACCAGGAAGTCAAGGCGGGACAGGACGATCTGCTCAAGGTCTACGACCACTTCAAGCCGGGCGTGCCCGAGTTCGCCGGCCTGCTGCCGGTAGGCCTGGCGCGTCGCGTGCTGGCCTGGGACGCCCGCCGCCGCGCCTCAGGGCGCGAGCCCTGGGCCATGCCGATCAAGGTGGGCACGCACACCGTGTTCGGCATGCTGGCCCTGCGCACACTCGCCAGCCTCAAGTGGCTGCGCGTGCGCGGCAGCCGCTACCACGAAGAACAGCGCCTGATCGAACGCTGGCTGGCTGGCGTCGTGCAGGGCACGCAGCGCAGCTGGGCCCTGGGCCATGAGCTGGCGCTGTGCGGCCGCCTCATCAAGGGCTACGGCAGCACCAACGAGCGCGGCAAGCACAACCTGCTGCACGTGCTCGACCACCTGGCCGGCCTGCCCGATCCGGCGGCCGCTGCCCGGGCCATCGCCTCGGCCCGCGATGCGGCCCTGGCCGACGATGCCGGGCGCGCGCTCGACGCCACCCTCGCCGCCCACGGCGCGCCACCGCGCCCCGTCCAGGCCCAGCCGATCCGCTGGGTGCGTTCCCCGAAAGGCATGGCGCGTGGCGGCGCCGCGCCGTGATCCCGTTTGAGTTTGATTGACCACCAGAGGAGACAAGCATGAAAAACCCCACCACCTTCACCCGCCGGGCGCTGCTGGCCGCGACCACTGCCATGTCGCTCGGCCTGGCGGCGCCCGCCCTGCACGCCCAGGCCTGGCCGAGCAAGCCGGTGCGCGTGATCGTCAACTTCCCGGCCGGCGGCGCCGCCGACCAGCTCGCCCGACTGGTCGGGCAGCCGCTGGCCGAAGCGCTGGGCCAGCCCGTGGTAATCGAGAACCGCGGCGGCGCCGGCGGCAACATCGGCGGCGATGCCGTGGCCAAGTCCCCGCCCGATGGCTACACGCTGCTCATGAGCTCGGGCGGCATGGTTTCGATCAACCCGCACATCTACGCCAGGATGCCGTTCGACCCCACCAAGGACATCGTCCCGGTGGCGTCCATCGCGCGCGTGGCCGTCTACCTCGTCACCAGGCCCGACATGCCCGTGAAGAACGTCCAGGAGTTCGTGGCCTATCTGCGGCAGAACCCGGGCAAGACATCGTTCGGCTCCCCGGGCAATGGCAGCTCGCCCCACCTGGCCGGTGAAATGCTCA
>NZ_JAQVEJ010000144.1 GCF_028698005.1 Hydrogenophaga sp.
ACCATCCCGGCGCCGGACTGCCATCCCGCTCCGGCATGACGGACGCGCGCGGTCTGGGCGGGGTGCACGAGGAAACCCGGATGATGACCGGCACCTCGCCGCTGGCGCGGGCGCGCATGCGGGCCCAGGGGGTGATGGGCAAGCTCAAGCGTTTCCTGACCGAGCGGGTGGGCGAGGACTTTGCCGCCACCGAGGTGCTGCCGGTGTCGCCTCGCCTGCAGCAGGCCATTGCCATCGCGGTACCGGTGCCCAGTGCCGATGCCGGCCTGCCCGTCACCGGCACGACCGGGGTGCAGGGGCTGGCGGTCGGGCGCCTGCAGGTCGAGCAGGCCGCGGTGGCGCTGCGCGAGCGCAGCAACGAGTTCAAGCAGGCGGCCGAAACACCCAGTGAAAAAGCCACCATCGAAGTGGTGGCGCTGATGTTCCAGAGCATCCTGGCCGAGGAACGCATCCCGCCCAGCGTGCGGGTGTGGTTCGCGCGCCTGCAGATCCCGGTGCTGCGGGTGGCCCTGGCCGAGCCGGAGTTTTTCAGTTCGCTCCAGCACCCGGCGCGCCTGCTGATCGACCGCATGGGCGGCTGTGTGATGGGCTTTGAAACCGATGTGGGTGCCGGCGCCCTGGAGGCCGAGATCCGGCGCGTGGTGCAGGTGATCGAGCAGTACCCCGAAACCGGTCGGCGCGTGTTCCAGCTGGTCTACGACGAATTCGAGAAATTCCTGGCCACCTTCCTGACCGAGAACTCCACCGCCAGCCGCTTCGTGCCGATCGCGCAGCAGATCGAGCAGAAGGAGACGCTGTCGGTGCAGTACACGATCGAGCTGCGCAAGCAGCTCGACGACATGGTGGTGCGCGACGAGATCCGCACCTTCCTGTTCCAGGTCTGGGCCGAGGTGCTGGCCGTGGCCAGCGTGAAGTACGGCGTCCGGCACGAGGAAACCGTCGCACTCAAGCAGGTGGCCTCCGACCTGCTGTGGGCGGCCAGCGCCAAACCGAACCGCAACGACCGCGCACGGGTGATCCAGCAACTGCCGGGCCTGCTGCAGCGCCTGCGTCAGGGGATGTCGCTGCTGGGCTATCCGCATGGCCTGCAGGACAGCCACATCAAATCCGTCAGCGACACGCTGGCCGATGCCTTCATGTCGCGCACCGAGGCCATCCCGCAAGAGCGTCTGGACCAGTTGTCGCAGCGCCTGGCGAACCTGGAGGACTTCTTGCCGGAGGGTGAGGTCGGCGATCTCGATCTCGACCACGACAGCATCGAGATGATCACCGGTGTCGATGCCAGCGACATCGAGGTCATCAACGCCGGTGGCAGCCAGCCGTCCGAGGCCATGCGGGCCTGGGCGAACGAGCTGCAGATCGGCAACTGGTACACCCTGGACCACAACGGCCGGCTGGCCGGTGTGCAACTGGCCTGGCGCAGCCGGCGTGGCCAGCTGTTCATGTTCGTCAGCAACGCCAAGCGCTGCTACCTGATGCAGGTCAACCGCGTGGCCGCCTACCTGCAGGCCGGGCTGTTGCTGCCCAACGATGAAGAAACCCTGACCGTGCGCGCCACGCGCGATGCCCTGGCCAAGCTCGACGCCAACCCCGAGCGCCTGTTGGCCTGATCACGCCTTTCGTTGACGCTGCAGCAGTCCGCCGGGCAGGCGGGCGATGAGGCCGTCGAGTTCGAGCTCGAGCAGGCGCGCCTGGAGGCGGTCGGTGGGCTCGCCGGTGCGGGCCTGCAGCGCATCGAACCCGACCGGATCGAAACCCATGGCGCGCAGCAGGGGGTCGTTGTCGATGGTGCGGTCGGGGTCGGCGCTGACCGCCACCGGGGTTGGCGGCGGCGCCAGCCGCAGGTCTTCGAGGATGTCCTGTGCCGATTCGACGAGCTTGGCACCCTGGCGGATGAGTGCGTGGCAACCGCGTGACTGGGGCGCGTGAATCGAGCCGGGAATGGCGAACACCTCGCGGCCCTGCTCGAGGGCGGTGCGCGCCGTGATCAGCGAGCCCGACTGCAGCGCGGCCTCGACCACCAGCGTGCCCTGCGACAGGCCGGAGATGATGCGGTTGCGCTGTGGAAAGTGGGCGGCCAGCGGGGGTGTGCCCAGCAGGTATTCGCTGACGATGGCGCCACTGGCGGCGATGCGCCGGGCCAGGGCGGCGTGGCGCGGGGGATAGACGCGGTCGAGCCCGGTGCCGACCACGGCGATGGTGGGGGCGCCCGCCTCCAGAGCTCCTTCGTGGGCATGGCCATCGACGCCCTGGGCCAGCCCCGACACCACGCACACACCCCGCTCGCCCAGCGCACGGGCGAACTGCCGGGCGTTGTCCCCGCCCTGGGGCGTGGGGTGCCGGCTGCCGACGATGGCCAGGCGGACCGGGTGGCGCAGTACGGCGGTCCGGCCTTGCACCTGCAGCATCAGGGGTGGATCGGCAATGGCCAGCAGATCGGCCGGGTAGTCCGCGTCGCCCAGGGTGATGAGGTGGTGCTCGCCCGGCGCTGCGTCCAGCCAGGTTTGGTGACGCTCAAGCGCGACCTCCAGGTCGGGTGGCGGGACGCTCAGCGCCTGGGCGAGCCGGGATCCGACGACGCCGGCCAGGTGCGTGGCCGATTGGGCAAAGATGTCGGGTGGCAGCCCGAAAGCGGCCAGCAGGCGCCGGGCGGTTTCACGGCCGACGCCCGGCGTCAGCAACAGCCTCAGCCAGCCGGCGAGCTCCTCGCGCTGCATCGGCGCCGTGCGCGTCAGGGGTTGACGAAGCGGTCACCCACCTTGGCACCGTCGCCGACCTCCAGGACCAGGGCATAGGACACCTTGGGGAAGGTCAGGAAGACCATCATCAGGCCGTTGCGCTCGCCGGGCAGGCGCAGTTGGGTGCGGGCATCGTCGGTTTTGTCGACGACCTGGTCCGCATCGCGCAGCAGGGCCAGCACGTGACCGCGCGCCATGCCGTGGTCGCTGCCGCGGTTGATGGCCACCACCTGGTTCTGGCCGGCATAGCTGACGCCGCTGCCATAAACGGCCGCGATCTGGCCGCTTTGCGGCATGCTCGGGGCGCTGGGCACGTAGTGGCTGAAGTCGCGCGGCGGCTCGGGCAGCAGGCGGTCGCCGACGCGCATCTCTTCCTTGGCCGCGACGATGTCGATGGTCGCGGGCACGATCTCGCCGTCGGCCAGCTCGTTGGCAGGTGCGGCTGCCAGTTTGGTGCGCTCGATATTCGAATCCTGCCCGTAGGCGGGGATGTAGACATCTGGGCGAGATGCCTCGGCAGTCTTGGACGGTGCCGCAGCCTTGACCACGGTTTCATCGCGCACCAGGCGGGCCTTGCCCACGTACTGCGCCTCGTAGCCCAGGACTTCGCCGGTGGCCGGGTCCTTGATCGGCACGGCGTTGCGGAACACGCGGTAGTCGCGCGGCTGCCCGGGCGCGGTGCTCAGTGGCGCGGTGCTGGTGTCGCTGCCATAGCGGGCGCGGGCATAGGCGCGGTCGCCCCGGCTGAGCAGCACGCGGCTGTTCGGGGCGGCGACGATGCGGGGCGCCTGGCTGAACGTGGCCTGATCGACGATCAGCGGCTCGGCCAGGAAGGTCTCGATGGCCTGCAGACGCACGGGCGGGATGGCCGACGCCGACAGGCTTTCGCTGCGAATGCGTGGCGAGACCTTGACGGTTTCGATGCCACCATTGGGGCTGCGGGTGGACAGGTGTGCGCGGTCACCGTCCCTGACCAGGTAGAGCACCTGGCCCGGGAAGATCAGGTGCGGGTTGCGGATCTGCTCCAGGTTCATGCCCCAGAGCTCGGGCCAGCGCCAGGGCTGGTTCAGAAAGACCTTGGAGATGTCCCAGAGCGTGTCGCCGCGCTTGACGCTGTACTGCTCGGGGGCGTTGGCCGCCAGATCGGACAGGGGGACGCCGGCCTGGGCGACATGGCTGGCTGTGGCCTGCTGATCGGCGGTGACCGGCCAGTCGCGGGCCGTGGCATGGCCGCAGGCCAGCAAGGCGATGGCAGCGGCGGATGCCAGCAGGGATGGCGCGACACGGCGGGTGCGCGCGGCGACGGTCGGACGGTTCTGGTTCGGCATGTATCGGGCCCCTGGGGCATGCGCGCCCACCTGCGCCAGGTCTGCCCGCGGGCGGATCGGATACGGCGGCAGCGATTTTTCTTGACAAGTCGCTTTTGATTTTGCAGCCAAGCCCTTGATTAGGCAATGTTTATGGTGCCCAAGGCAGGCAGGCAACGACAAAAGTGGCGAAAATAACGACAAACGATCCGTGCCCGCCCATGACTGCACCACTGCCCCTGCCCATTCTTCGCTATCCCGATCCCCGGCTGCACACCGTGGCGCGGCCGGTGGAGGCCGTCGACGAGCGCATCCGCGAGCTGGTCGGGCGCATGTTCGCCACCATGTACGAGGCCAATGGGGTCGGTCTGGCCGCGACGCAGGTCGATGTGCACGAACGCCTGATCGTGATCGACGTGAGCGAGACGCGTGACCAGCGCCTGGTGCTGATCAACCCCGAGATCGAGTGGGCCAGTCCGGAAACGCGCAAGGGCGAGGAGGGCTGTCTGTCGGTGCCGGGTATCTACGACGGGGTCGAGCGTTCGGTCGCGGTGCGGGTGCGTGCGCTGGACGAGCAGGGGCGCAGCCGTGTGATCGAGGCCGAGGGCATGCTGGCGGTGTGCGTCCAGCACGAAATGGACCATTTGCTGGGCAAGGTGTTCGTGCAATACCTCTCGCCGCTCAAGCAGAACCGCATCCGGACCAAGCTGGTCAAGGCCCAGCGGGAGGCGCAGCGCGCATGAACAGGATGATCAAACACGGGTGGGTCGCCCTGTGCCTGGCCCTGCTGGCGGGGTGTGCCGGCATGCCCGAGCGCATCGGAACGGGTGCACCGCGCGCCGAGATCGTGCAGCGCCTGGGAAAGCCCACGGGCGAATACGCCTTGCCTGACGGCGGCCGCCGCCTGCAGTACTCGCGACAGCCGGCGGGCCAGCAGGTCTACAACCTCGACCTGGATGCCGACGGCCGTCTGCGCCGGACCGAGCAGGTGATGGATATCGACTGGCTGCAGCAGCGGGTCGAGGTGGGGCGCTGGCACCGCGAGGACGTGCTGCTGCACCTGGGGCGCCCGGCGCTGGTGGAGGGGGTGGCGAGCTTTCGCGGCGATGTCTGGACCTACCGCTTCCTGGAGGTGGACCGGCCGCGCCAGGCCCACCTGCACATCGACCCCGAGGGCGTGGTGCAGATCCTGATGTTCACCGACGAGCTCCTGCCCGATCCGCCACAGGACAGGCACTGAACCCGGCCCTCTGTTCGAGAGCAATCGCATGAAACTGGTTTTTGCCGGGACGCCGGCTTTCGCCCGTGTGGCGCTGGAGCGGCTGCACGCGGCCGGCTTCGAGATCGCGCTGGTGCTGACCCAGCCCGACCGGCCGGCCGGCCGGGGCATGAAGCTGCAGGCCTCACCGGTCAAGCAGTTCGCGCTCGAACACGGCATTCCGGTGGCGCAGCCACGCAGCCTGCGCCTGGATGGCAAGTACCCCGAGGACGCGCTGGCGGCGCGCGAGGCCATCGCCGCCAGCGGTGCGCAAGCCATGGTGGTGGCCGCCTACGGCCTGATCCTGCCGCGCTGGGCGCTCGGCGCCCTGCCGCGGGGCTGCCTCAACATCCACGCCTCGCTGTTGCCGCGCTGGCGTGGTGCCGCGCCCATCCACCGCGCCATCGAGGCCGGCGACGCCGAGACCGGCGTGACCATCATGCAGATGGACGAGGGCCTGGACACCGGCGACATGCTGCTGGCCGAACGCCTGCCCATTGCACCCGAGGACACCACCGGCAGCCTGCACGACAAGCTGGCCGATCTCGGTGGCCGCTTGATCGTGGAGGCACTGGAGCTGGCGGCCTGTGGCGGCCTGCAGCGCACGTCCCAGCCGGCAGAGGGCGTGACCTACGCCCACAAGATCGACAAGGCCGAGGCCACCATCGACTGGCGCGAGCCGGCCGTGGTGATCGGGCGGCGTGTGCGGGCCTTCGATCCCTTCCCTGGTGCCAGCACCAGCCTGGGTGACGAGACCATCAAGGTGTGGGCCGCACGGCCCGACACCGACGCGACGGCGGCGGTGTCCCCTGCCGTACCGGGACGGGTGTTGTCGGTGGGCCCTTCGGGCATCGACGTGGCCACCGGCCAGGGCGTGCTGCGCCTCACCGAATTGCAACGCGCGGGCGGCAAGCGCCTGAGCGCGGCCGAATTCCTGCGCGGCTTCGCGCTGGCCCCGGGGCAACAACTGGGCGCCGTACCGGTGACCGGCCACGACGCTGCCACCACCGCACGGAGCTGACCCCATGTTCTGGCAAGCAACGCACCGTCGCTATCCCGAGTACAGGGTAGGGGCGCGTGACATGCTCACGGCGGCCGCGGGCATTGCCGCCTGGGGGCTGATGACCGGTGTGGCCATGGTCACCGCCGGACTGTCGCAGCTGGAGGCCATCCTGATGACCTTCATCGTCTTCGCCGGCAGCGCGCAGCTGACGGCGGTGCCGATGATCGCGGCCGGCGCGCCGCTGTGGGTGATCGTGGTGGCGGCTTTTTGCGTCAACCTGCGCTTCGTGGTGTTCTCGGCGCACCTGCAGCCCTACCTGGCCCATCTGCCGCGCTGGCAGCGTGTGGTCACCGGCTACGTGACCGGCGACCTGAGCTACGTGTTCTTCGCCCGGCGCTACCCGCGGCCGGGCCGCGACGACGATGAGCGCGCGCGCCAGCACGCCTACCTGATGGGCAACTGCGCGCTCAACTACCTGTCATGGATGGGTGCGAGCGTGCTGGGCATCCTGCTGTCGCACGTCATCCCCATCGAATGGGGCCTGGGCTTCGCGGGCATCCTGGCGCTGGTGGGGCTGACCTGCTCGCTGGCCACTTCACCGCTGCGCGTGGTCGCGGCCGGTGTGTCGGGCACGGCGGCGGTGGTGGCCTGGGCGCTGCCGCTCAAGCTCAACGTGCTGGTGGCCATCGTCTGCGCGGTGGCCATGTGCCTGCTGCTGGAACATACCCCGCTGAGGCGGCACGAGCAGGGCGGGCATGCTTGAGATGCATTGGCACACGTTATTGACGATTGTCGCTCTCGGGGTGGTGACCGTGGTCACGCGCTCGTTTTTCCTGTTCTCGGACCGGCCCTGGAAGCTGCCGCACTGGGCCCAGCGTGGCCTGCAGTACGCGCCGATCGCGGCCCTGGCGGCGGTGATCGTGCCCGAGGTGGTGACCACGCAGGGGGTGCTGGTGGACACCTGGCGGGACGCCCGCCTGTTCGCCGCTGCCGCCGGTGCGGCCTGGTTTTTCTGGCAGCGGGGCGTGCTCGGCACCATCGTGGTCGG
>NZ_JAQVEJ010000145.1 GCF_028698005.1 Hydrogenophaga sp.
TGGCCAACGTGCAGGACGTGACCGGCAGGCTCAAGGGGCCGCAGGGTGGCCTGGGCGTGCTCATGGGCAACGAGGCCGATGCGCGCCAGGTGATGGTGACGCTGGAGCGCGCCAACGCGCTGCTGGCGCGGGTCGATGCGCTCGCTGCGCGCGTGGACAGCCTGGTGGCCAACGCCGACAAACAGGTGTTCGGCCAGGGTGCGCCCGAAGGACAGGGCGCGCTGGTGCCGGATCTGCGCGCCGCCGTGCAGCAGGTCACGGGCCTGCTGGGCGAGGCGCGTGGCACCCTCAGGCAGGTCGATGCGCTGCTCGTCGAGGCGCAGGGCATCGCGGCCAACACGCGCACGGCCACCACCGACCTGGACGTGCTGCGGGCGCAGGTGGGAACCAGCCTGCGCAAGGTGGATTCGCTGGTCAACGACATCAACCGCCGCTGGCCGTTCGCCCGCGAGACGGAGATCGAACTCAAATGAAGCACACCGGCTCCCTTGCTCACCGGTTCACGCACCGCCCGGCGGCGGGTACGGCCTGGCCGTGGCGATGCATCGCGGTGGTCGCGGTGGTCGTCGTGGCGGCCTGCGCCGGCACGCCGCCACCGGACTGGCAGATGAACGCCAGGTCTGCCATGGACCTGTCGCTCCAGGGCTGGTTCGAGGGCAACCAGCGCGTCGAAGAGGCCGAGTACCGCCGCGCCGTCCGCGAGGCCTCGGCCTCGGGGCGGCCCGAGCTGTTGTTGCGCCTGCAACTGTTGCGTTGCGCCGCGCGCGTGGCCGCGCTCGATGCCGGCGAGGGCGTCTGCCCGGCCGATGACGTGGTGCAGCGCGATGGTGGCGCCACCGAACAGGCCTACCACCGCTACCTGGCCGGCCAGGCCGGTGCCGAGGACACGGCCCTGCTGCCCGAAGCCCAGCGCCGGGCGGCCACCGCGGGCACGGCCGCCGCGCTGGCCGGCATCGAGGACGCGCAAAGCCGCCTGATCGCGGCGGGCGTGCTGTATCGCCGGGGGCTGGCCGGGCCGGAGGTGGTCACCCAGGCCATCGACACGGCGTCCGCACAGGGCTGGCGCCGTCCGCTGCTGGCCTGGCTGCACGTGGCGCAGACACAGGCCCGGGCCGCCGGCGACGAGGCCGAAGTGCAGCGCTTGCAACGCCGCATCGAGGTGACCGGGGGAGCGTCGCTGCCCTGAGCCGAAGGGCCGGCCGCGCGGACCACCACTGCCTGGGAGCCACCCCTTGTCCGACACCTCCGGCACGTCACGCAACTGGTTCGCGCAAGGCGGTCAGGCCTACGCGCGCTTCCGGCCCGAGTACCCGCCGGAGCTCGCCCGGTACCTCGCGGCCTTGAGTCCGGACGCCGCGCTGGCCGTCGATGTCGGCTGTGGCAACGGCCAGCTCACGAGGCAACTGGCCGACCACTTCGATCGGGTGATCGGCCTGGATCCGAGCGCCGACCAGCTTGCCCATGCCCTGCCGCATGTCCGCGTGCGCTATGCCGGTGCGTCGGCGGAGCACATGCCGCTGCCCGATGGCTGTGCGAGCCTGGTCACGGCCGCGCAGGCCGCCCACTGGTTCGACCTGCCGCGCTTCCATGCCGAGGTGCGCCGCGTGGCGCGCAAGGGAGCGGTGGTCGCGCTCGTGTCCTACGGCGTGCTGTGGCTCGACGGGCCGGCTGGCGAGCGCTTCATGCACTTCTACCGGGACGAGATCGGTCCCTTCTGGCCACCCGAACGCCGGCTCGTGGACAGCGGCTATGCGGATCTGCCGTTTCCCTACACTGAGCAACCGGCCCCGGCGCTGCACATCCGCCAGGACTGGACGCTGGACGAACTGCTCGGCTACATCGCCACCTGGTCGGCCGTACACCGCGCGCGCGAGACCGGGCAGGACGGCATCCTGCACCGCTTCGCGGACGACCTGAAGTCGCTCTGGGGTGGTGATGCGTTGCTGCGCCGCGAGGTGCGCTGGCCCATCCGGATGCGGGTCGGCATCGTATGAGGCCAGGCCCGCTGCACCAGCGGATGCCGGGCGCGGCAACGAAAAAGGGCCCGGCGTTTGTCCGAGCCCTTGTGGGTGGTGGCGGATGGTTGACCATGTGCAGACCGGCCTCCCGAGCTGATGAGCACTGGCGCGGGTTGCTGCGGGCTTGCGGGTGTTTCCCCATAACTCAGTACGCACTATTACCCTGATGCGTCTCCAGCCATCGCTGCCCAAGGCGAGTCCGCCGGTAGCGTTGCTTACTGCTGCGCGGTGTTTCGGGTCGGGTCATCTCCACCAGGCCAGAAGCGAGCGCGGGCAACAGGTATGCCTTCCGGAAATGCTTTTCGTCCTTCAGATCCAGGGCCTGCTGCAGTCCTGTCCGGGACAATTCTTCCTGCAAGGCCAACACGACCCGCACAACTTCGGGGGCGACTTCAGGGGTAACTTCGGGGGCGACTTCCCCGGTGACTTTTGGGGGCACCGGCCGGGCCAACGGATGGCAGGGCAGCCGGATCACAAACGAAAGTCGATCCTCATCTGATTCAAACAGCGGCGCGGGCGAGCCATTGGCGGCCATCACCTTGAGGATTTTCGGGATGCCCGTCGAGCGACCTTCCGTCAGATCAAGCTCCTTCAGGAATTCACCGATACGCCGGTTGCGGTAGCGGCGGCTGACCGCACGCCCGGCCTGGAATCCTCCAGCCGAATCGACCGATCCGGGCCAGGGAAACTCAGGATGACCAATTCTTCGTTGCTGATGCGCACCTCAATGGGCTCGCGCTCTTCGTAAGACCGGTGATAAACCGCGTTGACCAAAGCTTCCTCGATCGCAGCGTAGGGAAAATTCCAGACCCGCGTGGCCTCGGCGCGGTCGGGGTGCTTGATGACTGTCTCGCGCAAGAAGTTGCGCTGGATGTAGCTCAAGGCCTCGCGCGTCATCCGCGCCAGAGGGCCTTTGAAGATCTTTTCCTCGAAGCGATCCCCGCCCGCGCCTTCGGGAAACCAGACCACGTCGATCTGCACGGCGGGGAAGAAGCGCTCCGGTGTATCGTTGAAAAACAGCAGGCCCACGTTCTTGGGCCACGGTGATTCGGTAGGGCCACCCGCCACATTCATCTGGCGAGCCAATGCCTCGACCGAAAGCCCGGGCGCATCCTCTGCCAGCGTGCTGCCAACCTCCTGCAAAAAGGCCTGCATCAAGGGCTTCGACAGATCATCGATTCGTGCCGACTGGTTGTAGCGGTCATCGAATGGCACCTTGGCCGCCAGGCTCAACAACTCTTGCTCGGTTTCGCCCTTGGCCTCGACCGTGCTGCTGTACCTGCGGATGAAGTACTTCCAGACCTTGTGCTTCGCCGTAATGGCTTCCGGCGCTTTGTAAGGCCGGTTCTGCCCGCCCGGTGCCCACAGCACGATCAGCTTGCGCCCCTCGACTTCCTCGATGCTCAATACCGGGAAGTACGGCGGCTGGATCAACTGGCAGGCGGCCAACAATTCCTGCTGAATCTTGTCGAGCTGGTTATCGGCCAGCCCCACCGGCGGAAACACCGGTTGACCATTGGCATCACAATCCTGCCCGATCACCACATAACCGCCGCCGAGGTTTTCGAAGTCGTTGGCGAAGGCGCACACGGTACGGATGATCGGGTCCGGATTCCACCCGGCCTTGTACTCGATGCGCTCGCCCTCAACCGTGCGCTGGCGCAGCAGGTCATTCAGGTTGATCGGAAGTTTGCCCATATTTATTCGTCTCCCGCCAGACCAGCCGCCGACCAGAAATGGTCGAAGTCATCGCCCACGCCCCAGCCAACGTTTTGCCCCAACTGGCGCACCCGGTCGAGCCTGGCTAGGAATGCCGCCTGCTGCGCAGCGGGCAAGGCCAGCACGTATTTCAGCGCCTGTTCGAACATCCGTACCAGTGCGTCATAAAAGCCTTCATCGTCCATGCCGCAATCGGCCAGAAAATCGAACACTTCCTCGCAGTAAAACACCGTGAGTTCGGCCAATCCCTCTGGCTGGCCCAGTGCCTTCTTGTAATCGCTGATGGCCTTCTTGGCTTTGCTGACCGAGATCGGGTTGCGAAAGTCAGGCGGGTTGATCCATCGGATGATTACATCCTTGAAGGGCTCCAGCGGGTCGTCGCCCAGCCCAAAACGAGCGTGCAAAAATGCCTTGTTGTCCTTGCTGGCGGCGTACAGGTCTTGCACCAGCCCCAGCAAACCGGCGCGGTCGAAATCGGCCAGCTTGGTTTTGACGTCGCTCCAACTGGGCGTGGCTTTGGTGGTTTTCTTCGTTGCCATGCGAATCAGTCCCTGGCCCGAACCATTAAGCACGCCTTAAGTCGTTGTTGTATTTCCAGTCGCGCGCGCCGGTGTTGTAAGGCGGGTCGATGTAGATGCAATCCACCTGACCGGCATACAGGTAATCCAGCAGCTGTAGCGCGTGGTAGTTGTCGGCCTCGATCAGCGTGTGCCAGGGAGCATCGGCGGGGCCGTTTTGCACAGCATCCACCGGCACCAGCGCGGGGAAGATGGGCTCGCCAAATTCCCGCACCACCAGCAGTTCATCCACCGGGAACTGCACCGGCTCTGCCGCTGCACGGGTGGGCTCGCTGGGGTGCGCCTCGTTGCTGGGCTGGACGCAAGTGGCCACGCCCGCGTGGATGGACTTGATTTGCCACACATCTTTCAGCGCACCCTGACGGCGACACACTAGGTCGCCCTTGCGCGGTTTGGCACCGTGCAGCGGTAACAATTCGGGCAAGTGGTCTTCAAATACCAGGCCGAATTTCTTTTCTTTCTTGGCGTTGTCCCACTCGGCAGTGAGGCGCTCGCGCAGGCGGGGATCGCTGATTTGGGCGATCAGGGTATCAATGGCAGACAAAAGCTCCCCCTTGCTTCTTCGTTGGGCCGTGCCGGGTTCAATCCAGCACCACCAGAAATTCGGTGGCCAGCGCAATGGGCTGGGTTTCGCGGGCGTTCTTTTCAATGGCAACCAGCCCGTAGCCTTCCATCATGCGCAGCGTGCGCGACAGATTGGGCACTTGCCGCCCAGTCAGTTCCGCCAATTCGGTCAGCGACTTGGGCTTGCGCTCGTGAATCAGGCGCAGCATGGCCCGGTTGTCTTCCGACAACACGGCAGCCATGGTGGCCATGGACGGAAACCACACCGTCGGTGCGTACTGCCCACGGCCTTCCGCCACCGGCGCATCGGCGCGACGGACACCCACAACGCAGCGTTTCATCGAAAGTCACCTGATGGTTGGGTCATAAGGCAAGAAGTATATCAATGTGGCACAACTATAGACAGCGCATTCGCTTGGCTTCTTGATCGTTCAGCGCGTGAATGGTGGCGTCATCCCATCCACCAATCAAGGAGCCCCGCGATGAACACCAAGACCACTGCCACCGACGCCTATCTCGCCCGCGCCGCAGCCATCCACAACAAGTTGACCCGACTGCAGCAACTGGCCGCCGACCACTTCGGCCACAACCCGGACGCTATCCACTGGGGCCACGTTGGTGACCTCGGGCGAGTGGATCAGGCGCTGGATGACCTTCTGGCGATCTTCGACGGCCAGGTCAAGTGACGGAGGCCATGATGGAGACCCTGCTCAAACTCTCCCCGGCTCAAAGCCTGCTGCTGCGCACTGCCGCCCGCCGCACCGATGGGCGAGTGATCCCGCCCGACACGCTGCGCGGCGGCGCACGGGTCAAGGTGCTGACCTCACTGCTGCAGCGCGGGTGGATCGAGCCTGCCGACGACGGCCACGTGATGACCGACGCGGGCTACGCGGCCATCGGACAGCAGCGACCCGTGCCACCGGATGACGTCCAGCCGGTGGGCACCATCGGTGATCTCCAACTTCTGGAGGGCATCCCGATCCGCCCCGGCACCAAACTCGCCGCACTGGTGATGGCGCTGCGCCGCCCACAGGGCGCGACCAGCCTGCAACTGATGCTGGCCACTGGTTGGCAGCCGCACACCCTGCGCGGAGCAATTTCCGGGATGCTGCGCAAGAAGCTCGGCCTTAACGTGGTGCTGGCGCACAACGACAGCGGCGAACGGGTGTACAGGGTGGTGTGATCTGCCGCCAAGGGTGTCCAGTTTCTTGAGGCCCTGCGGATACCCCGGCGTGTCTGACGCATCGGACACAGCTCCACGTAACTCTCTATACGCGTGCGCGTGTGCGCGCCTCACGGAAAGTTACGACAACCTGTGTCCGATGCGTCAGACGGTGCGCAAAGGCTCGTGGGCCGATTTCTGTAACCCAGCCATAGAATCAGCCGCAAACCCGCGCCAGCATTGAGTTTTTATCCCTGGCCGTTTTTCGCATAGCTTGGGTGCAAACCTGCAAACCGGGTACGCACCCAGGTTCGCACATTCCGCGTTACCGCTACCGCGCAAAGGCCCGCGCTGACCGGGCTTTCGGCCCGCTTTCCCACACCGCCAGGTGCGAACCGCAAACCCTGCAAACCTTGTTTTCTGTTCGGACGGTGGCGAAAAGCTGCGCTTGCGCCCCCCGTATTGGAATATCGCCAGGAAGGACCCCTTTTGCCCGGGGTATGTATGCGTTCCTCGGCCATAACAATAGGCGTTGACCATCACCATCGTCACCACCATCACAAGGACCGGCCCAGCGTGACAGTGGTGATGGTTGTGACGGTCGCCCCTTATCGTTTACACCGCCGATCACGCAGATATGCCCTGGCGACCCGACCGTCACACGACATCAGGCTCCTGCATCCAAGCTGGGATATCCCGCTGGCCGTGCAGCACACGCCAGACGTCGATGTGGTCCGGACGCTCGACGTAGAACACGAGGTGCGGGTAGCGCGTCAGCGGCCATGCGCGCAGGCCCGGCAAGTTGAGTTCATGGGCGTAGCGTGGAGAACCTGTGGCCGGATGGCGGCCGATGTGGCCGTAGGCCTTCTCCAGTGCGTCGATGAAGCCGAGTGCCACGGCTTCGCCCGCTTCACTCAGGTAATAGGCCACAGCCTCGTCCAAATCCCGGTTGGCCTGCTCACGCGGGATGACTGCATTGGCCTTCACGCCTTGGCAGCGGGTTTGGCAGCCTTGCGCACCCGATCACGCAGGCCTTCGAAGTAGCTGGCATCGGCGGGTGCCGCAGGGGCCGAGGCAGCTCCGGCCAACAGCAAGTTGCGCAGTTGCAGGCGGTCCTGGTCCTTGCGGATCAACTCGCGCACGTACTCGCTGCTCGTGCCGTAGCCGCGCTGGCTGACCTGTTCATCCACGAAGGACTTGAGGGTGTCGGGGAGAGAGATGTTCATCGTGCTCATGG
>NZ_JAQVEJ010000017.1:0-11364 GCF_028698005.1 Hydrogenophaga sp.
GCCTTCAGCGTGGAACGGTGTCCGCCATCATGGTGGAACACTGTCCGCCATCAGCGTGGAATCGTGTCCGCCATCGCGTGGAATACGCAGTCAGCCCCGAATCGTCATAATCTGGGCGTCCTGCCTGGGGGAATTTGGGGTGGCCACGGGTGGGGGAATTTGACCTGGCCATCAGGGACCTCATAGCGCAGGTTGTCTCGCGCGCGCATGAGCCAGTGGCGCTCGGCATGCAAGACGTGCGAGAGAGGGCCTCGGGTGGATTTCAGCATCGAACCAAGGACAAGTTTGTATCTTTTCTACGTCGTACCCTGGCCCGTACCCCAGACTTTTTTGTAACGGCCAAGGTCCGCATGAATACTGGTTTTGCGCGGATTTTGCGATTCCGCCCCAGCCACCAGATAACGCAAGCCCTTGATTCCTGATGGACTCAAGGGCTTCGTCGTTTCCGGGGGCGGCGCCGGCCGGGTGCCCCGCGATGGCCGGGGGCAGGCCTGGTCGGCACTACCGGGACGGCGCCTGGCGACCCAGGGCTTCCTCTTCCATCAGCAGGTAGGTGTTGTAGGCGTTCATGCGATTGGCCGGGCCGAACATGGGCATGTGCTCGAAGGCCGACCAGTCGGTCGCCGTGTAGGCCTCCTCGAAGGGCACGAAGTCGTCAACCGCCTTGCCCATGCTCTCGCGCAGGTGGTGCAGGTAGTCGCGCGTCATGCCGATGTCGCGGGCCGGATCGCGCGAGGCTGGCCCGTGCCCGGGCACGACCACGGCGGTGTCGCGCGCGAGCACCTGGTCCAGCGACCGGATCCACTGGCTGCTGTCGGCCTTGCCGACGAAGGGCAGGCGGCCGTTGAAGAACAGGTCGCCGGCGAACAGCAGCCGCTCGGACGGAACGAACACCGTGAGGTCCTCGGGTGTGTGCGATGGGCCGACGTGATCGATCTCGAACGTGATGCCGCCGCGCTGCAACCGCACCGGGCCGTCCACCCACTCGTCGGCGGGCACCAGCCGGGTCCCGGCGTCGATCCAGGGGGCCAGGTCGGTGCGCGAAGCCTCCAGGCGCAGATGGGCGGTCTCGGATTGCAGGTACTCGCGTGCACCCCGGTGGGCCACGATGCGCGCGCCCCTCCGCTGGAACACCTGCAGGCCGTAGATGTGGTCGGCGTGGTAGTGCGTCACGATGACGTCGGTCACCGGCTGGTCGGTGACCCGGGCAATGGCCGCGAGCAGGCGCTCGGCCAGGCGGGGCGAGCCGAGCGCGTCGATCACGACCACCCCGGCCGGTGTGACCACGAAGCCGGCGTTGCTGATGAAGTTCTGGTTCTGGGGCGAGCCCAGTTGGGTCAAACCTTCAACGAAATAGCCGTGGGGGCTGACCTGCTGCAGGTTCAGCGGTGGTTGTGCGTCGTCGGCAGCGTGCGAGATGGCGGCGGCGCCCGTCAGTGTCAGCGCGGCCAGCACCATTGCGGCGGCGCGTTGCCAGTGCAGCCTCCACAGAGCGGTGGAAAAGGCGAGGGTGGGTGCCCGGTGTCGGGTCAGCCATGGGCTCATCAAGGTCTCCTGGATATGCCGGGATGTTGTGACCCCACTTGTATCATCAATCGTTTATATGTAGAAGGCGGCGAGGGCAGCGCACGGGTCAAATCATTCTTTTTAATTGAGAATGATTTGTGTTTGCAGATATAATGCAGCCATGGCCGTGACGGTGCCGGATGCTGATGCCGAACCCGCGCGCCGTTTCTCATCGTGGGGCGACCCGGCGTGTGGTGCACATCCGGGTCGTTTTTGCTAGCCAGCCGCTCTTGGGCAAGCCATGCTTTTTTTCGCCCCACGGCACGACGTCGCCACGCCGTCAGCGGGATATGTTCCCCGGCCGGAGGGCCAGTGGCGGTGGCGGCTCTCTGTCCGGATCCGGGCGTCGCGCGCTCAGTCAAAGGGGCGTGGCTTGGGTGTCTTGTCGCTCGATGGCGGCAGGATGGGCAGCGTGAACTGCGGTTGCTGGCCGGTCAGGGTCTTGAGAAAGGCCACGATCCTGGCGTTCTCGTCGGTGCTGAACTCGCGGCCCAGTTGCAGACGGCCCATCACGTCGACGGCCTGCGTCAGCGTCTCGGCCTCGCCATCGTGGAAGTAGGGGTAGGTCAGTTCCACGTTGCGCAGCGTCGGGACCTTGAAGTTGAAACGGTCGATGTCCTTGCCGGTCACGTCCATGCGGCCCTGTGCCGTGTTGGCCGTCTTGTACGGCTGCACCAGCCCCATTTTCTGGAACGAGTTGCCGCCGAAGTTGGGGCCGTTGTGGCAGGCCACGCAGCCGCTTTCCTTGAAGAGCTGGTAGCCGGTGAGCTCGTCCCTGGTCAGGGCCGTCTTGTCGCCGTCGAGCCACTGGTCGAAGCGCGAGTTGGGCGTAACCAGGGTCTCCTCGAACGCGGCGATGGCGGTGGTGACTTCGTCGATGCTCAACTGGTCGGTATTGAAGACCTGCTTGAACTCCTCGACATAGCCGGGGATGGAGCGCAGGGTTTCGACCGCCAGCTCGTGGGTGAAGGCCATTTCGCCCGGGTTGGCGATCGGGCCACCTGCCTGTTCCTTCAGGTCCTTGGCGCGGCCATCCCAGAACTGGGCCAGGTTCATGCGCGAGTTGAGGACCGTGGGCGAGTTGATGGGGCCGCGCTGCCAGTTGTGGCCGATCGAGGTCTTGAGGTTGTCGGAGCCACCCATGCTGAGGTTGTGGCAACTGTTGCACGAAATGAAGCCGGACTTGGAGAGCCGGGGATCGAAGAACAGTTTCTTCCCGAGTTCGACCGCGGCCGGATTGACGGCTTTCGGGGCGGGAACGGGGGAAACCGGTTCGTCGGATTGCGCGACAGCAGCCATGCTGCTGCCGAGTACGGCAGCGGCAGCAATGGCACGCAGGGTCCAGGCGATCTTGGGCGTCATGGGGTTCTCACTTTCTGGGCTGAGTTCTCGTATGCACCGGGTGTCCTCGGCAGCATTTGCTGGCGCAAACGCCGAACCCGGTGCCCCCATCCTCCAAGGGTTAACCCGCTATCGTGTTGACCTGAGTCAACGGGGTGAGCGTGGTTTGATAGGGCGTGGCTATGAGCGAGATAGCGGTTTTGCTATCGCAGCCGGGCCCGGTGGGGCGAGGCGTCAGCCACGCGGTGCGCGTCGCAGCAGGAAATTGAGCCGCGGGCCGTCGGCCGGTCCGGCCGGGTGCCGGAGGCCGCGAATTTCATGGCCGCAGGCGGCCGGGGGCAGTGAGCCGATCCACGCGGCGTCGATGCGGACGCCATCGGCGGACTCGTCGAGTGCGAACTCGCCGTCGTCCACGTCGCCGGAAACCAGGGCCTGCAGGTCGTTGCCCGGGCCGCTGCGCTTGAGGTGGCCGCGCACGCCATCGGTGTATTCGGGGTGGGGTTCGAACAGGACCGCGCCGGTGGACACGGGGCGCGACCCGTCACCGTCCTCGGGCCAGAGGGTCAGCTGCCAAAGGCCGTGGAGCTGTGCCGGTTCGACATCGCCCTGCAGCCAGCAGGAGCCGGCACCGGTGGTCTGGCTGTGGGCAGGGGCGCCTGACCACAGCCCCAGTGCCAGCGCCAGCGAGCAGGAAAGCAGGGACTTCATGGCGTTTCCACCCGGGTGGCAGCGCGCTGCGCGAACTCGGCTCGCAGGGCGCGCAGTTTTTCGCGCGGGTCTTCCCGGGTGGTGGCCTGGTCGAGCGCCATTTCGCCGATGAAGCGGCTTTTCTGGCCCGGCACGCTCTCGCGACCCTTCTTGCGGCGTTTGAGCCAGCTCACGGCCAGGGTGCGTTGCGCGCGCGTGATGCCGACGTACATCAGGCGGCGTTCTTCTTGCACGCGCTGGGCCAGGGCTTCGGCCGACAGGTCGCTGTCGGCGTCGTCGGTCTTGAACGGCAGCAGCCCCTCGTTGACGCCAGCCAGGATCACGTGCGGCCATTCCAGGCCCTTGGAGGCGTGCAATGTGGAGAGTGTGACCACGTTCTGGTCCTGCTCGCGCTCGCTCAGGGTCGAGATCAGCGCGATGGTCTGCACGACCTCGAGCACGGACTTGCGTTCGGTGGCCCCCTCGGCGCCGGTCTGGTCGGGCACCTGGCCGCCGCAGCGCCCGGCCACCCAGTCGCAGAAGTCGATCACGTTGCCCCAGCGGGCCGCCGCGACCTTCTCGTTGTCCTCGTTGTCGTACAGGTGCTGCTCGTAGCCGATCTCCTTGAGCCAGTCATCAAGGAAGGTCCGCGCCGCCTCGGCGCCCACCGTGTGGCGGGCCCGGTATTCGAGATCGTTGATGAGGCGGCCGAACTCGTGCAGCGTGGTGATGGCGCGGCCGCTGACCGCGCTGGGCAGCGAGTGCGAGAACAGGGCTTCGAACAGGCTGAGCTTGTACTGTGTGGCGAAGGTGCCCAGTTGCTGCAGTGTGGTGTGGCCGATGCCGCGCTTGGGCGTGGTGGCTGCGCGCACGAAGGCCGGGTCGTCGTTGTTGTTGACCAGCAGGCGCATCCAGGCGCACAGGTCGCGGATCTCGGCCTTGTCGAAGAAGCTCTGCCCACCCGATACTTTGTAGGGGATCTGCGCGCGCCGCAGCGCCTGCTCGAAGGCGCGGGCCATGTGGTTGGCGCGGTACAGGATGGCGAAGTCCCGCCACTCCTTGTGCGGGCTGTTGGCGCGCAGGCTCTGGATGCGCGCGACGGCGCGCTCGGCCTCGTGCTCTTCGTTGTCGGCATCCACCACGCGCACCGGCTCGCCTTCACCCAGCTCGCTCCACAGGGTCTTGGGAAACAGCTTGGGGTTGGGGCCGATCACGTTGTTGGCGGCGCGCAGGATGGCGCTGGTGGAGCGGTAGTTCTGCTCCAGCTTGATGACCCTGAGCTGCGGGAAATCGACAGGCAGGCGCTTGAGGTTGTCCAGCGTGGCACCGCGCCAGCCATAGATGCTCTGGTCGTCGTCGCCCACGGCGGTGAAGCGCGCGCGCTCGCCCACCAGCAGCTTGAGCAACTCGTACTGCGTGGCGTTGGTGTCCTGGTACTCGTCCACCAGCACGTGGCCGAGCTTCTGTTGCCACTTCTCGCGCACCTCGGGGTGTTCGCCCAGCAGCTTCAGCGGCAGGCGGATCAGGTCGTCGAAGTCGACACTCTGGTAGGCCGTCAGGCGCTCCTCGTAGCGCGCCATGATGGCCGCGATCTGGCGTTCGCTTTCGTCCCTGGCCTGCCGGAGGGCGTCGGCCGCGCTCATGCCGGCGCCTTTCCAGGCGCTGATGGTCCATTGCCAGGCACGCGCCGTGTTGGCATCGGTGGTGCCGCCGCAGTCCTTGAGCAGGCTGGTGATGTCGTCGGTGTCGAGAATGGAGAACTGGGGCTTGAGGCCCAGCACCTGTCCGTCCTCGCGCAGCAGGCGCACACCCAGCGCGTGGAAGGTACAGATCAGCACCTTCCTCGCGTCGCGGCCGACGAGGTGGCCGGCGCGCTCGCGCATTTCGGCGGCGGCCTTGTTGGTGAAGGTGATGGCGGCGATGCGCTCGGCCGCCAGTCCGGCCTGGATCAGCCGGGCGATCTTGTGGGTGATCACCCGTGTCTTGCCCGAGCCCGCGCCGGCCAGCACCAGGCAGGGGCCGGCCAGGTGATTCACGGCATCGAGTTGGGCAAGGTTCAGACCAGCGGACATGGGCAGGGCAAGACGAAGCCGGCAATGATACCGGCCCGGTCCTGAGACAATGGCCGCCGTGCTGAACATCCTGCTCGTCACCCTCCCCTTTTTCGCGCTCGTGCTCGCCGGTTTCGTGGCTGCGCGCTGGCGCCTGCTGCCGCTGGAGGCGATTCCGGGGCTCAACAGCTTCGTGCTGTTCTTCGCGCTGCCGGCGATGCTCTACCGCTTCGGCTCCACTACGCCGATCGCGCAACTGCTCGACGCCTGGGTGGGCGGCATCTACCTGGCCTGCGCACTGGTGATGGTGGCGGTGACGATCGCGCTCACGCGCAACGAGCGCATCCGCTGGAACGATGCTTCGTTCGGTGCGCTGGTGGCGGCCTTCCCCAACTCCGGCTTCATGGGGGTGCCGCTGCTGGTGGCCCTGCTGGGACCGTCGGCCGCGGGCCCGGTGATCCTGCTGATGCTGGTGGACATGGTGGTCACCAGTTCGCTGTGCGTGGCGCTGTCTCGGCTCGACGAGGGTGAGGGGCATGGCGGGCGCGCCATGGCCGTGGCCGCGCGCAAGGCCTTGCGTGGCGTGGTCACCAACCCCATGCCCTGGGCCATCGGGCTGGGCGCACTGGCCTCGGCGGCGCATTTCGGTCTGCCCGCTCCGGTGGAAAAGACGGTCTGGCTGCTGGCCGACGCCGCCTCGCCGGTGGCACTGTTCACCATCGGTGCGGTGCTGGCGCGCTCGCAGATCCAGGCCAACTACCCGATGCCGGTGTCGGACTATCTGCCGGTGGCGTTGCTGAAGTTGCTGCTGCACCCGCTGCTGGTGTTCGGCGCGGGCTCGTTGGCCATCGCCCTGGGGGCGCCGCTGAGCCGCTTTGCCCTGGTCGTGATGACGCTGACGGCAGCGCTGCCCAGTGCCAGCAATGTGTCGCTGCTGGCCGAGCGCATGGGGGCGGACAACGGCCGCATCGCCCGCATCATCCTCGTGACCACGACAGCGGCCTTCCTGACGTTCTCGGCCGCCGTCGCCTGGCTGGCCTGAGCGGCACGCCGCCTGACGGATGCTGCGGCGCCGCATAGACATATGCTATTGAATACATGAAATCAATTTCATGGACATGCGGGTAGGGGCAACCTAAAGTAGTGGCTCGACAACACGGAGCGCTGTCATGAGCACTTACCAAAGCGAGACCGGCAACCCGCCCACCTGGCTGGACATGCTCGCTGCCCTGGCAGCCACGTATTGACCGATGGTTTTCAGGCACCCGCCACCTTTCCAACAGGAGATCCCGATGAGCAACACAGCGAGCGCGGCCAAGTGTCCCTTCCACCCCGCCGGCAGCGGTACGACCAACCAGGACTGGTGGCCGGACCAGCTGCGCGTGGACCTGCTGAACCAGCATTCCAACCGGTCCAATCCCCTGGGCGAATCGTTCGACTATGCCGACGAGTTCAGGAAGCTGGACTACGCCGCACTCAAGGCCGACCTCAAGCGGGTGCTCACCGATTCGCAGGACTGGTGGCCGGCCGACTGGGGCAACTATGCGGGACTGTTCATCCGCATGGCCTGGCACGGCGCGGGCACCTACCGCATGGTGGACGGCCGTGGTGGTGCCGGCCGCGGGCAACAGCGCTTCGCGCCGCTCAACAGCTGGCCGGACAATGTGAGCCTGGACAAGGCGCGCCGCCTGCTGTGGCCCATCAAGCAAAAGTATGGCCAGAAGATTTCCTGGGCCGACCTGATGATCCTGGCCGGCAACGTGGCACTGGAAGCCTCGGGCTTCCGCACCTTCGGCTTCGGCGCCGGCCGCGAGGACGTGTGGGAACCCGACCAGGACGTGAACTGGGGCACGGAAAAAGAGTGGGTGGCCCAGCACCGGGACCCGGAGATGCTGGCCAAGAACCCGTTGGCCGCCACCGAGATGGGCCTGATCTACGTGAACCCCGAAGGCCCGAACGCCAGCGGCGATCCACGCTCGGCCGCCGCAGCGATCCGCGCCACCTTCGGCAACATGGCGATGGACGACGAGGAGATCGTGGCCCTGATCGCCGGTGGCCACACGCTGGGCAAGACGCACGGCGCCGGCCCGGCGACCCATGTCGGACCGGCGCCGGAGGCCGCCGAGCTGGAACTGCAGGGCCTGGGCTGGGCCAGCAGCTACGGCAGCGGCAAGGGCACCGATGCCATCACCTCCGGGCTGGAAGTGGTGTGGACGCAGACGCCCACGCAGTGGAGCAATCACTTCTTCGAGAATCTGTTCAAGTACGAATGGGTGCAGGAGCGCTCGCCCGCCGGCGCGATCCAGTTCGTGGCCAAGGATGCGCCGGAGATCATCCCCGACCCGTTCGACCCGGCCAGGAAGCGCAAGCCGACCATGTTGGTGACCGACCTGACCTTGCGCTTCGACCCCGAGTTCGAGAAAATCTCGCGCCGTTTCCTCAACGATCCGCAGTCCTTCTCCGAAGCCTTCGCGCGCGCCTGGTTCAAGCTGACCCACCGCGACATGGGGCCGAAGGCCCGCTACATGGGGCCGGAGGTGCCGAAGGAAGACCTGATCTGGCAGGATCCGCTGCCGGCGCCGGCGCACAACCCGGGTGCGGCCGACGTCGCCGACGCGAAGGCGAAGATCGCGGCGCTGAACCTGCCGGTCGGTGACCTGGTCACCCTGGCCTGGGCCTCGGCCTCGACCTTCCGCGGTGGCGACAAGCGCGGCGGTGCCAACGGTGCGCGCATCCGCCTGGATCCGCAGCGTGGCTGGCAGGTCAACCAGCGTGCGGTCCAGGCGCTGGAAAAACTCGAAGCGCTGCAGCCGGACACCAGGCTGTCGCTGGCCGATCTGATCGTGCTGGCCGGTGGTGTGGCGATCGAGCAGGCCGCCCAGGCGGCGGGTGTCACTATCGCGGTGCCGTTCGCGGCAGGCCGTGTCGATGCGCGCCAGGACCAGACCGACGTCGCGTCCTTCGCCTACCTGGAGCCGTTCGCCGACGGTTTCCGCAATTACCTGAAGGCCACGCCGGCGCAGTCGGCCGAGACCTTGCTGATCGACAAGGCGCAACTGCTGACACTGACGGCGCCGGAGATGACCGCCCTCGTCGGTGGCATGCGTGCCCTGGACGCCAGCTGGGATGGCAGCCGCCACGGCGTGTTCACCGAGCGCCCGGGCGTGCTGACGACCGACTACTTCGTCAACCTGCTGGACATGGCCTACGAGTGGCAGCCCACCTCGCCGGAGCGCCAGCTGTTCGAGGTGCGCGAGCGCAAGAGTGGTGCGGTCAAGTGGACGGCTACCCGCGTGGATCTGGTGTTCGGCTCCAATTCGGTGCTGCGCGCCTTGTCCGAGGTCTATGGTGCGGCCGATGGCGCGACGAAGTTCGTCAAGGACTTCGTGGCTGCCTGGACCAAGGTGATGAACCTGGACCGCTTCGACCTGAAGAAGTGATCCCCTGCCAGCCGTCGGGGGCGCGCGTCGCCGATGCGCTCCTGATGCCAGCCCCCGCGGCCATGGGCCCCGGGGGCTTGTTCGTGTCGCCAGCGGGCAATCGTGAATCGGCCACCGCAGGGGTGGCCGGTGTGCGGCCCCTTGTGGCGGGGCGCCTCGCACACCGCCATCGTGCCGCGGGCCCGTGACAGGTCGATGACAGCTCTGCCGGGTTTCAGACCGACAACGGATCCACGTCCACGAGGAAGCGGATCAGGCCGCGTGACGCGGGATGCTGGCGACCGTCGAGCAACCGGGGCTGCCAGGCGCCGAGAAAGCGCTGCAGCACACCGCGCGAGGCGGCCTCGACCAGCATCTGTGCGCGCTCCACATTGGCCACGCGCTGAATGGTCAGTGGCACCGGCGGATACAGCGTCACTTCGGCGCGGCCGGGCAGATCTTCGGCCAGGTCGGCCGCCATCTGCAAAAAGGCCTGGGCCGTCTGCTGCGTGCGGGCATCGGCGCGCAGCAGGGCCTGGTGGCCGAAGGGCGGCATGGCCGCGGCCTCACGCTCGGCCAGTTGCTGGGCGGCGAAGGTGGGGTAGTCGTAGCGCTTGAGCGCGTGGAACAGCGGATGGCCCGGATGCCAGGTCTGGATCCACATCTCGCTTTGCCGGCTTTGCCCGGCATCGCGCCCGGCCCGCCCGGCCGCCTGCATCAGCAGGGCGAACAGGCGTTCGGGGGCGCGGTGGTCGCTGGCGAACAGGCCGGCATCGACGTTCAGCCCGGCCACCAGCGTGATGCGGCGGAAATCGTGTCCCTTGGCGATCATCTGGGTGCCCACCAGCACATCCACCTCGCCGCTGTGCAGCGCATCGAGTTGCGCCTCCAGGCTGCCCTTGTGGCGGGTGGTGTCGGCGTCCATGCGGGCCACCCGGGCCGGCGCGCCGTCGGGCCGCCGCACGTGCGAGAGCAGGCCGGCGAGCTGTTCCTCGACCTGTTCGGTGCCGCGGCCGATGGGCGCGATGTCCAGGTTGCCGCAATCGGGGCAGGCGCGGGGTACGCGCTGTGTGAAGCCGCAGTGGTGGCAGCGCAGCGTGCGGTCGATCTTGTGAAAGACCCGGAAGGCGCTGCAGTGGGGGCACTGGCTTTTCCAGGCGCAGGCGTCGCAGGCCAGCACCGGGGCGTAGCCGCGCCGGTTGAGCAGTACCAGGCACTGTTCGCCACGCGCCACGCGCTCCTCCATCGCCGCCAGCAGCGGCGGCGAGAGCGTGGCGCCCTTGGGCTGGTGGTTCATGTCCACCACGCGCAGGCGGGGCAGGCTGCCGCCGCCGATGCGCCCCGGCATTTCCAGCCGCGCATAGCGCCCCTGTTCGCTCGCGTGCCAGCTCTCCAGCGAGGGCGTGGCCGAGCCCAGGATGACCTGGCAGCGCTGGCCGCTGTGCTCCGTCTCGACCTTGGCGCGGTAGACCGCGAGGTCGCGCGCCGAGTAGCGCGCGCCTTCCTGGCTCTTGTAGCTCGGGTCGTGCTCCTCGTCCACGACGATGAGCCGCAGGCCCGGCAGGCTGGCGAAGATGGCCATGCGCGTCCCCAGCACGATGCGGGCCTGTCCCGCATGGGCCGCCAGCCAGGACGACAGGCGCTGCGCCGGCGTCATGCCGCTGTGCAGGCTGACCACCGCGGCCGTTCCATGGCGGGGCTCGAAGCGGGCGCGAAAACGCGCCTCCAGTTGCGGTGTCAGGTTGATCTCGGGCACCAGCACCAGCACCTGGGTGGTCGGCCCCTCGTCCAGCACGCGTTCGGTCGCGCGCAGATAGACCTCGGTCTTGCCGCTGCCGGTGGCGCCGTACAGGAGCACCGGTTTGTCAATGGTGGGCAGGGCGTCGAGCACGGCCTGCTGCTCGTCGCTCGGCTCGGGCCGGGTGTCGGCCTGGACGACCGGATCGTCGCCGGTCGTGTCGGCGGGCTTGTTGCCTTTTTTGTCGAGCCGCTTGAGCCGCCGCCCCAACTGGATGCTGTCCAGATCCCGCAAGGCCGGCGGCAGCACGGACAGCGCCATCTCGCCCAGCCCACGCTGGTAGTAGCGCGCCGCGAACGACACCAGCTGCCGCCAGCCGGCCGACAGCGGTGGCAGGCCATCCAGGGCGGCGCTGATGGGCCGGATCTGTGCGGCATCCCACCCGGCGGGGGGCTGTCCGGCCTGCTCCCAGACCACCCCCAGCACCTCGCGCGAACCCAGCGGTACCCGGACCAGACGGCCCGGTGCAAGTGGCTGCTCACACCGATAGCTCAGGGGACCT
>NZ_JAQVEJ010000017.1:11464-31387 GCF_028698005.1 Hydrogenophaga sp.
GGCCTTGCTGTCACCCACGAGGGCGCGGGCCATGCCGAGGTTCACGGTCCAGTCCAGGCCCAGCACGTCGCAGTCCAGGTCCTTCATGTCGGCCAGCCACAGCCCACCGCCCTTGGTGAAGACGATGCGGGGAATCACGTTGCCCGCGCTGTCCGTGCGCTTGAGCTGTGCCAGCACGCGCCGGGTGTAGGCGAGCGAGAACGCCTGGAACTTGCCGTCGGCCAGCACGCCCCCCCAGCTGTCGAAGATCATGGCTGCCTGCGCACCGGCGTCGATCTGTGCGTTCAGGTAGGCGGCCACCGCGTCGGCGTTGATGGCCAGGATGCGGTGCATCAGGTCGGGCCGGGCGTACATCAGGGTCTTGACCTGGCGGTAGTCGTCCGAGCCACCGCCCTCGACCATGTAGCACGCCAGCGTCCAGGGGCTGCCCGAGAAGCCGATCAGCGGCACGCGACCGTTCAGCGCCCGGCGGATCGAGGTCACCGCGTCGAACACGTAGCGCAGCTTGTCCAGATCGGGCACGGCCAGGGTGGCCACATCGGCCTCGGTGCGCACCGTGCGGGCAAACTTCGGGCCTTCGCCCTGCTGGAACGACAGACCCAGGCCCATCGCATCGGGCACGGTGAGAATGTCGGAAAACAGGATGGCGGCGTCCAGCGCATAGCGCTCCAGCGGCTGCAGCGTCACCTCGGTCGCGTAGTCCACGTTGGTGGCCAGCCCCATGAACGAACCGGCCCTGGCACGCGTGGCGCAGTACTCGGGCAGGTAGCGCCCGGCCTGGCGCATCAGCCACACGGGCGTGTGGTCGGTGGCTTGGCGCAGACAGGCGCGCAGGAAGGTGTCGTTCTGCAGGGGGGCAAAGCTCATGAGGGTATCCGGTGCGGGCTTTCTATAAGGAAGCGAGATTATCCCGCGTCGACCCAGCGCGCCGGTTTGCGTGGGGTATGGGCCGGATGGAAGGCCCTGAACAGGGGCTCCCGCAGCCGTTGGCCATTCGTGGCCAGGGGCCATGCCATCCGCTGCGGGCGTGAGCACGCCAGCGCGCCAAGCCAACAACCGTCTGCAGACGCGAGCGCCGCGGATGCGGCTCAGGCCGCGATCTTGTACTTGATGCTGCAGCCGTAGGGCAGGCTGGTGGCCTTGCTCACCGGCTTGCCGGCCAACAGTTCATCGAGCCCCTGGCGGACATAGTTGGTGGCCTTGTCGATGTCGGCCACGCGCGCGGACGGGATGCTGTCGATGCCGCCCGCGTAGACCAGTACCCCTTGGGCGTCGACGATGTACATGTGCGGCGTCACCCGCGCGCCGTAGGCGTGGCCGACCTGTCCGTCCTCGTCCATGAGCGTGGCCGTCGGCGTGCCGCCTTTTTCCTGCATCCAGCGGCCGAGCTGGGGTGGGGTCAGGTAGTCGCCGCTGGCGTCTTGGGTGGAGTTGATCACCAGCCAGGCCACGCCCTTGGCGGTGTAGGCCTTCTGCAGCGATTGCAGGTTGCCCTCGTAGTGCTTGCGTACGAAGGGGCAGCCCGGGTTGTTCCATTCGAGCACCACGGGCCGGCCCAGGAACTGCGACAGCTTCACGGTCTGCCCGGCGGTGTCTTCCAGGCTGAAATCCGGGGCGGGCTGTCCGACCAGCGCGGCGGCGTGAACCACCTGCGGGCGCAACAGGGTGGGCAGGGCCAGCGCGCTGGCGCCGAGGGCGATCAGGGGGCGGCGTTGCATCATGGCGTTGTCTCCCATAGGAGGGTGAGAATCCGTCAGAGCCGGTTCAGTGCGGAACGTACCTCGTCAACCGTGAGAATTTCCGTCAGCACCTGGACCGGCTGTCCGGGCTTGTGCAGGGCGTACACCGGCACGCCATTGCGGCCCAGGCGGCCCAGCGACAGCGTGACGGCCGGATCGCGCCGTGTCCAGTCCGCACGCAGCAGCGCCACCTGCCGGTTGGCCATGTCGGTGAGCAGCTCGGTATCGGCCAGGGTGGTGCGCTTGTTGTACTGGCAGGTCACGCACCAGGCGGCGGTGTAGTCGACGAACACGGTGCGGCCTTCGGCGAGCAGCGCGGCTTCCCGCTCGGGGGTCCAGCTCTCCCAGGCCAGACCGTCAACAGCGGTGGCGACCGGCGCGCCCGCTTCGGCCGCGGCCAGCCGGGTGACGTTGGGTCCGAGGCTCGTGCCCAGCCAGGCCAGCGCCACCAGGGACACGCCGGCCAGCCAGGGGCGACCTTTGCCGCGCAGACCCAGCGCCCAGACCAGCAGCGTCAGCAGCAACAGCAGGGCCAGCAGGGCCGCCGCGCCATCGATGCCGGTCTGCTGGCCCAGCACCCACAGCAGCCAGACCACCGTGGCGAACATCGGAAAGGCCATGAACTGGCGGAAGGTCTGCATCCAGGTGCCGGGGCGCGGCAGCGCGCGCGCAATGGCCGGCCACCAGCTCGCCGCCAGGTAGGGCAGGGCCATGCCCAGGCCCAGCAGGGCGAAGACCGCCAGCGCCTGCCATGCCGGCAGCCCGATGGCCAGGCCGAGCGAAGCGCCCATGAACGGCGCGGTGCAGGGCGAGGCCACGGCCACGGCCAGCACGCCGGTCAGGAAGGCGTCCGTGGTCGGGTTGCGCGCTTGCAGCGTGGCCAGCCGCGAGGGCAGCACGTTGCCGAATTCGAACAGGCCGGCCAGGTTCAGGCCGATCAGCGTGAACAGGGTGGCCAGCGCCGCCACCATGACCGGACTCTGGAGCTGGAAGCCCCAGCCCACCGCCTCGCCGGCCGAGCGCAGTGCCAGCAGCAGGCCGCCCAGCGCCAGGAAGGACAGGACCGCGCCGGCGGTGTAGGCCAGTCCGTGGCGCCGGTGGGCGGCGCGATCGCCCGCATGCTGCGCGAACGCCATCACCTTGATCGCCAGCACCGGGAACACGCAGGGCATGAGGTTGAGGATGAGCCCGCCCAGCAGCGCGCCGAGCAGGGCGGCGCCGAGCGTGAGTCTGCTGGTCGGTGCCTCGGGATGGGCTCCGGTGGTGGCCTGGGCCGCGTTGGCTTCCAGCGCGGCCTGCAGTGCCGCTGGCACGTCCTGGCGGCCCGAGGTGGTGGCGGCCACGGGCCACAGGCCCTGCACGGGCAGCACCTGGCGGATTCCCGCCCTGGAAGCGCCGGGGCCGGGTGTTTCATCGGATGCCAATGCCAGCACCACGGGCAACAGCTCGGGTTCGGCCACGCGCTGGTCCGTCAGTGGCACCTCGGCCGTCCAGCGCCCGCCCTGCCAGGCCTGTGTCCAGGGGGCGCCGGGCTCGATGATGCCGGCCAGTTCGGGGAAGAACTCCAGCCGCTTGCCATGCCAGGCTTGCGGCAGGTTGTCCATGGTGACCGACAGGGCCGCCTCCTGCGGGCGCGCATGGCCGGCGCCCGCAGGTTCCTCGGCCGGCACGGCGGCCAGGGTCTGGTCGAACAGCTCGCCGTGCATGGCGGTCGAGCCCTGTGCGGGGATGCGCAGGCGCAACCGGGCGTCACCGGGAATGCATTCCTTGCGGCAGACCAGCCACCTCGCCTCCAGGCCGATGTCCAGCCGGGGCGCCTGGAAGCTGGCATCGATGGTCAGGGGCACGGGCAACAGGACGGTGCCGTCGTAGCCGTAGTTGGCCAGATGGCCGATCGGGAACTTGCGCGGTGTCGGCCAGGCGATCTCGCCGGCGCTGACCCCCGGAGGCAAGGTCCAGTGCAGTTCGGTGGGCAGGCCCGAGTCGCCGGAATTCTTCCAGTAGGTGTGCCATTCGGGCGCATGCTGCAGCCGCAGACCGACCCAGACCCGCCGGCCCGGCGCGACACCTTCGGGGGCGTGGGCCACGAGCTCGGCATGCACCTGCTCCGTTCGGCTGAGGTGCGCGCCCGGGTCGTCCCCGGTGCCGCGCGCCAGCAGGGACTGGGCCAGGGCCGGCTCGCCGGCCAGCGCCACTCCAAGGGAACACAGGGCAAGGGCCATCCGCCAGGGCAGAGACAGCAATCGGATGCAGCGGGACATGGGCAAAGGCAGGCGTACCAAAAATTAAAAAATCCGTCGTCGAACGTTATGAGGCGGGCGCGTGGGTGGCGGTTCCCGGCCGTGCCTGGCGTCCGTGGCCGAACCTTCCAATATAAGCCGGCGTTGTTTCGTGCGCTTCGATCGTTTGGAACTATCGAGCTGAAGGATGCGATTTGTCTGTGACGGGATTCACAGTTTGTCCCAGATTGGGTACAAAAGGCAGTTCAGCTTGCTCCTGATGTTTCGTGCCGCATGCCCGATCAAGGCCGTGCGAGAAAGGGACTGGAATGGGAATGATGGAAATGGCCTTGCTACCCTGGGCGCAGCGCGTGCGCCGCAAGGCCAATCTGCCAGTGCGCCTGAGTTGGGGAGATGCGGGCGCACACTCGCTCAGCCTGGGTGACTTCGACGAACCGCGCGTGCAGATTCATGTGCGGGACGACGAGGCCCTGCGCCTGCTGTTGGACCCAACGCTGGAAACGCTCGGCCAAGCCTACGTGGAGGGCCTGATCGACGTTGAAGGCCAGCTTGAGGACATCCTGGCCATGGCCCATGGCCTGACCGATGCGGGCGCCGACGATTCGCCGGGCCTGATGGGCCGCCTGCGTCGTCGCGTGGCGCACACGCGCGAACTCGACAGCGACGCGATCCGCTATCACTACGATGTCTCCAACGCGTTCTATGCCGAATGGCTCGATTCGGCCATGGTGTATTCCTGCGCCTACTTCGAAAACGGCGATGAGGATCTGGCCACGGCCCAGCAAAAGAAGATCGACCACATTCTGACCAAGGTGCAACTGCAGCCCGGCCAGCGGCTGCTGGACATTGGCTGTGGCTGGGGCGCGCTGGTGATCCGGGCCGCGCAGAAGTTCGGCGCGCGCTGCGTGGGTGTGACGCTGTCGGAAAACCAGTACGCGCTGGCCCGGGAGCGGGTCAGGGAAGCGGGCCTGGAAGGGCAGGTCGAGATCCGCCTGCAGGACTACCGCGATGTGAACGACGGACCGTTCGACCGCATCACCAGCGTCGGCATGTTCGAGCACGTGGGGCTGAACCACCTGGCGGACTATTTCGCTCACATCCGCGCCTTGCTGGCACCCGATGGGTGGGTGCTGAACCACGGCATCACCAGCACCGATGCCGACGATGGCGAGGCGACCAAGGGCGCGGGCCGTTTCATCGACCGCTACGTGTTCCCGCATGGGGAGTTGCCGCACATTGGCACGGTGCTCAGGACCATGCAGCAAGGTGGGCTGGAGGTGTTCGACGCCGAGAACCTGCGACGGCACTACGCGCACACCCTGGCCCACTGGTCGCGCAACTTCGAGGCCCGGCGCGAGCGCGTGCGGGCGCTGGTGGACGAAAAGCGCTGGCGCATCTGGCGTGTCTACCTGGCCGGCTGTGCCTGGGCCTTCGAACACGATGAGGTCGCGCTGTTCCAGGTGCTGTGCCGTCCGGCACGCCAGGGCGCCGGGGGCTTGCCCTGGTCGCGCCGCTGGATGTACGGGCCAGGCTGAACCGTGCTCGCCGTAAGATGGCGGGCATGAGCACCGCTGATGATGCACCGGCCTGGCCTGGCCACTGGTCCGATCTGACGACCACCGATTTTGCGCAGCTCGACCGGGACCGAGCGATCGCGTTGCTGCCCGTGGCCGCCACCGAGCAGCACGGGCCGCACCTGCCGTTGTCGGTCGACGCCACGATCGCCGACGGCATCGTGGCGGAGGCACTGCGTGAATTGCCGCCGGGCTTTCCCGCACTGGCGCTGCCGACGCAGACGGTGGGTTTCTCACCCGAGCACACGCGCTTTGCCGGCACCCTGACGCTGCGCGCCGAAACGCTGATGCGCGTATGGACCGAGATCGGAGAGTGCGTGGCCGCCAGTGGTGTGAAGAAACTCGTGCTGTTCAACAGCCATGGTGGACAGGTTGGCGCGCTGGACCTGGTCGCGCGCGACCTGCGCGCGCGCCTGGGCATGCTGGTCTACAGCCTGAGCTGGTTCAACCTGCCGCTGGTGGATGAGTCGGGCGCCGATGCGAACGCCCGCTTCAGCGCCGACGAACACCGTTTCGGCGTGCATGCGGGTGATGTCGAAACCTCGATGATGCTGGCTCTGTCGCCACAGCGTGTGCGCATGGCGCGGTCGTCCGATTTCCCTTCCAGTTCGCGCATACGGGCGCAAGGCTTCGACATCCTGGGCAATGGCCGCAGCGCCAAGCTGGCCTGGATGATGCAGGATGTCAATCCGCAGGGCGCGGCGGGCAATGCCGCAGCCGCCAGTGCCGAGAAGGGCCGGGCTCTGGTCGGTGCTGCGGGCCGCGCGCTGGCCGCGCTGCTGCAGGAGATCGACCGGCTGCCGCCGGATACCCTGACCGAACACACCGCCTTCGGCGCCGGGTGACCCGCGCGGGTGGTATGTGCTCAGGCGTAGGTCACCCAATCGGCACAGCTCGGATCGTCCAGGTGCGGCAGCGCGTTGTAGGTCAGCAGGTGGTGCCGCCGGGCTGTGAACTCGAATTGCGCCACGGCCGTGTTGCGGATGCGCATGTTCAGCGCGATCGTGGCGTCCGGGCTGGCGCCCAGGATGTGGCCGACCGCGGTGGCAATGGGGCCACCGCTGGAGACGATCAACACCCGGCCACCCTGGTGGTGCCGCCGCACGTGGTCCAGCGCGCTGGTGACGCCGTGCACGAATGTGTCGTAGTCGGGCATGCCCCGAGGGCTGATGGTGCCGGCCATCCACTGCGCCAGCCCGTCGCGCAACAGCCGGAAATGCTGGCGGTACCGCTCGGGTGTGTCGGGGCGAGGCAGGGGTTCGGGGTGGATGGCGTGAATCACCGCATGGCTGTCGTACTCGTTCAGGCCCGGCCACACCAGCGGTGCCTGCTGGTAGCCCGCACCGCGGGCGATGCCTTCCCAGGTCTGGGCGTGGCGCCGCAGCGAGCCCATGATCACCGCATCGAAGCGCAGGCCGCGCTCGCCCCAGTAATGGCCCAGGCGTTCGCTTTGCCGCTGGCCCAGCGCGCTGAGCTGGTCGTAGTCGTCTGCGCCAAACGAGGCTTGGCCGTGGCGCACGAGGTAGAGCGTTCCCATGGGGCGTCATTCTGTGCGAGGCCGCGCTCGATCTTTTGTCCCGACAGCGACTGGGCGGCCTTCGTGGGGCGGTGCGCTCATACCGGAACCCGCATTCCGATAACCCGTGTCCGGCGATGGCGGCCGGGTGCTGTGCTCCAATGCAGGGGTCACCGAACCCCGAGTACCTGTTGATGTCGCTGGATCTGTCCACCCTGCTGGTCATGCGTTTCAGCGTCGACCTGCTGATCGCGATCGCGTTTGGCGCCATGGTCCGGCGCTACCCATCCATTGGCGGCCCGGGCTGGTGGGCACTCGGGTCGCTGATCAATCTGTTCGGTGCCATGGGGATGGTGATGCCGCTCGGTGGCCAGCACGCGATGGTGCTGGCGCTGTCGAGCACGCTCGTCTTTCTGTCTTCGCTGAGCGTCTGGCTGGGGCTGCGGGCCTATCTGGGCCTGGCCCTGCCGTGGACCCGGTGTGCCGCCGCCACGGCGCTGGTGGCCGGCCTCAATGGCCTGGGTGCGGTCCGCTTCGGGCAGCCGGAATTCAGCCAGGGGATGCTGGCGGCATCGTGCATGCTGGTGGTCGCCTGGGCGCTGTGGGATATCCGCGCATCGCAGAAAGCCCGTCGCCAGCCCGAATTCGCTGCGCTGACCGTGCTGATGGGCATCGAATGGCTCATCCTGGCGGCCTTGCTGAGCTGGGTGCTCTGGCCTTCCCTGCGGCCTGCCGGGTTGATGGTGCCGTGGTTCCTGGCCGCCTTTCTCATGGCCAAGATGGTGCGCGCGGTGCTGTACAGCGCGCTGGTGTCCCTGCGCCTGCGCCGCGAGGCCGAGGCGGCCCGGCGGGCTGTCGAGTCGCGCGAGGCCGAGTCGCGCGCGCTGGTGGACAACCTGGGCGCGGGCGTCCTGGTGCTGCGGGCCGACGGCGAGGTGCTGGGCATCAATGCCGCCGCCCGGCGCGGTCTCGGGCTCGACACAGGTGGCGGGCCGCCGGACGCGATGCACGTGCGGGACTGGATCCTGCTGCGCGAGGACGGGTCGCCGATGCCCCTGCCGGAGCAGCCGATCGCGCGGGTGCTGGCGCAAGGCCGGGCCGTGGACAATGTCGTCATGGGCATCCAGCCGCGGCCGGACAGCAAGGAGCTCTGGGTGCTGTGCAACGCCTACCCCGAGAACGATCGCCTGGGCGCCTTGCGCCACGTGGTGTTCACCTTCGTGGACATCACGCTGCTGCGCCGGGCCCAGCAACAGCAGAAGTTGCTGGCCGAGCAACTCGCGCAGTCCCGGAAGATGGATGCCCTGGGGACGCTGGCCGGCGGCATCGCGCACGACTTCAACAATATCCTGGCGGCCATTCTGGGCAATGCCGATCTGGCGCGCCAGGACGTGATGTCGGGCGCTGCCGCGCGCGAGAGCCTGGACGAAATCAGCAACGCGGCGCGGCGCGGGCGCGAACTGGTCCGGCAGATCATGGCGTTCTCCCGCCAGCAGCCGATGGAGCGTGCCCTGGTGCACCTGCACGACATCGTGCAGGAGACCAGTGCCCTGTTGCGCACGGCGCTGACGCCACAGATCCAATTGGCGGTGACCTCGTGTGAAGGCTCGGCCGTTCTGCGGGCCGACCCGACCCAGATCGGCCAGGTGCTGCTGAACCTGGGTACCAATGCCATCCATGCCATGCAGGGGCAGCCGGGGCGGCTGGAGTTGCGCGTGACCGAGGTGCCGGCTGACGATCCGCAGTTGCCGGAGGAGTTGGCCCGGACCTGTCGCCAGGAGGGTGTGGGCGCGGTCAGCGTGGCCGTATCCGATACCGGCTGTGGGATGGATGACGCCACTCGTCGGAGAATTTTCGATCCGTTTTTCACCACCAAGCCGGTCGGTCAGGGCACCGGATTGGGCCTGCCCGTGGTGCTGGGCATTGTCCAGTCGCATGGTGGCGCGATCCGTGTGGACAGCGAGCCGGGCAAAGGCTCGACATTCACGTTGTATTTCCCGATGGAAGCGGCAGGTGCCACTGCCGTGGAAGCCGGCACAATCGCCCCTGGTCCTGTGCACCGCGCAGCCCTGCCACCCATTGCCCACGAGGAGAGCCAGCCGATGAGCACGCCGCCAGCCGGGGCGACCGGCCATGTGCTTTACCTGGATGACGATGACACACTCGTCTTCCTGGTGCGCCGCCTGCTGGTGCGGCGAGGTTACGAAGTCACGACCTTTTGCGACCAGCAGGAGGCGATCGATGCCGTGCGTGCCAGCCCCGACAGGTACGACCTGCTGCTGACCGACTACAACATGCCCGGCATGTCGGGCATCGATGTGGCGCGTGCCGTGCTGGCGATCAACCCGGCGCTGACCGTGGCGGTGGCCTCCGGCTACATCAACGACGAGCTGGAACAGGCGGCCCAGGCCGCAGGCGTGCGCGAGGTGGTCTTCAAGACCGATGCGATCGAGTCGTTCTGCGAGGTGGTGCAAAGGCTGGTGACCCGCCCTGCGGGCTGTTGAACGGAGGCACTCCCCGGCGCGGCAGGCACAGTCACGCCGCCAGCACCTGGGCGAACACGCTGGCGTCCACGTTGCCGCCGCTCAGGGCCGCACCCACAGCCAGCCCCTGCAGTTGCTCGCGCTCCTGCCAGGCCGCGGCGAATGCTGCCGCACCAGCACCTTCGGCCACGTTGTGCGTGTCGGTGAACAGCCAGCGCATGGACTGCGCCACTTCGTCGTCGCTGACCTTCACCACATGGTCCAGATGCGCCTGCAGCACCGTCAGCGCATCCTCCTCGGCAATGCGGCAGGCCATGCCATCGGCCAGCACGGTGCTCACCGGCGAGGCCACCACACGGCCGGCGGCCAGCGAGTCGGCATAGGTCGTGGCGTGGGCGCTGACGACGCCGACGATCCGCACGCGATGGCCGAGCGCGAGCTTGGCGGCGATGGCCGAGCAGGCGCCCGAACCCAGGCCGATGGGGACGTAGGCCACGTCCAGGTCCGGCACCGCGCGCAGGAATTCCCACCAGTAGGTGCTGACGCCGCGCAGCAGGTCGGTGTGAAAGCTGGGCACCATGTGCGCACCGCGCTCGGCGGCCAACGCAATGGCGTGCTCGCGGCTTTCCTGGAAGTCCGTGCCGTGCTCGATGAGGTCGACGCCCAGCGCGCGCATGGCGTCATTCTTCTCGCGCGAGTTGCCGTGCGGCACGACGATGGTGCACTTCACACCGTGGGCACGCGCGGCCCAGCCGACGCTTTGTCCGTGGTTGCCGCGCGTGGCGCTGATGACCTCGCGCGGCAGTTCACCGCGGCGCTTGAGCTGGTCGAAGTAGGTCAGGCCGCCGCGGATCTTGAAAGCGCCCACGGGGGTGTGGTTCTCGTGCTTGAGCCAGCAATGGGCACCCAGGCGCCGGCTCAGCAGCGCCCAGCGGTATTGCGGGGTGGGTGGGAATTCGCGGTAGACCACCTGGGCGGCGGCCTGGATGTCGTCGGCGGTGGGCAGATGGATCACAGAGAAACGCTCCCTTCGATGCAGGTCACACTGTGGCCGCCGACCCAGATGGTGCCGTCGGCCGCTCGCTCGATATGCACCCGGCCTGCGCGGCCGAGTGCCGTGCCCTGGGCCGCCATGTAGACCGGTGGTGCCAGCTTGGCGCCGGTCAGCCATTGCGCCAGTGCGGCGTTCAGGCTGCCGGTCACCGGGTCCTCGGCGATGCCGCTGAGGACCGGAAAAAAGGCGCGCACCTCGAACTGCGCGTCGCCGCTCTCATGCGGCCCGATGAGGCCGACTTCCATGCCCGCGAGCACCGCCGGATCGGGCCGCACCGACAGCACCTGGCGGGCACTGCGCAGCATCACGCCGCGCCAGTGCGGCCCGTTGTCGCACCAGGCGTGGGCGACGATGTCCTCGCGCGTCAGGCCAAGGCCCTGGGTGATCCGCTGCAGCTCCGGCTCGTCCAGCGGTCCGCCGCGCCGCAGCGGCGGCGCGGCGAACGCCAGCAGCCCCTCCTGCCGACGGATCTTCACGAGGCCCGCGCCGCATTCCTGCACCACGCAGTCGCCCTGGGGCTGCCCGCCTGCGCGCAGCCAGGCGTGGCAGGTGCCCAGCGTCGGGTGGCCGGCGAAAGGCAGTTCGCGTCCTGGGCAGAAAATGCGTACCCGGTAGTCGGCGCCGGCCGCCGCTGCCGCGGGCGAGGGTGGCAGCACGAAGGTGCATTCGGACAGGTTGGTCCAGTCCGTGAAGCGCTGCATCTGCGCGCTGTCCAGCCCCTGGCCATCGAGTACCACCGCCAGGGGGTTGCCGTGGTAGGGCGTGTTGGTGAAGACGTCCACCTGGCGGAACGGGCGTCGTGTCATGGCAGGGCCTCGCGGATGGCCTCGGCCAGGGCCTTGATGCCGACGCGGATCTGTTCTTCGCTGGCCGTCACGAAGGACAGGCGCAGGGTGCGCGGGTCCGGCTCGCCCGCGAAGAAGGCCGCGCCGGGCACGAAAGCCACACCCTTGTCCACCGCCTTGGGCAGCAGCGTGATCGCGTCGAGGCCGGCCGGCAGCCGCACCCACAGGAACATGCCACCGTCGGGCGAGTTCCATTGCACGCCCAGTCCGGCCATGTCCTGCGCCAGCGCGTCGAGCATGACGGCACACTGGTGCTTGTACAGCGCCCGGATGGTCGGCACGTGGCGGTCGAGGAAACCGTCCTTGAGCACCTCGGCCACCATGCGCTGGTTGAAGCTGGGGCTGTGCAGGTCGGCTGCCTGCTTGGCCTGCAGCAGCTTCGGGCTGATGGCCTTGGGTGCCACCAGATAGCCCAGGCGCAGGCCGGGCGCCAGCACCTTGGAGAACGAACCCAGGTAGATGCCGCCCTCGGGGTTGCGTGCACTCAGCGGCAATGGCGGCGCATGGTCGAACCACAGGTCACCGTACGGGTTGTCTTCCACGAAGGGCACGCCGACGGCCGCCAGGCGCTCGACCAGGATCTGGCGCCGCGCCTCACCCATGGTGCGCCCGGTCGGATTCTGGAAATTCGGCAGCACGTAGAGGAAGCGCGCGCCCGGGCTCTTGCAGCCGAGGTCGTCGATGTCAAGTCCCTCGGTGTCGCTGTTCACACCCACGATGTCGGGCTCCATCGGCGCGAAGGCCTGCAGTGCGCCCAGGTAGGTGGGGGTTTCCACCAGCACCCGGCTGCCGCCATCGATCAGCACCTTGGCCACCAGGTCCAGTCCCTGCTGGCTGCCGGTGGTGATCAGCACCTGATCGGCACTCACGTCCCAGGGCAGATGGTGGGCGACCCACTCGCACAGGGGTCGGTAGCCCTCGCTGGCCGCGTACTGCAGGGCCGATCGGCCATCGGTTTCGAGCACGCGGGCGCAGGCTTGCGCGAACGCCTCCACCGGAAAAGTCCGCGGCGAGGGCAGGCCACCAGCGAAGCTGATGATCCCCGGCTTCTCGGTCACCTTGAGGATTTCCCGGATCACCGAGGGGTTCATTTTCTCGGCGCGTTGCGCCAGGGTCCAGAGGGTCATGGGCGTTCCTTGTGCGTGTGGTGTGCGGGGGTGGGTGGGGAAGGCGCGGGACCGGCCAGGCGGCGTCCGGCAAACACGGTGACGACGACCAGCAGCGCAAATCCCCAGCTCATGGTGTCGATGCGCTCGCCCAGCAAAGGGACGGCAGCCACCATGCTGATGAACGGCTGCAGCAACTGCAACTGGCTGACCCGCAGGGCGCCGCCCAGGGCGAGCCCGCGAAACCAGGCGAAAAAACCGATCCACATCGAGAACAGGCCGACGTACAGCAGGCCCAGCCAGGCCGTGGTCGAAACGCCGGTGGCGGGCCAGGTCAGCCAGGTGCCGGACAGGGTGAGCGGCAAGGCGAACACACAGACCCAGCTGATCGTGCGTTCGGCACCCAGGGTGGGCGTGATCTGGGCGCCGCCGACATAGCCGACCGAGGCGGCCAGCACGGCGCCGATCAGCAGCAGGTCGGCCCATTCGAGCCCGAAGCGCTGTCCGGCCTGGTTGGTCCGCAGCAGGCTGTAGGCCACGACCAGGAGGCTGCCCAGCGCGGCGCAGGCCCAGAAACCCAGCCGGGCGCGCTGGTGCATCAGCCAGGCTGCCGCGACCGCCGTGGTCAACGGCAGCAGCGCGGTGATGACGGCGGCATGGGTGGCGGTCACATGGCGCAGTGCCCAGCCCAGCAGCAGCGGGTAGCCGATCACGTTGCCGGCCATGGACAGCCACAGCGGCCGGCGCATCGGCCCGGTCGGCCAGGGGGCACGACTGACGGCGAGCCAGACGGCCGACAACAGGCCGGCCATCGCCGCTCGCGCCCAGGTGACGAACCAGGGCGACAGTTGTGGCGCCTCGCTGGTGCCCGTGGCCAGTCGCGTCATGGGCAGGGTCAGGGCGAAGACCACCACGCCGACGAAGCCCAGCCACATGCCGGCGACCTCCGGCGCCCGTGCGGCGGCGGCCCAGCCAGCGGACACCGGCCGGCTCATGCCGGTGCCCCCGCGCCATGCGCCAGCATCCAGGCGGCTGTGAGCACCAGCGCCGTGGCCATGGCACGGTTGAAGATCAGCAGGCGGCGGCCGCTGGGCTGGCCATCAATGACCGGGCCGGCCAGCCACTCGCGCAGCAGCGAGCCGGTGAGGGCGTAGGCCAGGTTGCTCGCGAAGGCGAACGCCAGCATGACCGGCAGCACCTGAGCGAAGCGTTGCCAGGCATCGTCGCGGCCGGCGATCCAGCCGGCCACGATGGACAGGGCCAGCATCCAGGCCTTGATGTTGAGAAACTGCAGCGCCACCCCCTGGCCGAAACCGACCTGCAGGCGTGCGTCGTCCGCCTGACCGAGCGCGCGGCTGCACCACAGGCGCCCGGCCAGCCACAGCAGGTAGACACCTCCGCCACCCAGGATCGCCCAGCGCAGCAGCGGCTGTGCCATCACCAGCGCGCCTACCCCGGCGGTGCACAGCGCCAGCAGCAGCGCCCAGCCCACGGGCACCGCGCAGACGAAGCGCAGTGCGCGCGGCAGGCCGTGGTTGGCGGCCAGCGCGGTGGACAGCGTGGTGTTGGGGCCAGGCGTGAAGCTGGTGGCGGTGGCCAGCACCAGCAGTGCGCTGAACTCGGTGGCATTCATCGGGGGCGTCCGGAGGCTTGTAATCGGAGGGGTTCCAATGTAATCTGCTCAGCCATACACGGACCATACAGATGGATGGGTCAGATGATGAATCTGTATGGTTTGCTCTGCCCATACAGCCATGCTCGATTCCCCCGCCTCACCGATGCCGGTGGACAGTGTCCTGCAGCCTTCCACGCTCACGCGGACGTCTGCGCGCACGCTCACCGAACAACTGGCCGAGCGCTTCGCCAGCCGCATCCGCGATCACCTGCTGCCGTCCGGCGCCCGCTTGCCCAGTGTGCGCCAGTGTGCGGCGCAGCACGGCCTGAACCCGTCCACGGTGGTAGCCGCCTACGATCAGCTCATCGCGCAAGGCCTGATCGAGGCCCGCCGGCACCGGGGCTTCTTCGTCCGCGAGCGCGGCCCGGTGGCACGCTCCGGCGACGGCGAGGTGGCGACCGCGGCCCCGCGCATGGCGGCGCCGGTCAGCGCAGCGACGCTCATCCGCGGCATGTTCCACCCCTCCGGAGGCAAGCCGCAGCCTGGCATGGGTGTGCTGCCGCCGGAATGGCTGGCCTCGCCCTTCATGGCCGCCGGGGTGCGCAAGGCCTCGGCGGGCAAGCTGCTGGCCGATGGCTCGCTGCGCTACGGCGAGCCGCTGGGCGACCCCCTGCTGCGGCGGGCGCTGGCGCAGCGCCTGCAGGGCATGGGGTTGCCGGCCGATCCGGCCCACATCATCACCACGGTGGGCGCCACCCACGCGCTGGACATCATCAGCCGTACCCTGCTCAAGCCGGGTGACGCGGTCATGGTCGAGGAACCGGGCTGGGCGGTCGAGTTTGCCCGGCTCGACGCGCTGGGCATGCGGGTGCTGCCGGTGCCGCGCGGTCCCGCCGGTCCCGACCTGGCCATCATGGAACGCTACTGCGAGGTCCATGCACCACGACTTTTCGTCAGCGTCAGCGTGCTGCACAACCCGACGGGCTACTGCCTGTCACCCGCGGGGGCTCACCGCGTGCTGCAACTGGCGCAGCGCCACGACTTCCACATCGTCGAGGACGACACCTATGGGCACATCGCGCCCGAGCACGCCACGCGCATGAGCGTGCTCGACGGCCTGCAGCGCACCTTCTACGTCAGCGGCTTCGCCAAGATCCTGGCGCCCAACTGGCGCGTCGGCTACCTGGCAGCACCGCCGGTCTGGACCGAGCGCCTGCTCGACACCAAGCTGCTGGCCACCCTCACCACGCCCAGTCTGCTCGAGCGTGCCATGGCGCACTGCATGGAACAGGGGCAATTGCGCCGCCACGCCGGGCGCATTCGCCAGCGGCTGGATGTGGCGCGCGGGCGCAGCGTCAAACTGGCCCAGTCGGCGGGTTGCACCTTTGTGGCCGAGCCAGCGGGTCTGTTCGGCTGGGTCGACACCGGGGTCGATACCGATGCGCTGGCCCAGCGCATGCTCGACGAGGGCTATCTGATCGCTCCCGGTTCGCTGTTCCACGCGGCGCGCTCGCCCGGCAGCCTGATGCGCATCAACTTCGCCACCACCCAGGACGCCAGCTTCTGGCGCGTATTCACCCGCCTGCGGCGGGAGCTGGGGTAGGCATCGAGCGCGAGGGACCGGTCGACAGCAGCCCCTGCAGCAGTTCGCTGGCGCCATCCCAGACGATTTGTACGCCCAGGCACAGCAGAATGAAAGCGGACAGGCGCAGGAAGATCACCGTCCCCGCCTCACCCAGCGGCCGCAGGAGCTGCTGCGCGTAGCGAAAGGCCAGGTACAGCAAGGCGCCGATGGCGACCAGTGCCAGGGCGCCGCCGCCCATGCGCGCCAGCGACAGCGTCAGCCGCGGGTCGTGCAGCGACACCCCCACCGTGATGCTGGCCGCGATCGAGCCCGGCCCGCAACTGACCGGGAAGGTCAACGGGTAGAACGCTTGCCGCTTGGCGTGCTCGGGGGTGAAGGCCTCGGCCAACTCGGTCCGGCTGTCCTCACTCGCATGGCTGGCGTTGAGCAGGCGCCAAGCCATGGCGGCCACGATCAGCCCGCCGCCGATGCGCACGATGGGCAGCGAGATGCCGAAGAAATCCAGTACGTAGGAGCCCACCAGCATCGAGCCGAGCATCAGCCCCACCATGTTGCGCGCGATACGCCGCGCCAGCACGGCACGCGTATGGGCCGAGGCGCCCTTGGTCAGACCCAGGAAGATCGGCGCCGTGGCGGCGGGATTCAGGATCGGCAGCAGGGCGGCAAAGACAAACAGGAAGCTTTTGCCGAAAGCCCCCAGCAGTTCCAGTGTCACGGCGTGTTTCCCCGGCAGGTGGTCGTGGCGCGGTGGTCGCGCCTGTGCTGTTGTGGCGGAAACCCGGTTGTTCCCTGGCCGGATCATACCCAGTGCCGGGCCAGGGCCTGTTCGCACTATTGTTTCAAGTGCGACGGGGTTGAACGCCGTGTCACCCGATCCGGCATAGCATGGCGTCATGCAATTCTTTGACGCTGCGGCCACCCGCGCCGCCCTCCCGTTCGATGGCCTGGTCCACGCCTTGCGCGAGCGCTTCGCCGCCGGCGACGTTGATGTGCCGACCCGTCACGTGCATGAAATGCCCCAACCGTTGGTGCCGGCGGGCAGCGCAGCCGGGCCGCAGCACATGACCTCGCTGATCATGCCGGCCTGGCTGCCCGGCCGCTACTACGGCGTCAAGATCGTGAACATCGCGCCGGGCAACGCCGGCCAGGGGCTACCTGGTCTGCATGCGACCTACCTGCTGTTCGACGCCCGTACCGGTGTGCCGCTGGCGCAGATGGACGGCGACGAGATCACGGCACGCCGCACCGTCGCCGCCTCGGCGCTGGCCGGGTCCTTTCTCGCCCGCGCGGATGCCGGGCACCTGCTGGTCGTGGGTGGCGGGCGCGTGGCCCGCCTGTTGCCCGCCGCCTGGCGCACCGTGCGCCCGATCCGTCGCGTGTCGGTCTGGACGCGCCACCCGGCGCAGGCGCAGGCGCTGGCCGATAGCTGGCGGAGTCAGGGGCTGGAGGCCCGGGCCTGTACCCAGCTCGAAGCCGCCTGTGGCGAGGCGGACATCGTGAGTTGCGCCACCCTGGCCGCCGAGCCGGTGGTGCGGGGGGCCTGGCTGGCGCCGGGCAGCCACCTGGACCTCATCGGCAGCTTCACGCCCCTGATGCGCGAAGCGGACGACGCGTGCCTTCGCCATGCCCGCCTGTTCGTGGATACCGAGGAGGCGCTCAAGAAAAGCGGCGATCTGCTGCAGCCCATCCGGCAGGGCATGTTGCGCACCGAAGACGTGTGCGGCACCCTGACCACCCTGAGCCGGGGCCTGGCCGCCGGGCGCCGCGACCCGACCGAGCGCACCGTCTTCAAGTCGGTCGGCTACGCACTCGAAGACCTGGTGGCCGCCATGCTGGTTTACGAGGCCGCCGTACCGTCGTCTTCCCTGCCCAGGCCCGGGGATTCCGGCGCCTGAGCGCGCGGTGGCCGATCGCCTGGCGCGCCAGGCGGCCGCCCATATGGCCATTCGCTTACGCGCGCTGGCTCAATGCCTCGTGGCGTTCCATGGCCGCCAGCCACTCCTCTTCCACCTCGGCGTGCCGACTTGCCAACTGCGCGGCCCTGGCCGGATCACTCGCATAGATCTGCCCGTCGGCCAGCAGCCGGTCCAGCTCGGCCTGCTCCTGCTCCAGCGCGGCCAGCCGGGCCGGCAGCGCATCCAGTTCGCGCTGCTCCTTGTACGACAGCTTGCGCCGGGGCGCGGCGGGGCTCGCGGCAGGCGAAGGCGCGGCCGGCTCGCGCGGCGGCGTCACCTTGGCCGCCGCCTCGGTCGCAAGCCTGGCCCGGGCAGACTGTGTCAGCCAGTCCTCCACGTCACCCACGTACTCGCGCCAGCTGCCATCGCCTTCCGCGACGAGCGTGCTGGTGACCACGTTGTTCAGAAAACGCCGGTCGTGGCTGACCAGGAACACCGTGCCCTCGTACTGTTGCAGCAGATCCTCCAGCAGCTCCAGCGTGTCGATGTCCAGGTCGTTGGTCGGCTCGTCGAGCACCAGCACATTGGCCGGGCGCGCGAACAGCCGTGCCAGCAGCAGCCGGTTGCGCTCCCCGCCCGAGAGCGTGCGCACCGGGGCCGTGGCCCGTGCCGGCGAAAACAGGAAATCACCCAGGTAGCTCTTCACATGCGTGCGGCGCGAGCCGATTTCGATCCATTCGCTGCCCGGGCTGATGAAGTCCTCCAGCGATGCATCCAGATCGATCTGCTCGCGCATCTGGTCGAAATAGGCAACGGTCAGGTTGCTGCCACGCCGCACCGTCCCGCTGTCCGGCTCCAGCTCGCCGAGGATGACCTTGAGCAGGGTGGTCTTGCCCGCTCCGTTCGGCCCGATCAGACCCAGCTTGTCGCCGCGCAGGATCGTCGTCGACACATCCCTGAGCACCACGCGTTCGTTCCCGTCTCGGTCCAGGAAACGCTTGCTCACCTTGTCCAGCTCCGCCACGATCTTGCCGCTGCTGCCCCCCGTGGTCACCTCCATGCGAACCTGACCCAGCGCCTCACGCCGCTGTGATCGCTGCTCGCGCAAAGCCTGCAGCCGATTGATGCGCCCCTGCGCCCGTGTGCGACGCGCCTCGACGCCCTTGCGGATCCACACCTCTTCCTGTGCCAGCAGCTTGTCGGCCCTGGCGTTGATCACCGACTCCTGCGCCAGTTGCTCCTCCTTGAGCGCCTGGTAGCGGGCGAAATTGCCCGGGTAGCTCTGCAACCGGCCCCGGTCCAGTTCGACGATGCGCGTCGTCACGCGGTCCAGAAAGGCGCGGTCGTGGCTGATCACCACCACGCTGCCGCGGAAATCGAGCAGCAGGTCCTCCAGCCAGGCGATGCTGTCCATGTCCAGGTGGTTGGTGGGTTCATCGAGCAGCAGCACGTCCGGGCGTCTCACCAGCGCCTGGGCCAGCGCCACGCGTTTGCGCAGTCCGCCGGACAGGCTGCCGACGCGGGCCGCCGGATCCAGATGCAGGCGCTGCAGGGTCTCTTGCACCCGCTGCTCCCAGTTCCAGCCGTCCAGTGCCTCGATCCGGCTCTGCAGGGCATCCAGGTCCAGGTCCGGCGCTCCACTCAGGTACTGCTCGCGCAGGCGGTGCACCTCTGCCAGTCCCGCCCCGGTCGCCTCGAACACCGACAGGGCCGGGTCGAGGTCGGGCTCTTGTGCCACATAGGCCACGCCAAGCCCGTCCTGCCACTGCAGCGATCCGTCATCCGGGGACTCCATGCGGCCCAGAATGCGCAGCAAGGAAGACTTGCCCGCCCCATTGCGACCCACGAGACCGACGCGCTCCTGTGCTTCCAGAACAAAATCGGCATGATCCAGCAGGGGCACGTGCCCGAACGCCAGCTGCGCATCCAGCAAGGTCACCAAAGCCATAAACCGCGATCCTTCTACTATCTAGTCAGGTGCCCACCGGCCGACAAAGGCCCGATGCCCGTGCCGGGACACCCAAGTCGGGCATTGTCCATGGTGCCGGGTAAGTCCCGTCGCGAAACCGCCAAAATCCATGTATACTTGCCGCTTCGCTTCGAACTGACCTTCTCCCGCAGACAGGTTGACGAAACGAAAAGTCGCCAAAAGGTAGACGGAAGCTGAAAAGCTGGTGTATACTACAAGGCTTCGCTGATCACTGAAGCGCTTCTCGCGAGGGGGTGCTGACACAGAGGTGGTAGGCGCTCCGGGGAGAGATCCTCGGGGGC
>NZ_JAQVEJ010000146.1 GCF_028698005.1 Hydrogenophaga sp.
TCTCGATCTGTTCCCGATCTTCACCGAGGAAGCGCTGGAGCTGCTGCCCCGCATGGGCGGGGCCCTGCGCCAGTGGGTCGCCCGACCGGAAAACGGCAGTGCCCGGGCCGAGGTGCTGCGCGCCTTGCACACCCTCAAGGGCAGCGCGCGGCTGGCCGGCGCCTTGCGCCTGGGCGAGATGGTCCACCGCATGGAGACCGATGCCGAGTCGCTGGGCAGCGAGCACCTCACGTCGGCGCTCCTCGAACCGCTGATCGCGTCCTACGACGCCATCCATGCGCGCTTCGACGCCCTGCGCGAAGGCGATGCCTCCGTGCACGACGCGGTGCTGACGGCACCCGAAACAACCCCCGAGCCGGCACCGGCTGCCGCGCCTGCGCCGACGCCCGCGCCGGTCGCACCGGCCCGCGTGGCCGATGAACCCCCCGCGGTGGCCGCCGCGGCCCCGTCTGCACCGGCGTCCACCACGGGCGGGCTGGTGCTGCCGGTGCCGCCCAGCCTGGCGGCCACGCGGGCCGGCGCCGCCGTGCGCGTGCGACCCGAGCTGCTCGACCGCCTGATGAGCCAGACTGGCGAGGTCATGATCAGCCGCTCGCGCATGGAAGCCGAGCTGCTCACGCTGCGCGGCTCGCTCAAGGACCTGACCGGCAACCTGGACCGCCTGCGCCAGCAGTTGCGCGACATCGAGCTGCAGGCCGAGTCGCAGATGCAGTCGCGCCTGGCCCAGGCCAAGGACGCCAACCAGTCCTTCGACCCGCTGGAGTTCGACCGCTTCACCCGCGTGCAGGAACTCACGCGCATGATGGCCGAGTCGGTCAACGACGTGGCCACGGTGCAGCGCAACCTGCAACGTGCCGTCGAAGCCACCGAAGACAGCCTGGTGGCCCAGGGGCGCCAGGCGCGCGAGCTGCAGCGCGATCTGCTGCGCACGCGCATGGTGGAGTTCGAGGGCATCTCCGAGCGCCTGTACCGCGTGGTGCGGCAGGCGGCCAAGGAAAGTGGCAAGCAGGTCCGGCTGGACATCGTCGGTGGCGCGATCGAAATGGACCGCGGCGTGCTCGATCGCATGACGGCGGCCTTCGAGCACCTGCTGCGCAACAGCGTGGTGCACGGCATCGAGACGCCCGAGGCGCGTCTGGCCGCCGGCAAGCCGGCCGAGGGCCGGATCGAGATCCGGCTGGCGCAGGAACTCAACGACGTGTCGGTGGTGTTCCAGGACGACGGCGCCGGGATCGACCTGCAACGCCTGCGGGAAAAGGCGGTGGAGCAGGGCCTGATCGCGGCGGACGCGGCGGTCTCCGACAGCGAACTGGCGCAACTGGTGTTCCGCGCCGGCCTGAGCACCGCCAGCGTGGTCTCGGCGCTGGCCGGCCGTGGCGTGGGCATGGACGTGGTGCGCAGCGACGTGCTGGCACTGGGCGGCCGCATCGAGACCTCGACCCGGTGCGGCGAGGGCACCCGCTTCACGCTGGTGCTGCCGCTGACCACCGCCGTGACCCAGGTGGTGATGCTGCGCGCCGGCGACATGACGGTGGGCGTGCCCTCCAGTCTGGTCGAGCTGGTGCGGCGCGTGTCGGCCGACGAGCTGGCCGCCGCCTATGCCAGTGGCCGTCTGCGTGCCGGCAATGAAGACATCCCGTTCTACTGGGCGGGTGCCCTGCTGCAGTCCTCGCCACGCTCGACCGAGGCGCTCGGCCGCACCTTGCCGGTGGTGATCTTCCGCAGTGCCGCGCAGCGGGTGGCGGTGCACGTGGACGAAGTGCTGGGCAACCAGGAAGCGGTGGTCAAGAACCTCGGCCCGCAACTGTCGCGCCTGCCGGGCCTGGCCGGGATGTCGGTGCTGGCCTCGGGTGCCGTGGCCCTGATCTACAACCCGGTGGCGCTGGCCTCGGTGTACGGCGACCAGGTGACGGCCTGGGTGGCGGCGCAGACGGCGGCGCCCACGGCCGCGGCCGGCCAGGCCGGCACCGACGAGCCGGCCGTGGCGGTCAGCAACGTGCCGCTGGTGCTGGTCGTGGACGACTCGATCACCGTGCGCCGCGTCACGCAGCGCCTGCTGCAGCGCGAAGGTTACCGGGTGGCACTGGCGGCCGACGGCCTGCAGGCCCTGGAGCGCCTGCAGCAGGAGCGCCCGGCCGTGGTCCTCTCCGACATCGAGATGCCGCGCATGGACGGCTTCGATCTGGTGCGCAACATCCGCAGCGACGCCCGCCTGGCCGATCTGCCGGTGATCATGATCACCTCGCGGATCGCCGAAAAACACCGCGAGCACGCCCGCGAGCTGGGCGTTGACCATTACCTGGGCAAGCCCTACTCGGAAGAGGAACTGCTGGCGCTGATCGCCCACTACGCGAGTCTGACGACCGCATAGCGCTGCAGCGTGCGCTCCCGTGCCTCGGCGTGATCGACGACGGGCCGCGGGTAGCACTCGCCCAGCGTCACGCCGGCCGCGGCCAGCTCCACCTCGCTCGCCCGCCAGGGCGCGTGCAGGAGCGGGTCGGGCAGGGCGGCCAGGGCCGGCAGGTAGCGCCGGATGAACTTGCCCTGCGGGTCGAAGCGCTGGCTCTGGGTCACCGGGTTGAAGATGCGGAACCAGGGCTGGGCGTCGCAGCCGCTGGAGGCCGCCCACTGCCAGCCGCCGTTGTTGCTGGCCAGCTCGTAGTCGATCAGGTGGTCGGCGAAGTGCTGCTCGCCCCAGCGCCAGTGCAGGCCCAGGTCCTTGACCAGAAAACTGGCCACGAGCATGCGCAGGCGGTTGTGCATGTACCCGGTCTGCTTGAGCTGGGCCATGGCCGCGTCCACCAGGGGGTAGCCGGTGCGTCCCTGGCGCCAGGCCTCGAACAGGGCCTGGGCATGGCGGCCGTGCTCGAAGCGGACCCGGTCGTAGGCGGGCTTGAAGGCCCGGCTCACCACGTGCGGGTGGTTGGCCAGGATCTGGTGGAAGAAGTCGCGCCAGATCAGCTCGTCCAGCCAGGTGCTGGCGCCCTGGATGCCCTGCCCGTGCAGGCGGTGCGCGATCGACGCCACCTCGCGGATCGACACGGTGCCGAAACGCAGGTGGGCTCCCAGGTAGCTCGGGCCCTTGACGGCCGGGAAATCGCGCGCCTCGTGGTAGTGCCCGATGCGATCGATGAAGTCGGCCAGCAGGCGTTGCGCGCCGCTGCTGCCGCAGGGCAGCGGCAGCAGCGACAGGTTCGTCGGCGTGAAGTCCAGGTCCGACAGCCGGGGCACCGGGCTGTTCCACTCGCCGCCCACCGGCCCCGGCAGGGGGGCCAGGGCCGCGGCCAGGGGTGCCACCGGCCAGGGCCGCAGGTGCTCCCCGCCGAGCTGGTTCAGCCAGGCCTTGCGGTAGGGCGTGAACACGCTGAACACCCCGCCGGCGCGGGTCAGCAGCTCGCGCCGCTCGAAGATCACGTGGTCCTTGTAGCCGTGGAACATGATGCCGGCATGGGCCAGGCCGCCGAACACCTGGGCGTCGCGCGCCTTGGCCGCCGGGTCGTCGTCGTGGTTGGCGAACACCGCCTGCACACCCAGGCGGGCGGCCAGCGCCGGAATGGCCTCGCGTGCCCGGGCATGGCGCACGATCAGACCGGTGTGCGCGTGGCCGTGCTGCCGGCCCAGTGCGCGCAGCCGTTCATCGAGCTCGACCACCGACTCGCGGATGAACTCGACCCGCCGGTCGGCCGTCAGTCCGCGCGCGGTCAGCGGATCGAGGATCTCGGTGTCGAACACGAACACGCACCAGACCTGCCGGCACGCGCTGAGCGCGTGGTGCAGCGCGGCGTTGTCCTCGGCGCGCAGGTCGCGCCGGAACCACATCAGACCTTTGTCATAGCGGTTCATCGTCGGTGGCCGGGCGGCGGCATAAAATCAGGGAATGTCCGCTGATTTTGCACCCACCAACCTGACCGATCACTTCCTGATCGCGATGCCAGGCCTCAGCGACGACCTTTTCGGCCGCAGCGTCGTTTACATGTGCGAGCACAGCGAGCGCGGCGCACTGGGCCTGGTGATCAACAAGCCGGCCGACATCCTGCTGCCACAACTGTTCGACAAGCTCGATCTGCCGCTCAAGCGCGAGGACCTGCGCGAGCGGCCGGTGTTCCAGGGCGGGCCGGTGCAGACCGAGCGCGGTTTCGTGCTGCACGAGGCCATTGACGCCGGCGCGGGCGAGGGCGAGTCGGTGTACGCCTCGACCATGTCCATCCCCGGTGGCCTGGAGATGACCACCTCGCGCGACGTGCTCGACGCCATGGCCAGCGGCGCGGGCCCCCGCCGCGTCTTTCTCTCGCTGGGCTACTCGTCCTGGGGCAAGGGCCAGCTCGAGTCCGAGATCGGCGAAAACAGTTGGCTGACCGTGCCCGCCAACCACGAACTGATCTTCGACACCCCGGTGGACCAGCGCTACGAGCGCGCGATGGGTTTGCTGGGCCTGCAACCCTGGATGCTCTCGCCCGACGCAGGGCACGCCTGATGGACGTGCCGGATGCCTGCCAGACCTTCCTGGCCTTCGATTTCGGACTCAAGCGCACCGGGGTGGCCAGCGGCAATCGCCTCACCCGCACGGCGACGCCGCAGGCGACCATTGCCGCCGAGGGCGACGCGCGCTTCGAGCAGATCGCCCGCCGGCTGAAGGAGTGGCAGCCCGACGCGCTGGTGGTCGGCGTGCCCTTTCATCCCGATGGCGCGGCCCACGACAACACCCAGCGCGCGCGCCGGTTCGCGCGCCAGTTGCGCGGGCGCTTTGCCCTGCCGGTGTTCGAAGTGGATGAGCGCTACAGCACCACCGAGGCCCACAGCCTGGGTGCGCGCGACGCCGACGCCGCGTCGGCCTGCATCATCCTGGAACAGTTTTTGAGACAACTGCCATGACCCCATCCACCCATCTACAGGATTCGCTGCACATCGACGCCGAGCAGCTCTACCAGACGCTGCTGCGCGGCGTGCGTGGCCTGATCGCCAGTGCCGACGGCCCGCTGCGGCTGGTCGGCATCACCTCCGGTGGTGCCTGGCTGGCCCAGCGCCTGCAGCGCGACCTGGGCCTGGACGGCGAGGCCGGCGTGATTTCCTCGTCCATGCACCGCGACGACTTCGCCAAGCGCGGGCTGTCGGTCACCGCACAGACGCGCCTGCCGTTCGAGGTCGGTGGCGCCCACGTGCTGCTGGTCGATGACGTGCTCTACACCGGCCGCACGCTGCGCGCGGTGCTCAACGAGCTGTTCGACTACGGCCGGCCGGCCAGCGTCCGGCTGGCCGTGCTGGTGGACCGGGGCGGGCGTGAACTCCCGGTGCAGGCCGACTTTGCCGCGGCCCGGGTCACGCTGCCCGCATCGCAATCGCTGGAGCTGGTGCGCGACGAGGGCGGCTGCCTGCGTTTCGCCGTGGAGGCACAGGCATGAGCAAGACACGCAACAACCCCCAGCTCAACCGCAACGGCGAGCTGATCCACCTGCTGTCCACCGAAGGCCTGCCGCGCGAGATCCTCACGCACATCCTCGACACGGCGTCGAACTTCGTCAGCGTCAACGACCGCGAGGTCAAGAAGGTGCCGCTGTTGCGCGGCAAGAGCGTGTTCAACCTGTTCTTCGAGAACAGCACCCGCACCCGCACCACCTTCGACATCGCCGCCACGCGCCTGTCGGCCGACGTGTACACGCTGGACATCGCGCGCAGTTCCACCGCCAAGGGCGAGTCGCTGCTCGACACCATCGCCAACCTCTCGGCCATGGCGGCCGACATCTTCGTCGTGCGCCACAGCGAAAGCGGCGCCCCCTACCTGATCGCCCAGCACGTGGCGCCGCACGTGCACGTGGTCAACGCCGGTGACGGGCGCCATGCGCACCCGACGCAGGGCCTGCTCGACGCCTACACCATCCGCCACTACAAGAAGGACTTCACCAAGCTGTCGGTGGCCATCGTCGGTGACGTCGTGCACTCGCGCGTGGCGCGCTCCGACATCCATGCGCTGACCGCGCTGGGCTGCCCCGACGTGCGCGTGGTCGGCCCGCGCACGCTGGTGCCCAGCGACCTGTCGCACCTGGGCGTGCGCGTGTGCCACACGCTGGAGGAGGGCATCAGGGACTGCGACGTGGTCATCACGCTGCGCCTGCAGAACGAGCGCATGAGCGGCGCGCTGCTGCCCTCGAGCCAGGAATACTTCAAGAGCTTCGGCCTCACGACCGAGCGCCTGCGCTGGGCCAAGCCCGACGCCATCGTCATGCACCCGGGCCCGATCAACCGCGGCGTCGAGATCGATTCCGCCGTGGCCGACGGCCCGCAGAGCGTGATCCTGCCGCAGGTGACCTTCGGCATCGCGGTGCGCATGGCGGTGCTCAGCATCGTCGCGGGGAACGAGGCATGAGCGCGGCCGACTCTCCGTTCTGGAGCCCGGCGATCCGCGGCCTGCACGCCTATGTGCCGGGCGAGCAGCCGCAGGGCGGCGGCTGGATCAAGCTCAACACCAACGAGAACCCGTACCCGCCGTCGCCGCTGGCGCTGGCGCGCATGCGCGAGGCGCTGGACGAGCGCCTGCGCCTGTACCCCGACCCGCAGGCGCTGGCGCTGCGCCAGACCATCGCCGGCCTGCACGGCCTGGGCACCGACCAGGTGTTCGTCGGCAATGGCTCCGACGAGGTGCTGGCGCTGGCCTTCATGGCCCTGCTGCGGCACGGCCGGCCGGTACTGTTCCCCGACATCACCTACAGCTTCTACCCGGTGTACGCCAACCTCTACGGCGTGGCGGCCGAGCGCATCCCGCTGACCGACACCTTCGAGGTGCGTGTGGCCGACTACGCGCGTCCCAACGGTGGCATCGTGCTGCCCAACCCGAATGCGCCCACGGGCGTGGCGCTGCCGCTGGCCGACATCCGCGCGCTGCTGCAGGCCAACCCGGGGTCCGTGGTCGTGATCGACGAGGCCTACGTGGACTTCGGCGCCGACAGCGCGGTCAGCCTGGTCGGCGAGTTCCCGAACCTGCTCGTGGTGCAGACCCTGTCCAAGTCGCGCTCGCTGGCCGGCCTGAGGGTGGGTTTCGCGCTTGGCCAGGCGCCGCTGATCGAGGCGCTGATGGTGGTCAAGGACAGCTTCAACTCCTATCCGCTGGACCGGCTGGCGCAAATCGGTGCCCAGGCGGCACTGGAAGATCACGCGCACTTCGAGCAGACGCGCCAGCAGATCATCGCCTCGCGCGAATGGCTGACCGGTGCGCTGACGCAGCGTGGCTTTGCCTGCCTGCCCTCGTCGGCCAACTTCCTGTTCGCGCGCCATCCCG
>NZ_JAQVEJ010000018.1 GCF_028698005.1 Hydrogenophaga sp.
CGGCACCACGCACCGCTTCCAGCACTTCCCTTTTCACGTCGGCCATCAGTTGCTCGCGCTGCGTGTTCAGCAATTCCTTGAGTGTGCGTTTGTTCACCTCCTGCTGGAAGGAGTTGCGCACCACCCGATTGAGCTGCAGGGCGCCGGCGGCCTCGTTCAGGCCCACATTGCGGATGTAGGCCTGCGGGTCGCTGATGCGCCAGCGCACGTACCAGTCGATCACCACGCGCTGCTTCTCGGCCGTGAGCGTAGGCTCGGTGTCGTTGCTCTCCAGCGTCAGCAAACGCTTGTCGATGTAGGACACGTTCTGGAACGGCGGGGGGAGTTTGAAATTCAGCCCTGGCTCGGTGACCACCTGCTTGATCTGGCCGAGCTGGAACAGCACGCCAAACTGCCGCTGATCGACCACGAACAGCATGGAACTGGCCAAGGCCAGCGCCACCAGCAGCGACGAAATGAGGAATCCGATCTTGTTCATGTACTTGCTTCCTGTCCCCGACTCAGCGGCTGTCGCGGTCGCGCGAACGCGAGGCATTGGCGCTGGGCAGCGGCACCGAGGAGCCGGTCGGGGCCGATGACGATGGCACGCTGGTCGAGGCCGGTGGCGTGGCCTCCACCGCGCCCACCTGCATCAGCTTGTCCAGCGGCAGATACAGCAGGTTGGAGCCGGCACGCGAATCGACCACCACCTTGGTGGCATTGGTATAGACCTCCTGCATGGCATCGATGTACATGCGCTCGCGGGTCACCTGAGGCGCCTTCTGGTATTCGGCCAGCACCGATTTGAAACGCTGCGCATCACCTTCGGCCTGGGCCACGATACGGGCACTGTAACCTTCGGCCTCTTCGGTCAGGCGCGAGGCGGTACCACGAGCGCGCGGCACCACGTCGTTGGCATAGGCTTCGGCTTCGTTCTTGGCGCGGTCGCGCTCCTGGCTGGCCTTGAGAACGTCGTCGAACGCGGCCTGCACCTGCTCGGGCGGACGTACCCCACCCTGCTGCAGGTTCACACCGGCAATCTCGATGCCCACGTTGTAGCGGTCCAGGATGGTCTGCATCAGATTGCGCACGCGCGGCGCGATCTGGTCACGCTCTTCGGCCAACACCGCGTCCATTTTCATCTTGCCCACCACCTCGCGCACCGCCGTCTCGGCGGCCTTGACCACGGCGGCATCGGGATCGCGGCTTTCGAACAGGAAGGCGCGCGCATCGCTCAGGCGGTACTGGACAACGAACTTGATGTCGACGATGTTTTCGTCCTCGGTCAGCATCGACGATTCGCGGATCCCTGTGGCCGGAACGATCGTGTCCCGCCCGACATCGACCGAGCGCAACTGCGTCACAAACACCGTCTCGTGGCGTTGCACAGGGTATGGCAGGCGCCAGTTGAAGCCGGCGCCGACGGTGCTGTGGTACTTGCCGAACTGGGTGATGACGGCCTGCTGGCCTTCCTGCACGATGAAAAAGCCCGTGCCCAGCCAGATCAGCACAGCTACGCCAGCGATCAGGCCAACACCAATGCCGGTCGACTTGGGGCTGGGGTTGAAGCCGCCGGGCGTGCCGCCCTGACGACCTCCCCCCTGGCCACCGCCGCCGAACAGGCCGCCCAGCTTGCGGTTGAAATCGCGCCAGAGCTCATCCAGATCCGGGGGGCCCTGGTTGGGACCCTGCGGGCGCTGCTGTCCGTGGTTGGGCGGCCGCTGCTCATCCTGGCCACCTTCCTGGCGCGGACGCGGCTGCTCGGCAGACGAGCCATCGCCACCCCGGCCCCAGCGAGGATCGTTGAGGTTGAACATGCCCGGCAGAAAACGCAGCAAGCGCGACATCACTCCCTCGGGGCGGGCGGCCTGATGGGCCGAACGATTCATATGCATACCCTTCTGTAGAGAACCCGGTTCGGATCGAACACCCACATTGTGCCCAATCATGAGCCGCCTTCCCCGATTTCCGGGGTGAACCCGCTCTCGGGCAAGCGGCCACCGGCCCAGCCAGCCGCGGCCCGCTCGGCGAGCAGGGCCCGCAACTGAGGCAAACCCTGCCCCGTCCGCGCGCTGACGAAGATACGAGGCAGCCAATGACCATCGAGTTCCATCTGGTCCACCAGCACCGCAGGCTGCCGGGATGCATCCAGGGCATCGAGTTTGTTGAACACCAGGATCTGCGGCACCTGCGCGGCGCCGATGTCGTGCAGCACCTGCTGCACGGACGCCATCTGTTCCAGGTGCCCAGGATTGGAGGCGTCGACCACGTGCAGCAGCAGGTCGGCATCGGCCGCCTCCTGCAACGTGGCGGCAAAGGCATTGACCAGCCCGTGGGGCAGGTCGCGAATGAAGCCCACCGTGTCGGACAGCGACACCGAACGCCCTGCTTCGCCCAGATAGAGCTGGCGCGTGGTGGTGTCCAGCGTGGCAAACAACTGGTCGGCCGCGTAGGCGCGCGCCTTGACCAGCGCGTTGAACAGCGAGGACTTGCCGGCATTGGTATAGCCGACCAGCGAAATATTGAAGGCGTCGCGCCGTTCGCGCTGACGCCGCTGCGTGGCACGCTGGCGCTTGACCTTGTCCAGGCGCTCGCGCGTGCGCTTGATGGCTTCGGAAATCATGCGCCGGTCCAGCTCGATCTGGGTTTCACCCGGACCACCACGCATGCCGATGCCACCACTTTGCCTTTCCAGGTGCGACCAGCGACGCACCAGGCGCGTCTGCAGGTATTGCAAACGCGCGAGCTCGACCTGCAGCTTGCCTTCATGGCTGCGCGCGCGCTGCGCGAAGATGTCCAGGATCAGCAACGTGCGGTCGTTGACCGGCATGCCCAGGTGCCGTTCCAGATTGCGCTGTTGCGCCGGGCTCAGCGCCTGGTCGAACAGGACTTCGGACGCCCCTGTACTCTGGGCCAGCATCGCAATTTCATCGGCCTTGCCCGAGCCGACGAACAGGGCCGGGTCGGGCGCTTTGCGCTTGCAGGTCAGCCGGGCAGCAATGGTGTAACCGGCGGTCTGCGCCAGTTGGCCCAGCTCCTCGAGTTCGCCATCGAAGTGCGGCAAGCCGAAATCGACCCCGACAAGGATGACCGAGGGCGTGGTGGTGGGGGTGGGGGCGGACTGGCTCAACAGGGGGACATCAGGCCGCGATCACCGGGCCGGTGCGGGGCCCGGGAAAGGGCGCAGTGATCAGGAAGCAGCAGCGTCGTCCTGCGGGGCAACGCTGAACTGGACGGGACGACCGGGAACGATCGTGGAGATGGCGTGCTTGTAGACCATCTGGGTCACGGTGTTGCGCAGCAGCACGACGTACTGGTCGAACGATTCGATCTGGCCTTGCAGCTTGATGCCGTTGACCAGATAGATCGAAACCGGAATATGTTCGCGGCGGAGCTGGTTCAGAAACGGGTCTTGCAAAAGTTGGCCTTTGTTATTGCTCACGATATGCTCCGTGTTCAAGATTTGTTAAAGAGGGTTGCACAATACCACAGGCGCGGCGGACACTGCTGCCACCGCCGGCGATCCTCACTCGGTGTAGGGGTTGTGCGACGTGCGGAACTCGATGCGCAACGGCGTGCCGACCAGATCGAAGGCTTTGCGAAAGCGCCCTTCCAGGAAACGCCGATAGACCTCGGGCACGTGTTCGAGCGAATTGCCGTGAATCACAATCACCGGGGGGTTCATACCACCCTGGTGCGCATAGCGCATCTTGGGCCGGTACATGCCGGACTTGGGCGGGGCCTGAAAGGCCACCGATTCCTGCAGCAGTCGGGTCAGCAATGGCGTGGACATCTTGCGCATGGCTGACGCGTGGGCCTGTGCGATCGATTTCCACAGTGGCCCCAGACCCTGACGCTTGCGCGCCGAAATCAGATGCAGCGGCGCGAACTTCAGGAACGCCAGCCTGCTCTCCACCTGACGTTCGACCTGCTCACGCTGGTAGGCGTCGACCGCATCCCACTTGTTGATGGCAATCACCACCGCCCGACCGCTTTCCAGGATATAGCCGGCGATGTGGGCGTCCTGATCGGTCACACCCTGGGTGGCGTCGAGCAGCAGCAGGACCACATGGGCACTCTCGATCGCCTGCAGCGTCTTGACCACCGAGAACTTCTCGATCGCCTCGAACACCTTGCCCTTTCGGCGCAGGCCGGCGGTGTCGATCAGCTCGAACTGGCGGCCATTGCGCACGAAGGGCACGCTGATCGCATCGCGCGTCGTGCCCGGCATATCGAAGGCCACCAGCCGTTCCTCACCCAGCCAGGCGTTGATCAGGGTGGATTTGCCAACGTTGGGGCGCCCGGCCACCGCCAGGCGGATCGGCCCCTCGCCGGCTGGAGCCTCGGAGCCATCCTGTCCATCGTCCTCGTCGGCCAGGCCCGGCACCAGATCGAGCGCCTTGTCCAGCATGCTGCGCACACCCTGCCCGTGCGCACCTGACACCGGCATCACCTCGCCCAGGCCCAGCTCGTAGAACTCGACCATCTGCATGCCCTGGGTCATGCCCTCGGCCTTGTTGGCCACCAGCAGCGTGGGTTTGCCCAGGCGGCGCAGGTAGCGGGCGATGTCGTGATCCTGGGCGCTGAGGCCGGCACGCGCGTCCAGCACGAAGATGACCACGTCCGATTCGGCCACGGCCTGCCGGGTCTGCTTGGCCATCTCGCGGTAGATGCTGCCCTCGCCGGCATCCGGCTCGAAGCCCCCCGTGTCGATGACGATGAACTCCCGCTTGCCCGCCCGGCCGGAACCATAGTGGCGGTCGCGCGTGAGCCCGGAGAAATCGGCGACGATGGCGTCGCGCGTGCCCGTCAGCCGGTTGAAAAGGGTGGACTTGCCCACGTTCGGGCGTCCCACCAGGGCGATGACGGGTTTCACAGTATCAGATCCTTCAGTTTCAGGTCGTGCCCGGCGCCACTCACTGCGGCTGCCAGGCGAAAATACCGCCATTGCGGGTCTGCACCACCAGCGACTGGCCGGCCAGCAGCGGCGCACCCACAATGGCCGATCCATCCGTGCTCAGACGGGTCATCTCGCGACCATCCTCGCGCGAAACCAGGTGCACGGTACCGTTGGACTCACCGAAGGCCACGACACGACCCAGCGCCAGCGGCGCACTCAATTGACGCCACTTGAGACGGTCGGTGCTCCATGCCACCTCGCCCGAGGCCCGGCGCCAGGCCCGCAGCGTGCCGTCGGCCTCGCTGCCAAACACCAGGCTTTCATCGCCATGCACACCCGTCGTGCCCTGTGCCGGCTTGGTCCATGCCAGGATGCCGCGCTCGGCATCCACGCAGCCCACTGCCGCACTGTAGGCTCGCACGCACAGCGACGCACCCTGGCGGCTGAACGGCGCCACCAGATCAACCAGTCGCTCAACCTCGTTGGTGCCGCGGGACATCGCCACGGGCACCTCCCAGCGAACACTGCCGTTGAGCGGATGAAGTCCCGTCAGGCGGCCCGAGAGACCCACCACCAGCGTGTCGCCGACGGCCGTCAGCACGCCGGGTTGCTGCAGCACGAGCGGCTCGCCGGCACGCTGTTGCCGCCACAGACGCGCACCGGTGCGACCATCGAAGGCGAGCACGCTGCGCTCACCCGTCAGCACGAACACCCGCCGGCCAGCGACCAGCGGTGCGCTGAACACCCTCGACGGCAGGCGCACGCGCCACAACTCCTTGCCCGCCGCCATGGCCACCAGTTCGTTGCGCGTGGTCACCACGGCTGTGGTGTCGCCGTCCGAGCCCAGGCCAGTGGCAGCCGGCGCATCCAGTCGCACCTGCCAGATCTCCTTGCCCGAGCCCGTGTCCAGCGCGCGCACCGTGTTGTTGCTCCCCGCCACCAGCAACTGCCCCGCCGCGACGACCGGCACGGCCTGGTCAGGGACCTGGCCCACCTGGGCCGACCAGGCCAGGCGGGTGCCGATCAGCGACGCCACCGGTGGCAGCTCGGCCGGCTTGGGCCGCGCCGGCGCCGAGGAACAGGCCACCCCCAGCACGGCCGTGGCGAGTGCCATGGCGACCAAGGCCAGCCTCGGGAACTTGAAAGAAGACATCGCCATCATCAGAACTCCTTGGGCGGATTGAGCGAGGCCGGTGCCACCCCCAGCGAAGCCAGCTTCACCTCGACCAACTGGCGGTAGGGATTGTGCTCGCCCAGCGCTTTCCAGGCCGCCTCGAAGCGCTGACGCGCGTCATCGGTCTTGCCCTGGGCCAGCAGAATATCGCCCCGGCGGTCCTCGAACAGACCCTGGAACTCGGCTGGCACGGCACCGTCCAGTGCCTTCAAGGCATCGTCATGCCGGCCGGCATCCAGATCCAGGGCGGCCAGTCGCAGGCGTGCGACGGCGCGGAAGGCATCATCGGCGCCCTTGTCGGCCACCCAGACCAGGGCTGCTCGTGCGGACTCGGCCTTGCCCTGCTCGAACAGGGTCCGGGCCGCCAGCAAGGCCGCCTGCGAAGCCTGCGCGGTCGAAGCAAAGCGGTCCTTCATCTCGGACAGTGCCCCTTCGAGCCGGGAGGTGTCGGGAGCCAGCGCGGCACGCTCGACCTCGTCGTACAGCGCGGCCGCCTTGGTGGCCTGCGAGCGCTGCCAGTACTGCCAGCCATTCCAGGCCGCCGTGGCACCGGCCACGGCAATCAGCACCCAGGTGATGAGGTTGCCGTATTGCGCCCAGAAATGTTTGAGTTGGTCGAGCTGTTCCTGCTCTTCGAGGTCGAGGTGTTTGGCCATGTGTCGTCCGTGAAATCCAGTCGGGATTGTATGCAGCGCCCCGGTACGCCGTGGCGCTTCAGGCGTTCACGAGCCGCGGCGCCCAGTTCGCGACGTCGGCCAGGTCCAGCAATTGCTGCCCGGACGCGGAATCGCTCCGTTCACCCCGCAACGACTTCAGGGCCACCTGGCCCTGGGCCAGTTCCTGCTCGCCAAAAATCAGCGCGAAACGTGCGCCGCTGGCATCGGCCTTCTTGAATTGCGATTTCATGCTGCCCATGCCCTCGTTGCCCTGGGCATGCATGAGCACCGAGACACCCGCCTGGCGCAGCGAGCGCAGCACGTTCAAGGCGACCGGCACTGCGGCGGCATCGGGGATCACGGCATAGGCGTCCGGCACCGGTACCGGCGGCAGGCTTTGTTGCGCCTTGAGCAGCTCCAGGATGCGTTCGACGCCCAGCGCCCAGCCCACGGCCGGGGTCGCCTTGCCACCGATCTGCGCGAACAGGCCGTCGTAGCGGCCACCGGCGCACACCGTGCCCTGCGCGCCCAGTTCGGTGGTCACGAACTCGAACACGCTCAGGTTGTAGTAGTCCATGCCGCGCACCAGGCGCGGGTTGATGCGGTAGCTCACGCCCTGCTTTTCCAGCAGCTTGCGCCAGGTGTCGAAATGGCGCAGCGAGTCGGCACCCAGGAAGTCCATCAGCTTGGGCGCGGCTTCCACCAGTGCCTGCATCGCCGGGTTCTTGGTGTCCAGGATGCGCAGCGGGTTGCTGTACAGGCGCCGCTTGGCGTCCTCGTCCAGTTGGTCGGCATGCGCCTCCAGATGCGCGATGAGCGCCTGCCGGTGCGCCAGGCGCTCGGCCGGCTGGCCCAGACTGTTGATCTCCAGCGCGATGTCTTTCAAGCCCAGTTCGGCCCAGAGATCACAGGCCAGCACGATCAGCTCGGCATCGACATCGGGTCCGGCAAAGCCCAGCGCCTCGACGCCGATCTGGTGGAACTGGCGGTAGCGGCCACGCTGCGGGCGTTCGTGGCGGAACATCGGACCGATGTAGAACAGCCGCTTGCCACCGTCGTAGGTCAGGTTGTGCTCGATGGCCGCGCGCACCACGCCCGCCGTGCCCTCCGGGCGCAGGGTCAGGTGCTCGCCGTTGAGCTTGTCCTCGAAGGCGTACATCTCCTTCTCGACGATGTCGGTCACCTCGCCCAGGCCGCGCACGAACAACGCGGTGGGTTCGACGATCGGTGCGCGGAAGTTGCGATAGCCGTAGCGCCGCATCAGGTCGCGCACGCGCTCTTCGAGCCATTCCCAGTGCGCCGAGTCGGGCGGCGCGATGTCGTTCATGCCTTTGACGGCGCTCAGTTTTTCTGCCATGTGGATGTGGGGGTCCGGTTCGCCATGGTTCACCGACGCCGTGCGCGTCAGGACCTGGCCCCGAAACGTTCTTGGATGTAGTTTTCGACGATGCCCTGGAATTCGCGCGCAATGCCCTCGCCGCGCAAGGTCATGGCCTTCTGCCCATCGATGTACACCGGCGCGGCGGGCGCCTCGCCGGTGCCCGGCAGGCTGATGCCGATGTCGGCATGCTTGCTCTCGCCGGGGCCATTGACGATGCAACCCATGACGGCGACCTTGAGCCCCTCGACCCCGGGATAGCGGGAGCGCCACAGGGGCATCGAGGCGCGCAGGAAGTCATCGATTTGCTTGGCCAGTTCCTGGAAGGTGGTGCTGGTCGTGCGCCCGCAGCCCGGGCAGGCCGTGACGCTGGGCACGAAAACGCGCAGGCCCAGCGCCTGCAGGATTTCGGAGGCGACCACCACCTCCTGCGTGCGCGCCTCGCCCGGCTGGGGCGTGAGGGAGACGCGGATGGTGTCGCCGATGCCCTGCTGCAGCAGCACCGACAGCGCCGCGGTGGACGCCACCGTGCCCTTGGTGCCCATGCCGGCCTCGGTCAGGCCCAGGTGCAGCGGGTTGTCGCAGCGCTGCGCCAGCGCCTGATAGACAGCGATGAGGTCCTGCACGCCGCTGACCTTGCACGAGAGCATGATCTGCTCACGCGGCAGCCCGATGGACTCTGCCTTGTGCGACGACCCGATGGCCGAGGTGATGAGCGCCTCGTACATCACCTGGCGTGTGTCCCAGGGCTGCGCGCGCGCGGCGTTCTCGTCCATCAGGCGGGCCAGCAGTTCCTGGTCGAGACTGCCCCAGTTGACGCCGATGCGCACGGCCTTGCCCAGGCGGGCAGCGATCTCGACCATCTGCGCGAACTGGCGGTCGCCCTTCTCGCCCTTGCCGACGTTGCCGGGGTTGATGCGGTACTTGGACAGGGCTTCGGCGCAGGCCGGGTGGTCGGACAAGAGCTTGTGGCCGTTGTAGTGAAAGTCGCCGATCAAGGGCACGTTCACGCCCATGCGGTCAAGCTGTTCGCGGATGTAGGGCACGGCCTTGGCCGCCTCGTCGTTGTTGACGGTGATACGCACCAGCTCGGAGCCCGCCTGCGCCAGCTCCTTGACCTGGATCGCCGTGGCAATCGCGTCGGCCGTGTCCGTATTGGTCATGGACTGCACGCGCACCGGCGCATCGCCGCCGATCGTGATGCGGTGATCCCCCCAGGCCACGACCCCCTGCAGGCTGCGGCGCACGCTGGCTTCGCCCAGCGCGATGGGCGCCTGCGGCGCGGCTGCCGGCAGGTCACGGTCGATTACCCGGGATTCCATGGTTTTCACTTCACCTCGAAACGGGCCACGCTGTTGCGGGCCAGCGGCAGCACGTCAAACGGCTTGCCGCGAACAGACACATCCACCTGATCGGCACGGCCCAGTACCACGGTGTAGGGGGGAGAAGTAGAGAAGTCCAGCGCATCCCCGGCCCGCATCATGCGCTGGACCACCACCGCGCCATGACCGTTGGTGACCTCCACCCAGGAGTCCCCGCGCGCCGTCAGCACCAACAGCCCCGCCGCCACAGGCGCGTCCCCGGTGGCCGCCGCTGTGTCAGCAGTCGACACGGCGGGCACCGTGTCATTGCCCGGCGCAGGCACGGCACCCTCACCCGGCGACTCGCTGACCGGCGCTTCGCCCTGAGTCGGCGCCACGGCCCCCTGGAGCAGCGGCGCCACGACCGGCGTTTCGCTGGCGGAAGAGACCGGCTCGGCCACCACGTCGTTCTGAACGGCCGGCGTCAACCAGCCGGACCAGGGCATGTTCTCGGGCAACAGCATCACCACCACAGCAGCGAGCACCAGGACACCAGCCAGCCAGGCCGCCTTCTTCATGCCACCGGACCCGACGGCGGCACTGCCACCCAGGTCCACCGCCGACGTGCGGAACGGCGCGCTGATGGCCCGGGGAATCTCGCCCAGGGTCGCGTCAGGATGCGGAATTTCATCCAGCACCGGCCCCGGATCGACCTGCAGGTGTCGGCAGACGCTGGACGCCAGGGCACGCGCAAACACCATGTCGGGCAACTCATCGTAGCGCCCCTCTTCGAGCGCTTCGAGCTTGTGCACCGGCACTTTCAGCGCGGAAGCCAGGGCGACGATATGCAAGCCGGCTTCCTCGCGCGCCCGGCGCAACCGGACCGGGGCCACGGTCTCGTGCATGGTGGACTCAGTCATGATGCCCCCCTCGCCGGTAAGAGGCCGCCTCACGCGACTGGGGGAAGCGGCGCAGCAGTTGCTGGCCCAGCTGCTCGGCCGCCTGCGTCTCGCCCAGACGGCGCTCGATACCGATACCCAGCCAGAGGGATTCCGCGTTGGCCTGCTCGGAATTGTTCAGGCGGCGTGCATAGAACTGCGCCCGCACGTACTCGCCCCGGCGGTACAGCAAGCGGGCCAGGTTGTAGGCCGACACCGGGTTGGCCGCATCCAGCTCATAGGAGCGGGCGAAGCTGCCTTCCGCCTCGGCCAGCTGCCCCATCTGGACCTGGCAGATACCCTTGGCCATGAGGGTCTTGGCCTGGCCGCCGTAGACCGGGCTGGCCAGCGCCTGCTGGAACAGTTCGATCGCCTGCGGGCGGCGACCCTGGAGACACTGGAACCAGCCGTAGTTGTGCAATGCGTCCGGATCGCGCGGACTGATCTGCAGGGCACGCCGGAAGCTGTCTTCAGCCAGCCGGTTGTCATTCAGGCGCATGTAGACGAGGCCCCGCAACACATAGGCCGGGGCATAGGTCGGGTCGGCGGCCAGCGCCTGCTTGATCTCGTCCAGGGCGACCGTCGCCTTGCCCTGCTCGAAATAACCCGTGGCCAGTTCCACGCGCAGGCGGGCACGCGTTCGAGCCTCCGGCTCGTCGGATTCCGTCAGAGGTTCTGTGGCCTGCCCACCTGTCGCGCCGCCAGGCCCGCTGGCACAGCCGGCAAGCGCGGCCAGGAGCACCAGGCTCGAGGCCAGCAGGCCGAGCCGCCCTCGCGGGGCGGCGCCGGCAGACGGTGAAACAAGGCTCATGCCGAATCCTCCTGATGAGTAGTCTGTGGAAGGCTAGGCACCACCTTGACTGGGTGGACGCCAGCCGCGCGCAGTTGCGCCATGCGTCGAGCCGCCTGGGTACGGTCCAGCACGTCACCGGCCAACTGGCCGCAGGCGGCATCGATGTCGTCGCCCCGCGTCTTGCGCACGGTGGTGACGATTCCGCCCTCGTTCAGCATCTGGCCGAAGCGCAGCACAGTGCTGCGCGGCGAGCATTTCAGACCGGAATCCGGGAACGGGTTGAACGGAATGAGGTTCAGCTTGCAGGGCACGCCGGTGCCGCCATGCCCACGCAGCAGCGCCAGCAGTTGCTGCGCATGCTCGGGCTGGTCGTTGACACCGTCGAGCATGCAGTACTCGAACGTGATGAAATCGCGCGGCGCCGCGGGCAGGTAGCGCAGGCAGGCGTCGAGCAGTTCGGCGATCGGGTACTTGCGGTTCAGCGGCACGAGGCCGTCGCGCAACGCATCGTTGGGTGCGTGCAGCGACACCGCCAAGGCCACCGGGCAGTCCTTGGCCAGGCGGTCGATCATCGGCACCACGCCGGAGGTCGAGACCGTCACGCGCCGGCGCGACAGGCCATAGGCGTGGTCATCGAGCATGACCCTCAGGGCCGGCACCAGCGCACCGTAGTTCTGCAGCGGCTCGCCCATGCCCATCATCACCACGTTGGTGATCACGCGTTCCTTGCTGTTCAGGTGCTGGCGCAGGTAGTGCTCGGCGTACCAGAGCTGGGCGAGGATCTCGCCGGTGGTGAGGTTGCGCGAAAAACCCTGATGGCCGGTGGAGCAGAAGCGGCAGCCAACCGCGCAGCCGGCCTGCGAGGACACGCACAGCGTGCCACGGTCATCTTCGGGAATGAACACCGTCTCGACGGCGTTGCCGTCACCCACATCGAACAGCCACTTGATGGTGCCGTCAGCCGAATCCTGGCGCGAGAGCACGGGCAACGGCGTGATGGAGCAGACGGACGGGAGCTTCTCGCGCAGGCTGCGCGCGAGATCGGTCATCTCGTCGAAGCGGGATGCCCCCTTCTGATGGATCCAGCGAAAAAGCTGGACGGCGCGGAAGCGCTTTTCGCCCAGCTTTTCGCAAAAGGCGGCCAAGCCCTCGAGATCGAAGTCGAGCAGATTGACCGTCATGGCATGATGAACGCGCCGGATCTCAGCGCGAATAGACGTTCATGCCAGGGAAGAAGAAGGCCACTTCCACGGCAGCGGTTTCAGGGGCGTCGGAGCCATGCACGGCATTGGCGTCGATGCTGTCGGCGAAGTCGGCGCGGATGGTGCCGGGGGCAGCCTTCTTCGGGTCGGTGGCACCCATCAGGTCGCGGTTCTTGGCGATGGCGCCTTCACCTTCGAGGACCTGGATCATGACCGGGCCGGACACCATGAAGTCCACCAGATCCTTGAAGAAGGGGCGCTCCTTGTGCACGGCGTAGAACTGCTCGGCCTCGGCGCAGGACAGGTGGGCCATCTTGGCGGCCACGATCTTCAGACCGGCAGCCTCGAAGCGAGCGTAGATCTGGCCGATGACATTCTTGGCAACGGCGTCGGGCTTGATGATGGACAGGGTACGTTCGATGGCCATGATATTCCTTGGAATTGTGTAGGTAAAAGAGTTCCTTGCGCTGCTGACCGCAAAGCTTGCGATTCTACAACGGCGCCTTCCGGATCAACCCGTCAGCGCCCCGCATTCCGGCCCGGCTTGCGCCGGCTTGCCGCCGGTCGCCGTGCGTCCTGTTCCCGCTTGCGCTGCATGGCGTCCTGGCCGATGTAGCCCAGAGAGGTCTTCATGGGGTCGGGGCCCTGCTTTCCGCCCCGATTGCGCTTGTCGCCGCCGGCACCGGCTCGCCGGTCCGGTGCCGGCGCGCCTGCAGCGGGGCGCTGCGGGCCGCCCGCACCACGCGGACCACCCTTGCGGAACCCCGCCTTGCCACCGGCGCGACGCCCGCCGGTCTCGGCCGGCGTCGCTCGCGGCAGGCCGGCGGCATCCGCCAGACGAAGCACATCCTGCAGGGGCAGCTCCACCCAAAGACCACGCCTGAGCCCACGCGGCAGCACCACGGCACCATAGCGGATCCGGATCAGGCGGCTGACCGCATGGCCAACGGCCTCGAACATGCGGCGCACCTCGCGGTTGCGGCCTTCGGCAATGGTCACCCGGTACCAGCAGTTGGCGCCTTCACCGCCACCGTCTTCGATGGTGCCGAACTGCGCCACCCCGTCATCAAGCTGCACTCCCGAGAGCAGGCGCTGCTTTTCTTCGTTGGACAGGGCGCCCAGCACGCGTACGGCGTACTCGCGCTCCAGACCGAAACGCGGATGCATGAGCCGGTTGGCCAACTCACCCGAATTGGTCAGCAGCAGCAGGCCCTCCGTGTTGAGGTCCAGCCGACCCACCGACTGCCACTTGCCCTGCGGCAGGCGGGGCAGACGGCGGAACACGGTTGGCCGGTTCTGCGGGTCGTCGTGCGTCACCACTTCACCGGACGGCTTGTGATAGGCGAGCACGCGTGGCGGTGGTGGCGCGATGCGCAGGCGCACCGGCTTGCCATTGATCTTCACGCTGTCGCCATGCTGGATGCGTTGCCCGATATGGGCCGGTTCGCCATTGACCGAGATCCGCCCCTCCAGGATCATCTGCTCCATTTCCAGGCGCGAACCCATGCCGGCCTGCGCGAGCACCTTGTGCAGCTTGGGTGACTCGGGTTGCGGCGCCAGCACGCGCTTGGGCGGCGCTGCCTGGGATTCTTGCTCGGCATCGAAGGCGCCGCTGACGACCTCCTCGAATCGCAGCGCGTCGTCCGCTGCCAGGGCCTGTTCAACGGGGGGATTCGGTGGCGTTGCCGGGTTCATGATCGGACAATGGGGCTTGGTCGGAAGGGGGTTCATCGGCAGGCGACAGGGAAGCACCCAGCGCCTCGAAATCCAGGCGATCGAGTGCGGACTCCTGCACTTCGTTGCCTTCGAGCGGTGGCAGTTGATCCAGCGAGGCGAGCCCAAGGTCGTCCAGGAACTGCCGCGTGGTTGCGAGCAGCGCCGGACGTCCCACCGTTTCGCGGTGACCGATCACCTCGACCCAGCCACGGTCCTCGAGCTGTTTGATGATGGAAGAAGCGATGGTCACGCCACGGATCTCCTCCATGTCACCACGGGTCACGGGCTGCCGGTAGGCGATGATCGCCAGCGTCTCCATCACGGCGCGGCTGTAGCGTGGTGGTTTTTCCGGGTGCAGGCGATCCAGGTAGTGGCGCATCTCGGGGCGGCTCTGGAAGCGCCAGCCACTGGCCACCCGGACCAGCTCCACCCCCCGGTCCGCCCACTCCAGTTGCAGATCGGTCAGCAGCGTCTTGATCGTGTCGGGCGACAGTTCGTCATCGAACAACACGCCCATATCGCGCAGGCTCATCGGCTGCTGGGCGCAGATCAGTGCGGTTTCGAGGACGCGACGGGCATCCGTGGTGTTCATCGCATCAGGTATCTGGTGGAAGGGTCTGCGCGGCGACAGACCCGGCTTGCGGGAGTCCGGAAGACTATCAGGGAACACGGCGTGCGCGGACAGACACGCCATGCGATGCGGCCACCTGCCAGGCGAATGGTGGCAGGCCGGACACAGGTGTCAGGCCGGGTGCAGCCCATTGTACCGGAGGCCCGCCGCGGCGATGGCATCGGACAGATCGGGCGGTACGCCCCATTCAAAGGACAAGGGCTGGTCCGTCACCGGATGCCGGAGATCGAGCCGGATCGCATGCAGCGCCTGCCGCGCCAGTCCCCATGCCGGTTTGCCGCCATACAGCACATCGGCCACCAGCGGATGACCCAGTACCGACAGATGCACCCGGATCTGGTGCGTGCGCCCGGTGTGCAGCCGGCATGCCACCAGGGTGGCCTCGCCGTTGCCATCCAGGCGCGTGATGGTCGTCCGTGCCGGCTTGCCTCCCGCGACCACCGCCATGCGCAGGCGGTTGCGCGGATCGCGGCCAATGGGGCGATCCACCTCCAGTTCGCCGGCGCATCGCCACAGGCCATGTGCCAGCGCGACGTACTGGCGCCGGACCTCGCGGGCGGCGATCATGCGGACCAGCGCGTCGACCGCCTGCCGGGTCTTGCCCACCAGCATGAGGCCCGAGGTGTCCTTGTCGAGCCGGTGCACGATGCCGGCGCGAGGCAACCGGGCTGCTCCGGCGTGGTGGGCCAGCAGGCCATTGAGCAGCGTGCCGCTCCAGTGGCCAGCGGCCGGATGCACCACCAACCCGGCGGGCTTGCGGATCACCAGCAGATGTTCGTCTTCATGGGCGATGTCCAGCGCCATCGGCTGCGCCACGAAGGCCATCGCCTGCTGGGTGGGCCGCAGTTCGATCTCGAGTTGCTCGCCTGCCGCCAGACGTGCCGCCGGCTTGACCGCGGTACCCGCCAGGCGTCGCACCGCCCCATCGGCAATCAGCTGTTGCAGATAGGTGCGGGAGAACTCGGGAACCAGCACGGCCAGCACCTTGTCCAAGCGCTGGCTGTGCAGCGCTGGCGGGACCGTGCATAGGCGACACTCGATTTCCGGCGCCGGTTGGTCCGCCAGTTCGGCCTCGTCGCCTTCCGGCAAGGCAGGTACGGCACCCGTCGATATAATTTCAGATGGCAAGACCTGTTATCCCCATTGCAAAGGTGTGCGAGTGATGCGTTCGTCCAGATTATCATTGGTGCCGCTCGCCTTGGCGGGCGCCATCGTGCTGCAAGGCTGCAGCAGCACGTCCCGGGATGAGACTGCCGGCTGGAGCCCGAACAAGATTTACAGCGAAGCGCAGGACGAGCGCCGCTCGGGCAACTTCGACAAGGCCGTCGACCTGTACGAAAAGCTCGAAGGCCGCGCTGCCGGCACGCCGTTGGCCCAGCAAGCACAACTGGACAAGGCCTTCACCCACTACAAAGCGGGCGAGCAGGCCCAGGCCCTGGCCACCATCGACCGCTTCATGAAGCTCCATCCGGCCAGCCCGGCCATGGACTATGCCCTGTACCTCAAGGGCCTCATCAACTTCAACGACAACCTCGGCTTCCTGGGCAATCTCTCGCGCCAGGATCTGTCCGAGCGTGACCAGAAAGCGGCCAAGGAGTCCTTCGAGTCGTTCCGCGAACTGGTCGAGCGCTTTCCGAACTCACGCTACGCGGCCGATTCGCGGGCGCGCATGACCTACATCATCAACTCGCTGGCGCAGTACGAGGTTCACGTCGCCCGCTACTACTACAGCCGCGGTGCCTATGTGGCGGCCATCAACCGTGCCCAGGCGGCACTGGCCGAGTACAGCGATGCGCCGGCGCTTGAAGAGGCGCTGTACATCCTGATCCACTCGTACGATGCGCTGGGCATGACGCAACTGCGCGACGACGCACGCCGCGTCATGGCATCGAGCTACCCGGGTAGCGAGCAAGCCTTCAGGCGCCGCGATGATCCCTGGTGGAAGCTCTGGTGAATACGCCCATCCCATGAACAGCAGCAAAGGCTTCCGCATCCAGGCCTCGACCGGCATCCATCGGGGTGACCGCGACTATCAGCAGGATCAGGTGTGCCTGCTGCACCATGCACAGCATGCCGGCTGCCTGCTGGCGGTGGTCGCCGATGGCATGGGCGGGCGCAGTGGCGGGCGCAAGGCATCTGACCAGGTCATGCTCACGGCACGCCAGTTGTTCGAGCGTTTTGATCCGGAAACGGACGACCCCTCGGCCTTGCTCAGGCAAATCGTCGAAGAGTCGCACCTCGTCATCAAACTCACGGCCGTGTCTGCCGAGCAGGAGCCGCACAGCACCATCGCCGCCTTTCTCATCAACCCGTCGGGCGAGTGCCACTGGGTACACGCGGGCGACTCGCGCATCTACCATTTCCGCCATGGTCGCCTGGTAACCCGCACCATGGACCACTCGTACGTGCAGACCCTGGTCAACCAGGGCGAGATCACCGAGCAGGAAGCACTGGACCACCCCCACTCGAACATCCTGATGGGTTGCCTGGGGACCGACAGCGAACCGCCGGTGGACCTGCATGTGGTGCCCAGGCTGTCCACGGGTGACGCCCTGATGGCCTGCAGCGATGGTGTCTGGCACTACTTCACGCCCGACGAGTTGGCCAGCACCATCGCCATGCTCACCCCGCGCGAAGCCTGCGAGTTCCTGATCCAGAAGGCCCGCACACGTGCCAAAGGCATGGGCGACAACCTTTCACTGGTCATCGTCAAGCTGGACCCCTTGGGGTAGCATCCCGGTGCCGCTGCCGCGGCCGCCCCCTCACGGGCCATCACTTCAGGCCATCAAGTCAATCCCGTATCGACGGTCCGGTGTTCCAGCGCCAGGTACTCTGCCGACTGCATCTCGCCCAGGCGCGACACCGTGCGCGGAAACTCGTGGGCCATCGGGCCGTCAAGGTACAGCTGTGCGGGCGGTACCGCTGCCGACATGATGAGCTTGACGCGCCGGTCGTAGAGCACGTCAACCAGCCAGGTGAAACGCCGCGCCTCCGAGGCCTGGCGCACCGCCATCTGCGGCACGTTCGACAGCAGCAGCGTGTGAAACTGGCTGGCGATCTCCAGGTAATCGTTCTGCGAGCGCGGGCCACCGCACAGGGTGCGGAAGTCGAACCAGATCACACCGCCGGCGCGGCGCAATGCCCGGATTTCGCGCGATTCAATGTGCATCACCGGGCTTTCGTCGGCCGCTTCGGCCAACTGATCGAAGGCCTGGGCCATCGCGGCATCGGCTGCATCACCCAGCGGGCAGTGATAGAGCTGGATGTGCGTGAGCGTGCGCTGGCGGTAGTCGGTGCCGTTGTCGACGTTGATGACCTCCAGCCGCTGCTTGAGCAGTTCGATGGCCGGCAGGATGCGGTCCCGGTGCAGGCCGTCCGGATAGAGGCCGTCGGGATGGAAATTGGACGTGGTGACAAAGCCCACGCCAGCCTTGAACAGGGCCTCCAGCAGGCGATGCAGGATCATGGCATCGGTCACGTCCGCCACGTGGAATTCGTCGAAGCAGATCAGCTTGTAGCGCTTCGCGATGCGCGCGCCCAGCTCGTCCAGCGGGTTCACCGTGCCCTGCAACTCGCGCAACTCACGGTGCACCTCGCGCATGAACTCGTGAAAATGCAGACGCGTCTTGCGTTTGATCGGCACCGCGTTGTAGAAGCAGTCCATCAGGAAGGACTTGCCCCGCCCCACCCCGCCATACATGTAGACGCCGCGCGGGATCGCCGGCTTGATGAAGAGCTTCTTCAGTGCATTGGAGCGGCGCTGCTTGTAGGAACCCCACTCGGCCGCACAGCGCTCCAGTGCCTCGATGGCACGCAACTGCGCCGGATCAGAAGAAAAGCCGCGCTCGGCGAGCGCGGCTTCGTAGGTCGCCTTGACGGACATGCGTGGCGCGGACCTGGCGATCAGAAGTTCAGCGTGCGCTTGTCCACCGCCAACGCGGCTTCCTTGGTGCTTTCGCTCAAGGACGGATGCGCGTGGCAGATGCGGGCAATATCTTCGCTGCTGGCCTTGAACTCCATCGCCATCACGGCTTCGGCAATCAGCTCCGAAGCCATCGGGCCGATGATGTGCACGCCCAGGATCTCGTCGGTCTTGGCGTCGGCCAGGATCTTGACGAAGCCCGTCGTGTCACCCAGCGCGCGCGCACGGCCATTGGCCAGGAACGGGAACTGGCCTGCCTTGTAGGCGGCACCTTCGGCCTTGAGCTGCTGTTCGGTCTTGCCGACCCAGGCGATCTCGGGGCTGGTGTAGATGACGTAGGGGATGGTGTCGAAGTTGACATGACCGTGCTGGCCCGCGATACGCTCGGCCACGGCCACGCCTTCTTCTTCGGCCTTGTGCGCCAGCATGGGGCCGCGCACCACGTCACCGACCGCCCAGACGCCGGGCAGGTTGGTGCGGCACTCGGCGTCGACCACGATCGCGCCACGCTCGTCCAGCTGCAGGCCCACGGCCTCGGGGTTCAGGCCGTTGGTGTTGGCCACGCGGCCGATGGACACGATGAGCTTGTCCACCGCCAGCTCCTGGGCTTCGCCCTTGGCATTGGTGTAGGCCACCGTGACGCCCTTCTTGCCGGTCTTGACCTCGCCGACCTTGGCGCCCAGCTCGATCTTCAGGCCCTGCTTGGCGAAGACCTTGGCCGCTTCCTTGGCCACGCTCTCGTCGGCGGCGCCCAAGAACGTGGGCAGACCTTCGAGGATGGTGACGTCGGCACCCAGACGGCGCCAGACCGAGCCCATTTCCAGGCCGATCACACCGGAGCCGATCACGCCCAGCTTCTTGGGCACGGCGCCGATGCGCAGCGCACCGTCGTTGGAGAGGATCTGTTCCTCGTCGAAGGCCACGCCCGGCAGGGCACGCGGGTTGGAACCCGTGGCCACGATCACCTGCTTGCCGCTGATGATCTCTTCCTTGGCGCCGGTCACCTTGATCTCGTAGCCGCCATCCACAGCCTTGGCGAAAGAGCCACGGCCGTGGAAGAAAGTGACCTTGTTTTTCTTGAACAGGTACAGGATGCCGTCGTTGTTCTGCTTCACGACGCCGTCCTTGCGGCCAACCATCTTGGCCACATCCATCTTCACCGTGCCGGTGCTGATGCCATGGTCGGCGAAATGGTGCAGCGCGTGCTCGTAGTGCTCGGACGACTGCAGCAGCGCCTTGGAGGGGATGCAGCCGACGTTGGTGCAGGTGCCACCCGGGGCCGGGCCGCCGGCGGCGTTCTTCCATTCGTCGATGCAGGCCACCTTGAAGCCGAGCTGGGCCGCACGGATGGCCGCAATGTAGCCGCCGGGGCCGGCACCGATCACGACGACGTCAAATGCTTGGGACATGTTCTATTCCTGTGGGGTTGGACAAACGCCCCCGAAGGGGCGTTGTGCATGATGGGTCGCTGATCAGAGGTCGAACAGCAGGCGCGACGGGTCTTCCAGCGCGTCCTTCATGGCCACCAGGCCCAGCACGGCTTCGCGGCCGTCGATGATGCGGTGGTCATAGCTCATCGCCAGGTAGTTCATCGGGCGCACCACGATCTGGCCGTTCTCGACCACAGCACGGTCCTTGGTGGCATGCACGCCCAGGATGGCCGACTGCGGCGGGTTGATGATCGGGGTCGAGAGCATCGAGCCGAAGGTGCCACCGTTGGAGATGGTGAAGGTACCGCCGGACATTTCCTCGATGCCCAGCTTGCCTTCCTGTGCCTTCTTGCCGAATTCGGCGATCTTCTTCTCGATGTCGGCAAAGCTCATCTGGTCGGCATTGCGCAGGATGGGCACCACCAGGCCGCGCGGCGAGCCGACGGCAATGCCGATGTCGAAGTAGCCGTGGTAGACGATGTCATTGCCGTCCACCGAGGCGTTGAGCACCGGGTACTTCTTGAGCGCGTGCACGGCGGCCTTGACGAAGAAGCTCATGAAGCCCAGCTTGGTGCCGTGCTCCTTGGTGAACGCATCCTGGAACTTCTTGCGCAGCTCCATGACCGGGGCCATGTTCACTTCGTTGAAGGTGGTCAGGATCGCGTTGGTGGCCTGCGACTGCAGCAGGCGCTCGGCGATGCGCGCGCGCAGGCGGGTCATGGGCACGCGCTCTTCCGGGCGGTCGCCCAGGTCGGGCGTGGCCGTGGGCACTTGCGGCAGCACCTTGGTGGGCGCCCCGGTGGGGATGGCCACGGCCGCAGCAGCGGCCTTGGGCGCGGCGGCGGCAGCCAGCACATCGCCCTTGGTGACGCGGCCGTCACGGCCCGTACCGGCGACGGAACCCGGGGCCATGCCCTGGTCGGCCATCAGCTTGGCGGCGGCAGGCATGGCCACACCGGCCTTGCTGTCGGAAGCGGCAGCGGCGGCAGGTGCCGGCGCAGCGGCGGGCGCGGCAGCCGGAGCCGGCGCGGCGGCGGGAGCTGAAGCCCCGGCCACGGCTTCGGTGTCGATCTTGGCGATGACCTGGTCGGCGGCGACGGTGGCGCCATCACCCTGAACAATCTCGACCAGCACGCCGGCTGAGGGCGCCGGGCATTCGAGCACGACCTTGTCGGTTTCGATCTCGATCAGGATTTCATCGACGGCGACGGCCTCACCGACCTTCTTCTTCCATTGCAGCAGGGTGGCCTCGGCCACGGATTCGGACAGCTGCGGTACCTTGACTTCTACGATTGCCATATGCGTTTACCTGTGGGTGTTCGTGCGGCGGGCCCAACAAGGCCCCGGCGCCAGGCCGGGGCGTGCGGGCGGTTGGCGCCTGCGGGGTTACTTGGTGAGGATGAAGCCCTTGAGCTTGCCGAAGGCGGCCTCGATGAGGGCCTTCTGCTGTTCCTGGTGCAGGTGGGCGTAACCCACGGCGGGCGATGCGGAGGCGGCGCGACCCGCGTAGCCCAGCCGCTGACCTTCGAGCATGTTCTCGTGGATCTGGTGTTGCACGAAGAACCAGGCACCCTGGTTCTGGGGCTCGTCCTGGCACCACACGATCTCGGTCGCGTTGGGGTACTTCTTCAGCTCGGCGCCGAACACCTTGTGCGGGAAGGGATAGAGCTGCTCGACGCGGATGATGGCCACGTCGTCGGCTTCCTTCTCTTCGCGCTTCTTGACCAGGTCGTAGTAGACCTTGCCCGAGCAGCAGATGACGCGCTTGACCTTGTCGGCCTTCTTGGCGACCGATTCCTTTTGCTCGGGAATCACGGTCTGGAAGCTGCCCTTGATGAACTCGGACACCGGGGACGTGGCATCCTTGTTGCGCAGCAGCGACTTGGGCGTCATGATGACCAGCGGCTTGCGCAACTGGCGGATCATCTGCCGGCGCAGCAGGTGGAAGATCTGGCTGGCCGTGGTCGGCTGGCAAATCTGCATGTTGGCCTCGGCAGCCAGTTGCATGAAGCGCTCCAGGCGTGCCGAGCTGTGCTCGGGGCCCTGGCCTTCGTAGCCGTGCGGCAGCATCAGTGTGAGACCGTTGACGCGGCCCCACTTGACCTCGCCCGAAGCGATGAACTGGTCGATCACCACCTGGGCACCGTTGGCGAAGTCGCCGAACTGGGCTTCCCAGATCACCAGGGTGTTCGGGTCGTTCGAGGCATAGCCGTATTCGAACGCCAGCACGGCCTCTTCGGACAGGATGGAGTCGATCACCACGAACGGCGCCTGGTTTTCGGCAACGTTCTGCAGCGGCACATAGAAGCCCTCGTCCCACCGCTCGCGGTTCTGGTCGTGGATGACGGCGTGCCGGTGGGTGAAGGTGCCACGGCCACTGTCCTCGCCGGACAGGCGCACCGGGTAGCCACTGGCCACCAGTGAGGCGAAGGCCATGTGCTCGCCCATCCCCCAGTCGACGTTGACCTCGCCGCGCCCCATGGCGGCACGGTCGTCCAGCACCTTCTTGACCAGCGGATGCACGTTCACCGTGCTGGGCACCACCGTGATCTTTTCGGCCAGACGCTTCCACTCGGCCAGCGGAATGGCCGTGTCGCCCGCATCGGTCCACTTCTTGCCCAGGTAGGGCGACCAGTCCACCGCGTATTTGCTCTTGAAATTGGTCAGCACCGGATCCACCGTGTGCTTGCCGGCATCCAGCGCCGCGCGGTAGGCCTTGACCATGTCATCGCCCAGCGTATCGCCCAGCCCCTGGGCTGCGAGCTTGTCGGCATAGAGCTTGCGCGTGCCCGGATGCTTGGCAATTTTCTTGTACATCAGCGGCTGGGTCAGCGCAGGCGTGTCCTGCTCGTTGTGGCCCAGCTTGCGGAAGCAGACGATGTCCACGACCACGTCCTTGCGGAAGGTCATGCGGTATTCCAGCGCGAGCTGGGTGGCCAGCACCACGGCCTCGGGGTCATCACCGTTGACGTGCAGCACCGGCGACTCGACGCCCTTGACGATATCCGTGCAGTACAGCGTGGAGCGCAGGTCGCGCGGGTCGGAGGTGGTGAAGCCGATCTGGTTGTTGATGATCAGATGCACCGTGCCGCCCGTGGTGTAGCCACGGGTATGGGCCAGGGCCAGGGTCTCCTGGTTGACGCCCTGACCGGCAAAAGCGGCGTCGCCATGCACCAGCACGGGCAGCACCTGCTTGCCCAGGGGGTCGCCGCGGCGGTCCATGCGGGCCCGCGCCGAGCCTTCCACCACCGGGTTGACGATCTCGAGGTGCGAAGGGTTGAAAGCCAGCGACAGGTGAACCGGACCACCGGGCGTGGTCACGTCCGAACTGAAGCCCTGGTGGTACTTGACGTCACCGGAGGGCAGGTCTTCGGGGGCGGTATGGTCGAACTCGGCGAACAGGTCCTTGGGCATTTTGCCCAGGGTGTTGACCAGCACGTTCAGGCGCCCGCGGTGGGCCATGCCAATCACGATTTCCTGCACGCCCTGCGCACCGGCCTGCTGGATCAGCTCGTCCATGGCGGCAATGAAGCTCTCGCCGCCTTCGAGCGAGAAGCGCTTCTGGCCCACATATTTGGTGTGCAGAAAACGCTCCAGGCCCTCGGCGGCGGTCAGCCGCTCCAGGATGTGCTTTTTCTTCTCCGCATCAAACACGGGCTTGGTGCGGATGGACTCGAGTTTTTCCTGCCACCAGCGCTTCTCGCTCTGATCGGTGATGAACATGTACTCGGCACCGATATTGGTGCAGTACGTCTCGCGCAGTGCATTGAGCAGGTCGCGCAGGCTCATCACCTCCTTGCCGAAGAAGGTGTTGCTGGTGTTGAACACCGTTTCCATGTCCGCATCGCTGAAGCCGTAGAACGACGGTTCCAGTTCGGGAATGGCGGGGCGTTCGGTGCGCTTGAGGGGGTCTAGGTCGGCCCAGCGGGAACCCACGTTCCGATAGGCCGCAATCAGCTGCTGCACCGCCGTGCGCTGGCGGCCAAGGTCGGAGTCGGCACCAAAAGCGAGAACCTGCGTGCCGCGCTGCTTGGCGCGCTCGGCGAAAGCGTTGATGACCGGCTGATGGGGGACGTCACGCGCATCGGAGCCGTCGGAGGCCGGCACGTGCTGGAGCGCATCGAAGTAGCTGCGCCACTTGTCGGGGACACTGCCCGGGTTTTCGAGGTATTTCTCGTACATCTCCTCGACATAGGGCGCGTTGCCCCCGAAGAGATAGGAGTTGCCCTTGTAGGCAACGTAAACGCCGCCCGAGCTTGATTGTGCTTCGCTCATTGATCCGCTGACCTCCGCTTCCCTGCAGGAAGCATTAGCTGGTAAATAAAACCTCCCGCGACACGGCTGAACCGGTTGGCGGATGCGACAGTGACTGGAAGGACCTGACTGCAGCCCGCCATTGTGCCACCAATGGGCACGCCGTAGGCAAGGATTTGCAGATGCGGGTCGAACTGCTCAGGAAATGCGGGGCGACAGGCGCTCGGACAAGGGCACCGAACTGGGTTCATCCAGCTCGATGGCGATCTGGGTGCAGACGGTGCGGCACAGCGTCACGGCCTTCTCGCTCTGCACCCGGTAGATCACCTGGGTCCCTTCCTTGCGCTTGGCCAACACCCCGGCCCGGTACAGCAGGTTCAGGTGCTGCGACAGGTTGGGCTGGGTCGTGTCAATCTCCTGCAGCAACTGTGAAACGGACTTTTCCTTGTCGCACAGGGCACTGAGGATGCGCAGCCGCATGGGCGTGGCCAATACACCGAACAATTCGGCCGCCATCTCGAACACACGAACCTTCTCAACGCCCGATTCCGTTTCGATCATCTGTTCCATGCCTGGCCCATCCTTGTCAATATAAGCATGGATCATACTGACAACGCACCACCGACGCCACCGGAAGTATCCCGGCATTTTGGGCGCGGTGGTGGCGGCTTCAGTTCGACGCCAGGTTCTTGACCTGCTCCAACGCCGTCGGGTCTTCCATGGTGGTGAGGTCGCCCGGGTCACGCCCCTCGCACACCGCCTGGATGGCGCGGCGCAGCAGCTTGCCCGAGCGGGTCTTGGGCAGCACCGAGACAAAGCGCACGCGCCCCGGGCGGGCGACCGCCCCGAGTTGCTCGTCCACCCGCTTCATGATCTCGCCCTCGAGCCGGAGGGCATCCGCAGGCGTGGCGGCCTGCCCGGGATCCTTGAGCACCACAAAGGCGATCGCCACCTGGCCCTTGAGTGAGTCGGCCACACCCACCACCGCCACCTCGGCCACGCCGGGATGGCTCGAGATGCTCTCTTCGATCTCGCGCGTGCCCAGCCGGTGGCCAGCCACGTTGATCACGTCGTCGGTACGGCCCAGAATGAAAAAGTACCCGTCTTCGTCACGGATGCCCCAGTCAAAGGTGCTGTACACCAGTTGGCCGGGAATGCTCGACCAGTAGGTCTTGACGTAGCGCTCGTCGTCGCCCCAGACGGTCTGCAGGCAGCCCGGTGGCAGCGGCCCTTTGACGGCAATCACGCCCTTGTGGCCGGGCTCGGTGATTTCCTCGCCGCTCGTCTCGTCGATCAGGCGCACGTCATAGCCGTAGACGGCCTTGCCGGGGGAACCGAACTTGGTGGGCGCCTTTTCGACACCGTTGCAGATGGCCAGGATGGGCCAGCCGGTTTCAGTCTGCCAGTAGTTGTCGATGATGGGCTTGCCGATGGCATCGGAGATCCAGGTCGCGGTCGGCTCGTCCAGCGGTTCGCCCGCCAGGAACAGGGCCTTGAGGCTGGACAGGTCGTACTTGGTGAGGTAGGCCGGATCCTGCTTCTTGAGCACGCGCGCAGCCGTCGGCGCCGAGAACATGACCGAGACCTTGTATTTCTCGACCAGTTTCCACCAGATCCCGGCATCGGGACGGATGGGCAGGCCCTCGTACATGATCGTGGCCATACCGTTGATCAGAGGCCCGTAGATGATGTAGCTGTGGCCGACCACCCAGCCAATGTCGGAGGTGGAGAAGTAGGTTTCACCCGGCTCGCCCATGTAGATGTGCTTCATGGACGCGGCCAGCGCCACGGCATAGCCGGCGGTATCGCGCTGCACCCCCTTGGGCTTTCCGGTGGTCCCGGAGGTGTAAAGAATGTAGCTCGGATGCGTGCTGTCCACCCAGGTGCAGGGCACCTGAGCATCCATGACCTTGGCGCGTTCGGCCGCATAGTCCACGTCGCGGCCGGCCACGGGCGCCAGATCTGCCAGGCCGCGGTTGACCATCAGCACCTTGGCCGGCTTGTGCTCCGCCAGGTTGATGGCCTCGTCGAGCAGGTGCTTGTAAGGCACGACCTTGCCACCACGCATGCCGGCGTCGGCACTGACGATGGCCACCGGGCTGGCGTCATCGATGCGGCTGGCCAGCGCGTGGCTGGCAAAACCACCAAACACCACCGAATGGATGGCGCCGATGCGCACGCAGGCCAGCATGGCGAAACAGGCCTCGGCGATCATGGGCATGTAGATCAGCACCCGGTCACCCTTGCCCACACCCAGACCCTGCAGGATGGCGGCCATGCGATTGACCTCGGCATGCAGTTCGCGGAAGCTGTAGGCCTTCTCGGTGTCGGTTTCGGTGGACACGAAGATCAACGCGTTCTGCTCGGCGCGGTCCTTCAGATGGCGGTCGACTGCGTTGTGGCAGAGGTTGGTCTGGCCACCCACGAACCAGCGGGCGAAAGGGGGCTGGCTGTAGTCGCAGACCTGATCAAAGGGACGGTGCCAATCGATCAATTCGGCCTGTTCGCGCCAGAAACCGTCCCTGTCCTCAATGGAACGGCGGTGAAATTCTGCATAGCTCTGGGGCATGTTCATCTGTATCTCCTTCGGGTCACCCGGCTGTGGACCGGGCACGCAGCCCTGCCATTGAAATGAATTCATAATTATGGAGACCAGACTTTCGACAGTCTGACAGACGGCCCCGGCCACGCCCCTCCGGCGTGTCGGCCACGCTTATTTGATGAGCGCCTGGATGTCTCGGAACGCCGGATGCTGGGCCGTGCGCATCCATTCGAACAACACCATCTCGGTCGTCACCAGTTCGGCCCCTGCCCCCGCCAGGCGGTCGAAGGCGGCGTCACGGTTGCGCTCGGTGCGCGAGCCGCAGGCATCGGTCACGACCCAGACGTCGAACTCCTCATCCAGCAGCTCCAGCGCGGTCTGCAGCAGACAGACATGCGCCTCGCACCCGGCCACCACGATGCTCGGCCGCTCAGGTGCCGCCGGCTGCGGGGCTTTTTGCAGGTGTTTGGGCAGGCTGCGTGCATTGCCCGAAGGCTGGCGCACGGGTGGGCGCAGCCAGCCGGCCAGGCCATCGGACACGGCGCCGAAGTGGTGCTTGGCCAGCGTGCGCTGACACAACGCCCGCAACTCTGGCAGGTTGTGCCCCAGTTTTTCCGGCACCTGCTCGGTACCCCAGACCGGCACCTCCAGCAGTCGCGCCGCCTTGGCCAGACGCAGCGCATTGGCTTGCACAAAAGCCGCTTCATGGATGGCCGGCATAAGCCTCTCCTGGTAATCCACCAGGACGAGTTGGGATTCAAGGACATCAAGCAGCATGGTCACCGGCCCGTTATCAGTTTCAATCAGCGTCCCCGCCAGAAGACGGGATCAGGAAAAACAAAAGGGCTACGGCCTTCATCGCTGTAGTCCTCGGTATGAGTGGTCGCGTGGCGGTATTCGAACTTGCCACCCCTTGCACCACACCGGATTAGACGTGAAATCGTGCGGGATTTCCAGGAACGTCAGGGAACGCCCCCTCGGCCGCACCCCGGGCATGGCGCGGTGACACGACGAGCAACGGCGACAGATTGAACGGTGACGTCCCAGGTTGCAGGCCAAGGTCGTCGTTGTCGATCTTTGAGCGCATGGAAGCCGACGACCCATGATGGGTTCGGACGCTGGTTTCTCGCCCGGGCCACGCCGCAGACCTGCGGCCTGACTCGGTGAGGGCGGCTTCGCCGGCTTGGCACCAAGCCCGGCCATTCCGACGGGTCGGTCGGGCCGCGCCACACATACGGAAATCGCATATTCAAGCTCGAAAATGATCGTTGTTGGGCAAAAGCCCCGCCACTACATTGGGCCGCTCATCCTTCGATGCCTGATCGAAGGACATCCGACAGTCGTCCCTTTGGAGTGATTCTTGATTCTTGACGAGCGCAGCTATTCGATCCACCCGGCACATGTCCGGGACTACCTGGACACCTACGAACGCGAGGGGATGGCGCTGCAAGTCCAGCATCTGGGCAACTTGCTGGGCTGGTTCACCACCGACACGGGCACCGTCAACGAGGTAGTGCACATGTGGCTGTACGAGGATCTGGCTGACCGGGAGCGACGCCGCAGCGCCCTGGAGGCAGACCCCAAGTGGTGGGCATTTCGCGCCAAGACCTCTCCTTATGTGCAGTCCATGCGCAGCCGGCTTCTGCGTCCCACCAGCTTTTCTCCCTTGCGCTGATGACGATTTCCGAGCTGTCCCCCAATGCCAGCGGGATTCACATTCCGTCGTTCAAGGCGCCCTGGCAGCGCCATGCCGCAGCGGCGCTGCAGCTGATCGAGAAATTCGTCGGCATTGCTGTCGGTGCCGTGCTGGCGCTGTTGCTGGCTGTCGTGCTGGCTGCCGTGATCGCGCGTTACCTGGGTACCAACGGTCTGGCCGGCGCCGATGAATTGGCCCTTTGGCTGTACGTGGCATTGGTATTTCTGGGTTTGCCGCTGGCGGCGCATGGCTCATTGGCGATGCGACTGGATTTGCTCAGTTCGCGTTTGCGCGGCAAATGGCAATGGCTGGCGGAGGCCTTGGTCGAAGCCGTGGTGATCCAGGCCGCGTGCGTGTTCCTGTTTGGCGCGTCAGATGTCTGGGCCATGTTGGGAGGAACGTCCGACATCCTCAGCGTTCCGGAGAACTGGCGTTACGGCCCCGTGATCCTCGGCGCTGCCCTGACTTTGCTCACCGCCGCCCTGCGTGCGGCCAGCCTGCCCCTGGGTGATGCCAGCAAGCTGGTGTCGGGCTGGGTGCTCGGTGCCGCCACGTACGCTTTGTTGCACCAGCTCGGTCCCTGGGATCTGGGGCTTCCCAGCGCTGTCGCTGCCGTCGTGACAGCCTTCGGCATCGTCATTGGCGCCCCCTTGCCGCATGTGCTCATCGCCGGTCTTCTATGGACCGTGCCTGCCGGCGGCCTCCTGCCGGAGCCGGCCATGGTGCAAAACGCCGTTGCCGGGGTCGGGCGCTTTCTGTTGCTGGCCATTCCCTTCTTTTTGCTGGCTGGCGTGCTGATGGCATCGGGTGGATTGGCAGATCACCAACTTCATCAACGAAGAACTGCGCCACCACGAAGGCTCGTTCCGCATTGCCGAGGCGCTGGACAAGTTCCACACCAGCCCGCGTGTGGGCTATATGCAGGAGATCATTCCTACCTTTCATGATGAAAATCATGAGCGCAAATTGCCCTTCCTGGCCGGGCTGGCGCTCAATGCATTGTTTGAATCCATGTCCGGTGACCTGCTCACCCCACGGACCCGCAATGCCAAGTTCGAATCCATCCGGCAGGTCTGCAAGCTCATCGATCGCGATGAAGCGCGCCATGTGCAGTTCGGCCGCATTCTGCTGCGTTACCACGCCAAGGATATTTCCGCCGAGGACAAAGAAGTCATTGGTCAGGTGTTCGTCAAGAAGCTGAGGGACGTGCTGCTGCGCGGTGTGTATACGGTCGTCAATCTGCCAGAGCAGGACCGGGCGCACGCCGGGCGCGTGCGTGAAATCGCCGCAGAATGGGGTCTGGGGGCAAGCCGCCCGGAAGACGAAGTCGAAATTTTGCGCGGCTCCCTGAAACGAATTCGTGAATGGGTGGAACCTCATGGCTTCCACATTCCGCGAGTTCCGGAGCTCGATCAGGAAGCCGAAGCCGTCACCGCCTGACTGGACTATGACGGGACACACATTGTGGTACACCCGCTGTCCGGTGCCGTCACCACTGGGGCTGGCGGTTCAGCTCGGCTGGCTGGACGAGGCCTTTCAGGCAGACGGAATAGCGGTGCAATCGGTGCTGGACAGTCCGCAGCAGAGCGTGCGGGGCAGCCATTTCTCGCATCATCTCCCCTGGTCCGTGCGCCAGGGCGGGAATATTCCCGCCCTCTGGGCACGCGCCCAGGGTGCCCCAACGCGGTTGCTGGGACTGAGCTGGACGGACGAGTTTCAGGCCATCATCACGACCGGGAACACACACCTTGGCCAGGCCAAAGAGCTGCGCGGCCGCCGACTCGCGCTACCCAGGAAACCCGGTGATCAGATCGACTTCCATGGTGCCACGGCGCTCAAGGGCATCTGGTCTGCCTTGACCACGGCGGGACTGGATCTGAATGCTGTCGAACTGGTGGATTGCACCAACCACGAGCCGTCATTGCTGGATACGAGGCAATCCGATTTGTTCGGACTGCGCCGGCGCCAGCCCTATTTTCAGGAGCTGGCGGCACTGGTCAGGGGCGAGGTCGATGCCATTTTTGTAAAAGGTGCTGAAGGCATCCTCATCGCCAACCTGATCGGTGCCCAGGTGGTCGTCCAGACCGGACAGCACCCGGACCCCATCATCCGCGTCAACAATGGTTGTCCGCGCCCCCTGACCGTCGACGACGCGCTGGTACAGGAGCGCCCCGATCTCGTCACGAAATTGGTATCTCTGGTTGATCGAGCCGACCAATGGGCACATGCGCATCCTTCAGACACGCTGCGCTTTGTGGCGCGTGAGATGGGGTGCTCGGAAGAAGCCGTGCTGGCATCCAATGGCCCCCATTTGCACACGACCCTGAGCCTGGGCCTGATCCAGGAGCAGGTCGATGCCTTGGCGTTCTTTCAGCATTTCCTGTTTGAACACGGTTTCATTCCCAATGACCTTCCCGTCAACGACTGGGTGTACCGGACGACATAGCGATCGCAACCTGGCACCGATCTCCCTGCCCATATTGCCAGCGCAGGGACCACCCTACCGATCTGCGCAACAGATGGCTGCTCCAACCGGGAGCGGACTCAAGCGCAAGACAAAAAGTCCCACATGATCGACGACTGGACCTCGTTCTACAACCACCGGTCCCCGTCAGGCACCCAACATGAAGCCCCGCCGAGGCATTTTCATTGGTGGCCTGAGCTGTGCGGGTTCTGCTGGGTCAATTCAGCGTCGTATTCATTGGCGATAGGCCATGTCCGGCTTATCAGGGAGTCAGACCGTATCCATTCCGCATTAAATGCAGGCTTTTACCGCTGCCTTCCAGATTTCCGCGTCATATCGCCTGGCTTTCTGATCCCTTTCCTTCCA
>NZ_JAQVEJ010000147.1 GCF_028698005.1 Hydrogenophaga sp.
TGGCGGCGCTGTTCGGCGACCAGGTGCCCTGCAGCTCCACCAAGGGGGCCACCGGCCACACCCTGGGCGCTGCCGGTGCGATCGAGGCCATCATCGCCATGCAGAGCATTGCCGAGGACTGGATACCCGGCAGTCCCGGCACCGGTGCCGTGGACCCGGCCATGGCCATCGACTACCGCTGTGCGGGCCAGGATGCACCGGTGCGCGTCGCATTGAGCAACTCCTTCGGCTTTGGCGGCAGCAACTGTGCGCTGGTGCTGGGAGGGCAGGCGTCATGAGTGCGATGCAGTCATCCCTGGCGGCCTGGATCGACGGCATCGGCTTCATCGCGCCGGGCTTGCCCGATTGGCCGACGGCCGCCGCGGTACTCGCTGGCCACCAGCCGTACGCGGCGGCGCCTTCCGTGCTGCCGGCACCGGCCCTGCTGCCGCCGGAGGAGCGCCGGCGCGCGAGCCGGGTCATCCGCCTGGCGCTGGCGCTGGGGCAAGAGGCCGTGGCCCACGCCCAGGCCGATGCCGCCACGCTGGCGACGGTGTTCGCCGCCTCCGGTGCGGATGGTCACAACTGCCACGCGCTGTGCGAGCAGCTCGCGGGCGAGGATCGCCAGATCTCGCCCACGCGCTTTCACAACTCGGTGCACAACGCCGCCGCGGGTTACTGGGGGATTGCCACACACAGCATGGCACCGTGCCAGGTGATCTGCGCCTTTGACGGCAGCTTCGGCGCCGGCCTGCTCGATGCGCTGGCGCAGGTGGTGCTGGAACGGCGACCGGTGCTGCTGATCAGCTATGACAGCGAATACCCGCAGCCCCTGCACGACAAGCGACCCGTGCCCGATGCGGCCGGCGTGGCCTGGCTGCTCTCGCCCCGGCAGGGCGAGCGGTCGCTGGCGCGGTTCACGGTCGAGAGGGCGGCGGCCGGTGCATCGCTCTCGCACCTGGCCGAGGCCGAACTGGACGCGCTGCGTGCGCAGTTGTCGTCGCTGCGTGCCTTGCCGGCGCTGCAGAGGCTGGCCCGTGGCCAGGCGGGCAGCACGGTGGTTGACTACCTGCCCGGCTACGCCCTCGAACTCGGACTCCAGCCATGCTAGACCATCGCTGGATCGCCGCCCACATTCCGCACCAGGGCAGCATGTGCCTGCTCGACGAGGTGCTGACCTGGGATGCGGCAGAGCTTCGTGCCCGCGCGACGAGCCATCGCTCGCCGGATAACCCCTTGCGCGCCGACGGCCGTCTGGGGGCGGCCACGGGCATCGAATATGCCGCCCAGGCCATGGCCGTGCACGGCGTTCTGCTGGCCGGTGATGGTCAGCCGCTGGGCGTGGGCTACCTGGCCAGCGTCCGTGGTGTGCGTCTGCACACGGATGGGCTCGATGACGTTTCCGAAGACCTGGACGTGCGCGTGCAGCGGCTCTCGGGTGACGCCGAGGTCATCCTGTACGCTTTCGACATTTCGGCCGGCGGCCGCACCCTGATCGATGGCCGTGCCTCGGTGGTGCTCGATGCCGCGCGGCTTGGGTGAATTCATGTCTCAATATTCTTCCTCCACCACACGACGGGCCCTGGTCACGGGTGGCAGCGGCGGCATCGGCGCCGCCATCTGCGAGCGCCTGGCCGCGGCCGGCCTGTCGGTCATCGTGCACGCCAACCGCGGGCTGGACAAGGCCGAGGCCCTGGCGCATCGCCTGCAGGCGCAGGGCATGCAGGCCGTGGCCGTGGCCTTCGATGTGACCGACCGCCAGGCCAGCGCACAGGCCATCGCCACACTGCTGGAAGAAGGGCCGATCCAGGTGCTGGTCAACAACGCCGGTATCCACGAGGATGCGGTGTTTCCGGGCATGAGCGGTGACCAGTGGGATCGCGTGATCGACGTCTCGCTCAACGGCTTCTTCAACGTGACGCAGCCGCTGGCCATGCCCATGCTGCGCACCCGCTGGGGCCGCATCATCAGCGTGTCCTCGGTGGCGGCCGTGGCGGGCAACCGCGGGCAGGTCAATTACGCTGCCGCCAAGGGGGCGCTGCACGCGGCCAGCAAGTCGCTGGCGCTGGAGCTGGCCAGCCGCGGCGTGACGGTCAACGTGGTGGCGCCCGGCATCATCGACACCGGCATGGCCGAGGGCCTGTTCACGCCCGAGGCGATCCGGCAGATGGTGCCCATGCAGCGCGCCGGCCGTCCGCAGGAGGTGGCCGAGGTGGTGGCCTTCCTGGCCTCGGAGCAGGCCTCCTACATCTCGGGGCAGGTGATCTCGGTCAACGGCGGGATGATCTGAGCGGTTCCGGCATGCCGGCCGATGCGGCCAGGCGCTGCCCGGCCAGGCAGCGCTCGGCCATCGGGATGGTCAGCATGGTGCTGGCCACGGCCATCAGGAGCAGGGCGGTGAAGGTACCGCTGGTGATGATCTCGCGGTCCAGCAGGATGTTCGCGAAGATGATCATGATCAGGGCCTTGGTCTGCAGCAGCCAGCCGATCAGGGTGCTTTCTCCCCTGGCCCAGCCCAGTACGCGGCCGGCCAGGTGCACGCCCGCCAGCTTGCCGGCCACGGCGGCCGCGAGCAGCAGGGCCGCCGCCAGCAGCACGTCCAGACCGCCCATGGTCCAGCTCGTGCGCAGGCCCGTGGAGAGGAAGAACACCGGCATCAGAACCAGCAGCACGTGGTGCCGCAGCAGGTCCATTTTCTCCTGGTCGAACCATTCGGCATCGAGCACCGCGCCAGCGAGGAAGGCGCCCACCATGAAATGCAGGCCCGACCAGTCGGCGCCCAGCGCACAGGCCACCAGCCACACCAGCGCCAGATACCAGCGGTCCGGCTCGGACACGCGCCGCATCAGGGTCCGGCACAGCCATCCGGCGACGACGAAGCCGAGCAGGAACATCGCCTGCCGTCCGACCCGGGCCCAGTCCATGACGATGATCGCCAGCACGCCCCAGATGGCGATGTCGTCCAGGCTGGCGTAGCGCAGAATCCGCTGGCCCAGTGGCTGCCGCAGCAGTGCCAGCTTCTCCAGGAACAGGACCAGGATGGGCAGCGCCGTCACCGCGCAGGCCATGCCGATGCCCAGCACGAACTGCCACGGCTGCGCCTGCGGGCCCAGCCAGCCATGCGGCCACTGCAGCATGACCAGCGCCGCGCCGCAGCCCATCAGCAGCGGCATACCCAGGGCCAGGCCGGCTGTGATGCCGCTTTCGTGCCGGTGGCGCCAGGCCTGTTTCAGGTCCAGCTCGACGCCGGCGATCATCACGAACAGCATCACCGCCCACCAGGCCAGGCCGTTGAGGGTGTGGATGACCTCGGGGCGGAAGACGAATTCGTAGTAGGCAGGAAACCAGTGCCCCAGCACACCGGGGCCGAGCACGATACCCAGCAGGATCTGCACCACCACGAGCGGAGCCCAGCGGTCGGTGCGGCCCAGCCGCCACAGCAGCCAGGGAACGGTGAAAACGATCAGCAGGGCGATCAGGAACCGTTCGGCGATGCTCATTTCGTCCCGGTGTACTCGCGGAAGATGCCCAGCGTCACGCCGCAGCGCACATCGCTGAACCCGGCCCGGCGCAGCGCCGACATCACGGTCTCCGGGTCCACGGCGGCTTCGATGGTGTCGCCGTAGTAGGCCCACAGGCGCTTGACGTCGGCGTGGCGCCCGCTCAGGCGCGCCAGCAACGGCACCAGGACGCCAATGTGGAACTTCAGCAGCATGCGGCCCAGCCGGCTGGCCGGCCGGCTGATCTCCATGATGCACGCCTTGCCGCCCGGCTTGAGCACGCGCCAGTACTCGGCAAAGGCGCGATCGAGGTCACCGACATGGCGCAGCGCGTACCCCATGGAGAGGAAGTCCACCTGCCGGTCGGGCAGGGGAATCGACTCGGCGTAGGCCTCGATGGTCTCGCACGAAAGCTTGCGGCGCAGCTCGGCCAGCATGCCCGGCGAGGGATCGAGTGCGATGACGCGCCCTTGCGGGCCGGCCAGGGCCAGGGCCTCGGCGGTGACCAGTCCGGTGCCGGCGGCCACGTCCAGCACCTGCATGCCGGGCTTCAGGCCCTCGCGCCGCAGCACTTCACGCCGGTACCAGCTGCCGCTGCCCAGCGCCGTGAGCGCCTCGGCGCTGTCGTAACCCGAGGCCGCCTCGTTGAACATGGCCTGGGTCAGCGCGCGTCGTTCGGTCTCATCCGAAAAATAGGCCTGCAAATGCGCATCGCCGGCCTTCATGGCGCCGCGGGTGGGGGTCAATGGCTCGGTCATGAGCGCTCCTTTTCAGAATGGTCCTGCGGCGTCATGGGCGCAACCGGCGCCAGACCAGCCGTGGCAGGCGCAGCAGGAAGCCCAGGAAAAGCCGGGTATGCATCCAGGTCAGCAGGGTGTTGTCGCGCAGGTAGCGGAAATGCGAGACCCCGCCCTCGCCGGCGCTGAGGTAGCGCACGGGGGCATCGAGGTTGATGGCCGGCACGCCGGCCCAGGACAGCCGCACCACGGCCTCCGGATCGAAATCGAAGCGGCGCATGAAGCGCTGGGAGCGCATCACGCGCATCAGCGGCTCGATCGGGTAGACACGAAAACCGTACAGCGAGTCGCCAATGCCGGCCCACAGGGTTTCGAGGTTGGCCCAGCCGTTGGACACCTTGCGGCCGTTGACGCGCAAGGCGGGCGCTTCGGGGCCGAACACCGGCTTGCCCAGCACCATGGCGGCAGGCTGCGCCTGTGAGGCCTGCATGAAGCGGGGAATCAGCTCGGCCGGGTGTTGGCCGTCCGAATCCATGGTCAGTGCGTGGGTGAAGCCCTCGGCGCGTGCGCGGGTGATGCCCTCCAGCACAGCGGCGCCCTTGCCCTGGTTGGCCGGTTGCACGATCACGCGCAGGCCGGGGTCGTCGGCCGCCATCGCCTGCAGCCAGCCGTCGCTGCCGTCGGTGCTGCCGTCCACCACCACCCACACGGGCGCCCACTGCCGGCGCGCCGCCTGCACGGTGTCGACCACGGTCCGCCCCGGGTTGTAGCTGGGGATCAGCACCAGATGGGTGGTCGAAGCCTGGGGCTGGTTCATGGTGTCGGGTGCTCGTTCATGGTCAGTGCCTCGCGCAGATAGAGCTCCAGCTCGCGCGTGAAGGCCTTGTGGTCGTCCGGGGGCGGGAACCGCCGCCCCAGGCGGGCGCGGCAGGTCAGGGGCAGCACCGGTGGCCGCCACAGCGGCCAGTGCTTGCCCAGGTAGGGCGTCGAGAACTCCAGCAGCACGGTTTGCACGGGCGCGCGGGCGCGCCGGGCGATCAGGCCGGTGCTCTGGCCCAGGGGGTTGAGCGGAAAGTGTTCCGTGCGCGTTCCTTCGGGAAACAGCACCAGTTGAGCGCCTTCTTGCAGGCTTTTGCAGCCGCGCTTGATCAGGCGATGCGCACTGTCGTTGCGGATGTAGCGTGCCAGGCGCGCGCCGGCGCCGAACAGCAGGTTGTCCAGCAGGCTGGCCTTCATCACGCACACGGCATGGGGCAAGCGCGATGCCAGCACAACCGCGTCGAGCAGCGAGGGGTGGTTGGGCGCAATGATCAGAGACCTCTCGTCGCGCAATGCATCCAGCGCCGACAGATCGAAGCGGCAGGCGCACAGCAGCGTGAGGATGCGCAGGTAGATGCGAAAACCGACCATGATGGCCAGCCGGCCCAGGCGCTGGCCGATGCGCCGCGGCAGGATGGGGTGCAGCACGGCGGCAAAGGGCAGCCAGCTCAGGCAGACCAGGGCCAGGCTGGCCAGGCCGATGCACATGGCCAGACGCTCATACAGACGCCACCACAGCGGGCGGCTCGCGCGCGGGTCATTCATCGACGGTCACGCGGGTGGAGGACTCGCCCAGGATCCACGAGATGCCGAATCCGCCCGCCCAGTAGTGGCGCGTGCGCACCAGGGGACTGTCCTCGAACGCGGCGCCGCGCAGGTTGTCGTAGCGCAGGAAGGCGCCCACCCAGTAGCGGTCGAAGCGGCGCGAAACGGCCGCCAGGTACTGCATGCCGGCAAAGCCGCCCCGGGCCTGGTAGGCCGGCCGGGTGGCCGTGGCGTGGGCGCCGTCCACGCCATAGAAATACTGGTGCTGTCGGCGGTCGCCGAACAGCGGGCCGGCCTGCAGGCCCACGTTCCAGCCGCGCAGCCCGGGCAGGTCGCCCAGATCCAGATTGAGCTTGGGGTGGAACACCCAGCCGATGTTCTCGAGCTGGCGGTCCAGCGTGTGGGCCACGCGCAACGGCACCAGCAGCTTGAGGCTGCGCTGGCCGCCGTCGGCCCGCCACAGGGTCAGGTCCAGCTCGGGGCCGAGCTCGAAATTGGCCTCCAGGTCGGGCATGCCGGCGCGCGCCTCGATCTTCTTGCTCGGTGCCGGTGGCGACAGCGCCGCCGAGACGGTCAGATCCAGCCGGTCGGAGGAGAACAACTGGCCACGCACACCGTTCCGGTCGGCCTTGAGAAACTTGCCGTGGAAGGTGAAGTAGGGAGTGGGCAGGATGTATTGCTGGTGCTCGTCCGAGCCCCGGTAGGCCGGAAAGCTCACGGCACCGACGCCGATGCCCGCCTCCCACAGCGGCCGGTCCTGGGCGGCGCGGGCGAGACCTGGCAACGCGGTGGCCATGGCCAGGCAGGACAGCAGGATGGGCAGGGCGTGCGTTCGCTGACGCAGGGGCTGGATGATCATGGGCCGGCGGGTGGTCAGGCCTGGTACAGGCCAGGGTTGTCCACTTTGCGGATATTGAAGCGGCGCTTGCGCCAGGCCATGTAGGCCCGCCTGGGCTGGGTGATGTTGGCCAGGTAGTACAGGCACTTGAAGATGAACAGCGAGCGCCAGATCGGGGTCTGGCCGAACACGTCGCCGGCCAGCACCGACAGCAGGGCCTCCTTCACGCGGAACACGTTCTTCGGGTACATGAAGAAATCGCGCATGATGGGGTTGGTCATGCGGTAGATGAACCAGGAGAACGCCTTCGGACCAAGGCGCAAGGAGGCATCGAAGCGCTTGAGCGCCGCAGGCGCCCGGGCGGGTGTGCGCAGGCAGGTATCGACGGTATCGGCACCGACCACGGCGCTGTGCATGGCCAGCCACACACCCGAGGAAAACACCGGGTCGATGAAGGCAAACGCATCGCCGAGCATCAGGTAATTGGCCCCGTGGTTGCGCTGCGCGACATAGGAAAAATTGCCGGTCGCTTCCACCTCGGTCATGCGTTCGGCCTGCGCCAGCCGCTCCTGCAATTTGTCGCAGGTGGCGATGTTGTCCATCAAGAAGCGCTCCAGCGA
>NZ_JAQVEJ010000148.1:0-1640 GCF_028698005.1 Hydrogenophaga sp.
CGTGGGCGAAAGCCCCGAATCGGCGCACGCCCTGGGCTACCCGGTGCGGCGCATCCGGCTGCTGGCCGTGGTGGCCGGTGGGGCGCTGTGCGGCCTGGCGGGGGCCTACGTGTCCACGATATATACCCCGCTGTGGGTCGAGGGCATGATCGCCGGCAAGGGCTGGATCGCCCTGGCGCTGACCACCTTTGCCACCTGGCGTCCGGCACGGGTATTGCTTGGTGCTTACCTGTTCGGTGGCCTGACCATGTTGCAGTTCCATTTGCAGGGCATGGGTGTGCAGGTGCCGAGCCAGATCCTGACCATGATGCCTTACCTGGCCACCGTGGTGGTGCTGGTGCTGATCTCGCGCAACCCGACCTGGATTCGCATCAACATGCCCGCGTCCATGGGCAAACCGTTCTACCCGGGTGCGTGACCGTTCATAATCATTTTTTCCATTCTTTACTCCCTCAACCCACCAAGAGGTTTCCATGACCGACCTGAACAAGCGTTCCCTCATCAAGCTGGCGGCCCTGACGGCCGTGGCCAGCGCGGCCCTGATAGGCTGTGGCAAGAAAGAAGAGCCGGCACCTGCGCCGGAGGCGGCGCCCGTGGCCGAGGCCCCCAAGGCCGAGCCGCTGAAGGTGGCGTTCGCCTATGTCGGCCCGGTGGGTGACGGCGGCTGGACCTTCGCCCATGACAACGCCCGCAAGGCCGTCGAGGCCGAGTTCGGCGACCGGGTCGTCACCACCTTTGTCGAGAACGTGCCCGAAAGCGCCGACGCCGAGCGTGTCCTGCGCGACCTGGCCGGTCAGGGCAACAAGCTGGTGTTCGGCACCACCTTCGGCTACATGGAGCCCATGCTCAAGGTGGCGGCCGACTTCAAGGACGTGAAGTTCGAACACGCGACCGGCTACAAGCAGGCCGAGAACCTGCGCACCTACGACAGCCGCACCTACGAAGGCGCCTACCTGGCGGGCGTGATCGCCGGTGCGATGACCCAGTCCAACACGCTGGGCGTGGTGGCTTCGGTGCCGATTCCCGAGGTGATCCGCAACATCAACAGCTTCACGCTGGGCGCGCAGTCGATGAACCCGAAGATCAAGACCAAGGTGGTCTGGGTCAATGCCTGGTTCGATCCACCCAAGGAAACCGAGGCGGCCACCTCGCTGCTCAACGGCGGCGCCGACATCCTGATGCAGAACACCGATTCGTCGGCCGTGCTGCAGACGGCCGAAAAAATGGGCAAGCGCGGCTTTGGCTGGGACTCCGACATGACCGCCTATGGCCCCAAGGCCCACCTGGGTTCGGCCGTCATCAACTGGGCGCCGTACTACAAGAAGGCCGTGGCCGAGGCGCTGGACGGCTCCTGGCAGGGCAACACCGGCTCGTGGTGGGGTCACAAGGAAGGCGCGATCGACCTGGTGTCGATCGCCGAGGACGTGCCCGCCGAGGTCAAGGCCCGGATCGACGAGATCAAGGCCGGTCTGAAGGATGGCTCCTTCGCCATCTGGAAGGGCCCGATCGCCGATCAGGACGGCAAGGAAGTGCTGGCCGACGGCCAGGTGGCCGACGACGCCTTCCTGGGCGGCATCAAGTTCTACGTCAAGGGCGTGGAAGGCAAGCTGCCGAACTGAGGGACTCCCCCCTGCGCCGCT
>NZ_JAQVEJ010000148.1:1740-7252 GCF_028698005.1 Hydrogenophaga sp.
GGATTCAAGCCGCTGCGCCGCAGCGGCTTTTTGTTTGAGAAGATGACCACGATGATGGAAAGACAGCTTTGGCATCCGGTGATCGCGTCCGCTCTGGTGCGCGACGAGCCGGTCGGCGTGGAGCTGCTGGGGCAGTCCCTGGTGCTCTGGCGCGAGCATGAGCACGGGTCGGATACGGGCTCGGCCACGGTGCACGCCTGGGCCGACCAGTGCCCGCACCGGGGTGCCCGGCTGTCGCTGGGCCGGGTGCTCAACCACCTGCATGGCGCGCGGCTGGAGTGTCCCTACCATGGCTGGCAGTTCGCCGGCGACGCGGCGGCCACGCAGGGGCTCGTCGAACCGGTGGTGGTGGGGCGCTGCCTGCATGTGCCCGCCGCGCCGGTTTTCGAGCCACCGGCCTCGCACGGCGTCCGGGTGTTCGAGGCGCAGGAGCGGCACGGGCTGGTCTGGGTGCGCCTGGAGCGGCCCGACCGCACGCAGGTGCCCGCCGCGCTGGCCGAGGTGCCCGGTTTTGCGCCCTGGGCCGACCCCGAGTGGCGCCAGGTGCTGTGTGGTCCCTACGAGGTCGCCACCAGCGCGCCGCGCCTGGTCGAGAATTTTCTGGATCTGAGCCACTTCGGTTTCGTGCACGAAGGCTGGCTCGGTGCCCGCACCCATGCGCAGGTCGAGACCGGCAAGGTGGAGGAGGGTGAAGGCGGTCTGGTGGCGCGCGAGTGCAAGGCCTGGCAGCCGCGAGCCTATGCCGATGCGGCCGATGGCGCCTGGATTGCCTATCGCTACGAGGTGCCGCACCCGTATGCGGCCATCCTGCGCAAGGATGCGGCCGAGGGCGATCCGGTGAGCAACGCCATTGCCCTGTTCATCAAGCCCGAAGGCGATGAGCGTTGCCTGGCCTGGTTCGCCATGGCCACCCTGGGTGACCTGTCGGACGACGAGGTGCTGCGCGCCTTCCAGGACACGGTGTTCGCGCAGGACCAGCCCATCGTCGAATCGCAGCAGCCCCGGCGCCTGCCGATCGGTCGCGATCCGTCGGTGCGTGAGGTTCACGGGCCGGCCGACCGCATGTCCGCGGCCTACCGCCGCTACCTGTCGCGGCTGGGCATCACGCTGGGAGTATGTTGAGCACCCCCCTGCGCCGCTTCGCGGCTTCCCCCCTCTGTGGCGTGCCTTCGGCGCTTCGAGGGGGGACGGCACCAGCGGCCTGGCAAAGCCAGTTCCGCGGTGTCCCACGACGGGAAAGCCTCCCGCGGACCGGCGATGCCGGCTCGGTGGTGTCCCTGGACATGGAAAGGCACGAGTCATGAACGCTGTCGAACTTGCCCGGTTCATTCCCAAGGCCGAGCTGCACATCCACATCGAAGGCTCGCTGGAGCCCGAACTGATCTTCGAGCTGGCCCGGCGCAACGGCGTGGCGCTCGCCTATCCCAGCATCGAGGCGCTGCGCGCCGCCTACGCCTTCACCGACCTGCAGAGCTTCCTCGACATCTACTACGCCGGTGCCAGCGTGCTGCTGCACCCGCAGGACTTCCACGACATGGCCTGGGCCTATTTCCGGCGCGCCCATGCGGACAACGTGGTGCACGCGGAGATCTTCTTCGACCCGCAGACCCACACCGCGCGCGGCGTGCCCATCGCCAGCGTGATCGAGGGCCTCGCGGGTGCCTGCCGGCGCGCGCGCGAGGAACTGGGCATCAGCTCGGCCCTCATCCTGTGTTTCCTGCGCCACCTCGGCGAGGACGACGCCTTCGCCACGCTGGACGCGGCGCTGCCCTGGCGCGAGCACTTCATCGGTGTGGGCCTGGACTCGAGCGAGGTCGGTCATCCGCCGGAAGAGTTCGAGCGCGTGTTCGCCCGCTGCCGCGAACTGGGCCTGCGCGTGGTGGCGCACGCGGGGGAGGAGGGGCCGCCCGAGTACATGTGGCAGGCCATCGACCTGCTCAAGGTGGACCGCATCGACCACGGCGTGGCCAGCGTGCAGGATCCCCTGCTGATGGCCGAGCTGGCCCACACCCGCCTGCCGCTGACCGTGTGTCCGCTGTCCAACCTCAAGCTGTGCGTGGTGCGCGATCTGCGCGAGCACCCGCTCAAGCGCATGCTCGACGCCGGCCTGTGCGTCACCATCAACTCCGACGACCCGGCGTATTTCGGTGGCTACATGAATGCCAATTTCGTGCAGACCACCGAAGCGTTGCAGCTCACGCGTGAGGATGTGATCGCTCTGGCGAAGAACAGCTTCGAGGCCAGCTTCATCGATGCCGCGCAACGCCAGGCCTTCGTGGCCGAGGTCAACCGTGTCGCGGCCGCCGCCTGAGGAGGATGACGTGAAGGCTTATCGTGGGGCCCTGCTGCGCTTCGATGACCAGCACCAGCCCGTGTACGACAGTGACGGCCTGCTCGTCATCGGCCCCGATGCGCAGGGGGGGCGCCAGCTCGTGCACGCGGCAGGTGCCTACGATGCGCTGGCCGGCCGCTTTCCGGACGTGGCGGTGGAGGATGTGCGCGGCCAGCTCATCGCGCCCGGTTTTGTCGATCTGCACGTGCACTACCCGCAGACCGACGTGATCGGCGCGCCCGCGCCGGGCCTGCTGCCCTGGCTGGAAAACTACACCTACCCGCACGAATCGCGCTTTGCCGACAAGGCCTACGCCCGCAGCGTGGCCGACTTCTTCTTCGACGAGCTGATGCGCCATGGCGTCACCACGGCGCTGACCTTCGCCACCTCGCACCCGGCGTCGGTGGACGCGGCCTTCGAGGCGGCGCAGGCGCGCGGCCTGCGCTTCATCACCGGCAAGGTGCTGCAGGACCGCCACAGTCCCGACGGCGTGCGCGACGACACGCAGCAGAGCCTCGCCGATACCGAGGCGCTGATCCGGCGCTGGCACGGGGTGGGCCGCCTCGGGTACGCGATCACGCCCCGCTTTGCGCCCACCAGCACCGAGGCCCAGTTGCGCGGCGCCGGCGAGATCGCGGCGCGCCATCCCGATGTCTGGATCCAGTCCCACGTGGCCGAGAACCGTGACGAAATCCGCTGGGCCATGGAGCTGTTCCCCGGCGCGCGCAGCTACCTCGGCGTGTACGACGATGTCGGCCTGTTGCGCGAGCGCGCGATCTACGCGCACTGCATCCACCTCGACGGGGAAGACCGCCAACTGATGGCGCGCAGCGGCGCCGCCGCGGCCGTGAGCCCGACCAGCAACCTGTTCCTGGGCAGCGGTTTCTTCGATTACGTGCAGGCCGACGACCATGGCATGCGCTACGGTCTGGCCAGCGACGTGGGCGGTGGCACCAGCTTCTCGCCCTTCCACACCATGCTTGCCGCCTATTACGTGGGCCGGGAAGGACAGACCAAGACGGGCCTGAGCCTCACGCCGTCCCGGCTGTGGTGGCAGCACACCGCCGGTGCCGCGCGCGCGCTGGGGCTGGAGGGCGTGATCGGCAACCTGCAGCCTGGCTGCGAGGCCGACTTCGTCGTGCTCGACCCGCAGGCCACACCCCTGCTGGCGCGCAAGACGGCGCAGGCCGACAGCCTCGATGAACTGCTGTTCGCGCTCATCGTGCTCGGCGACGACCGCGTCGTGCGGCGCTGCGTGGTGGACGGCCGGACGGCCTGACCCCGCGCCTACATACAATCGGGGCCAGCCCGGGCAGCGGCCCGGTGCGCACCGGAGCAACGCATGAGCATCAAGAGCGACAAATGGATCCGCCGCATGGCGGAGCAGCACGGCATGATCGATCCCTTCGAGCCGGGTCAGATCCGCCAGAACGCTGCCGGCCAGAAAATTGTCAGCTACGGCACCAGCAGCTATGGCTACGACATCCGCTGCGCGCCCGAATTCAAGATCTTCACCAACGTGCACAGCACGGTGGTGGACCCGAAGAACTTCGACGAGAAGAGCTTCGTCGATTTCCACGGCGAGGTCTGCATCATCCCGCCCAACAGCTTTGCGCTGGCGCGCACGGTCGAGTACTTCCGCATTCCGCGCAACGTGCTGACCATCTGCCTGGGCAAGAGCACCTATGCGCGCTGCGGCATCATCGTCAACGTCACCCCGTTCGAGCCGGAGTGGGAAGGTTACGTGACGTTGGAGTTTTCCAACACCACGCCGCTGCCGGCCAAGATCTACGCGGGCGAGGGCTGCGCGCAGGTGCTGTTCTTCGAAAGCGACGAGGTCTGCGAAACCAGCTACAAGGACCGCGGCGGCAAATACCAGGGCCAGGTGGGCGTGACGCTGCCCAAGACCTGAAGCCCGTCGTCCTGGAGGGTTGTCGGGGCGTTGTAAGCAAATGCAGGTACGATGTTGCATGACCCGCGCTGTGCGCCGGGTGGCCCGGGCGTTGTCCCAGACCATGTGAATACAGATCCATGTCCCAGAATCCTCCAGAGATCCATCCTCCCCAACCCATTCCCGAAGGTGCGCCGCTGCCGCACCGCAAAATCATCCGAAGCTGGCTGACGCCGATTGCCGAGCGCGAAACCGCCCGGGCCATCGCGCTGCTGGTGCTCGACTGGGTCATCTTCCTCGCCCTCATCGCGGGCACCGTGGTGTTCCCGGCCTGGTGGGCCAAGCTCGCCTGCGGTCTCGTGGCCGGTTTCGTGATCGGTCGCCTGTTCATCATCGGCCACGACGCCTGCCACCAGAGCTACACCCCGCACCGCAAGCTCAACCGCGTGCTGGGCCGCATCGCCATGGGCCCCTCGCTCACGCCCTACAGCCTGTGGGAAGTGGGTCACAACGTGGTGCACCACGGCTACACCAACCTCAAGGGCGTCGATTTCGTCTGGGCACCGCTGACCAAGGACGAGTTCGAGGCGCTCACGCCCGGCAAACGCCTGATGGAGCGCATCTACCGCAGCGGCTGGGGGCCGGCGGTGTACTACTTCATCGAAATGTGGTGGAAGCGCATGTACTTCCCGAGCAAGACCTACATGGGCACGCGCCGCGCCGAGTTCAAATGGGACGGGGTGCTGGTGACCAGCATCGCCGCCGTCTGGATCGCTGCCCTGGTCGGGCTGGCGCATGCCACCGGCCAGTCGGCCTGGGCACTGGTGGGCTACGGCTTCCTCGTGCCGTTCGTGTTCTGGAATGCCATGATCGGTTTCGTGGTCTATGTCCACCACACCCACACCGCCGTGCAGTGGCACGACGACAAGGTGGCCTGGGCCAAGGCGGCGCCCTTCGTGTCCACCACGGTGCACATGACCTTCCCGCTCAAGTTCGGTGCCCTGATGCACCACATCATGGAGCACACCGCACACCACGTGGACATGAGCGTGCCGCTGTACAAGCTCAAGAACGCGCAGAAACTGCTGGAAGACACGCTGCCCGGCCGCATCATCATCCAGCACTTCTCGTGGCGCTGGTACTTCGAGACCGCACGCAAGTGCAAGCTGTACGACTTCACGCGCCGCTGCTGGACCGACTTCCAGGGCCGCCCGACGAGCGACTGCAAGCCGGCGATGGTTTGAGCCCCCACGCTCCGCCGCTGCGCGGGTCGCTGCCCCCCGAGGGGG
>NZ_JAQVEJ010000149.1 GCF_028698005.1 Hydrogenophaga sp.
CACGACGCGCTGCACGCCGGAGGTGGTGCGGGCGACGCTGGTGGCGCGCTCGGCCTCGCTTTGCGAGAGCATCCCCATCAGGTAAACAGTGCCACGCTCGGTCACGACCTTGATCGAGTTGGCCGGTATGTCCTTGGCGGCGACCAGGCCCGCCTTGACCTTGCCCGTGAGCAGGCTGTCCTCGGTGCGCTCCTTCAGCGAAGGGCTGTTGGCGATGCCGACCTCGTTGTACACCGCCTGCACATTGGGCGTCTGGCGCACGGCCTCGCCCACCAGGGCCTTGTCGCGTTCGCTGGCCGCCTCACCCGTGATCAGGGCGCGGCGGTTGAAGCTGGTGACGCTGACACGCACGCGCGAACCCAGCGCGTCGCGGATGTTGCTGGCCGCGCGCAGCTCGATGCCCTGGTCATCGAGTTGCGCGCCCGAGCTGCGGCGGTCGGTCGCCACCATCACGGTGGTGGCGGCGGCACCGCCCATCAGCAGGGGTGCGCAGGCCGACAGCAGCGTGGCCGAGGCCACCAGGGACAGCGACATCAACGCCAGGCGGCGCGGGAAAAGCGTGCGGTTCATGAAAGGATCTCCGTGTCGTTGGTCAGGGATTCGGGCAAACCCAGCAACTGCGCATCCACGCCGTCGCAGATGCAGTGCAGCACCAGATGGTGCACTTCCAGGATACGTGCGGGCACCTCGCCGGGCACGCTCACGTGCACATCGGTATCACGCAGCAGCGAGGCCAGGCGGCCCCCGCGGCCATCGGTGAGGGCCACCACCACCATGTCGCGCTCGTGGGCCGCCTCGACGGCCGAGAGGATGTTGGCCGCGTTGCCGCTGGTCGACAGGGCCAGCAGCACGTCGCCGGCCTGGCCCAGGGCACGCACCTGGCGGGCAAAGACCGCCCGGGTGTCGAAGTCGCTGGCCACCCCGGTGAGCACCGCCGCGTCGGCGGCCAGGGAAAACGCCGCCAGTTCGGGGCGCTCGCGCTCATAGCGGCCCACAAAGCCGGCCGCAAACACCTGCGCCAGCGCCGCCGAAGGACCATTGCCGCAGGCCAGCACCTTGCCTCCGCCCGTGACACAGGCGAGCACCGCATTCGTGGCCGCCTCGACCACCGGCGCCAGGATCGGCGCACACTGGTACTTGAGGTCGGCACTGTCGATGAACTGTTGCTGAATGCGTTGCAGAAGCATGGCGCGATGATAGCGGTGGTCGGTGGCTCAAAAGCTGGCGCCGGCATCAAACGCCGCGCGCAACCAGCCGATGCGGGGCGGATCACCGGCGCCCAGCGCGCCATCGATCACCACCACATCGAACCGGCATGGAGGCTCTGACCGGTATGGCAGCAAAAAGTGCCGCGCGGCGAACACGATGCGCCGCTGCTTGGCGGCCGTCACGCTGGCCGCCGCGCCGCCGGCCCGGGCCGAGGCGCGCTGGCGCACCTCGACGAACACCAGCGTGCCGTCGGCCTCCCGCATAATGAGGTCGATTTCGCCGCCACCCCGCCCGGGCGTGCGGAAGTTGCGCCGCACCAGCCGCAGGCCGGCCGCCTGCAGGTGCGCCAGCGCCAGGTCTTCGGCCGCGTTGCCACGCTGGCGCGTGCTCGCCCCGGGCCGGCCGGGCGCCGCCCCCCGTTCACGAAAGCCCCACATTGTCTGTTCTGTCCCCATCCCTGTTGCCGGCCGTGCGCGAGGCCGCCGCTCAGCAGCATTATCCGCAGGGCGCGCTGTACATGGTGGCCACGCCCATCGGCAACCTGGCCGACATCGGTCTGCGGGCGCTGCACGTGCTGGCACTGGCCGACGCCATCGCCTGCGAGGACACCCGCCACACGGCGGGCCTGCTCAAGGCCTACGGCCTGCACGACAAACCCCTGCTGGCCCTGCACGAGCACAACGAGGCCAGCGCCGCCACGGCGGTGCTGGCGCGGCTGCGCGAAGGCCAGCGGGTGGCCTATGTGAGCGATGCCGGCACGCCGGGCGTGAGCGATCCGGGGGCACGGCTGGTGGCGGCCGTGGCGGAGGCCGGCCTGCGCAGCGTCCCGGTACCGGGGGCCAGCAGCCTGACCGCGCTGCTGAGCGTGACCGGCCATGCCGGCTGGGACGGGCGTTTCACCTTCCTGGGTTTTCTCTCGCCCAAGGCCAGCGAGCGCCAGCGCGAGGTCGCGGCCATCGGCGCCTCGCCCCTGGCCACGCTGGTGCTGGAGGCGCCCCACCGCATCGAGGCGCTGGCGCGCGAGCTGGCCACGCTGGGCGAGCGGCCGGTAACGGTCGGCCGGGAGCTGACGAAACAGTTTGAAGAAGTGGCCCGGATGCCGGCGCACGAGTTGCCCGGCTGGCTGGCGCAGGCCGCGCACCGCACACGCGGCGAATTCGCCCTGCTGGTGCACCCGGCGGCGCCCGCCGCGGCGCAGGAGATGGACGCTCAGGCCTTGCGCACCCTGGATCTGCTGCTGGCCGAGCTGCCCGTGAAAACCGCCGTGAAGCTCTGTGCCGAAATCACCGGTGCGCCACGCAACACCCTGTACACCGCCGCGCTGGCACGCAAGGACGACAGGGCGTAAGCGCTCACTATCTGGCTGCGCGCCCGTCAACCGGCGTCAGCGGGCGCGGCATGCCAGCGCCGCCCACCTCGGTGGCCTCGACGTCAACCACGTCCTGGCTGGCCGCCGGCTCGCCGCGGCTCCAGGTGCCCGCGGCGTAGCGGCGCGAGCGCTCGCGCATCTGGGTGAACAGCACCACCGGCGCCGGCTTGCGCCCGGTGATGAGCGACCACACGGACACCCCGAGCACCACCACCGCGGCCGCCGCCAGAAAGCTCAGCACGAAGATGGCGCCGGCCAGGAACAGCGTGATGCGCAACATGGCCCTCAGGAGCCCGGAAAGAAGGTCGGAAAGTGCATTCATCTGCAAGATGGGAGGCCCCGGGCCTCCGCAAGTTCCCGGCAACACGCCGGGCAGTTCCAAGGATATGGGGAGCGGCCCCCCGTTTGCAAGCCTGCCCGCCCGCAGCGAGGGGTTTTCGGCGAACAACTGCTATGCTGGGCGACGGCCCTTCCACGCCCTTTCGAGCCGCCCATGAACCGACTCACGCAGTACTTCTTTCGCGGTCTTCTCGCCATCCTGCCGCTGGCGTTGACGGTTTACCTGCTGTGGATGTTTGTTTCCTGGACGGAGCGCACGGCCATGCTGCTGATCCGGCCGGTGGTGGGCGAGTTCTACCTGCCGGGCCTGGGCATCGGGCTGGGCGCGCTGCTGATCCTGGCCCTGGGCTTCCTGGTCTCGCAGAGGTTCACCTCCCGGCTGCTGTCGTGGCTGGAGCTGCCCTTCACCAACCTGCCCGTGGTCAAGAGCATCTACTCGTCGCTCAAGAACTTTGCCGAGTATTTCGCCCCCCACCAGCAGAGTGCGCAGCAGGTGGTGCTGCTCAGGCCCCCGGGCACCGAACTGTCCATCGTGGGCCTGATCACGCGTCAGCATATGCGGGGCCTGCCCCGGGGGCTGGGTGAACTGGACGACCATGTCGCCGTGTACCTGCCCATGGGCTACATGATCGGCGGCTACACGGTGTTCGTGCCACGTCACTGGACGGAGCCGATAGACATGTCGGTCGAGGAGGCGATGCGCATGGCGCTGATCGCCTTCATGGCTGGAAAGTAATCGACATCTCATGCAATGAGCGCCCGGCATCTCGAGCACCTGCTGGCGCCGGAGTCGGTGGCGGTCATCGGCGCTTCGCCGCACCCGGGCAGCGTCGGCGCCATGGCCTGGTGCCGGCTGCGTGAGGGTGGTTTTGGCGGGCCCCTGTACCCGGTCAACCTCCGGCATGCGCAGCTCGATGGCGTCCCGGTCTGGCGCCGGGTGGCCGATCTGCCGCAGGCGCCGGCGCTGGCTCTGGTCTGCACGCCACCGGCCACCGTGCCCGGGCTGATCCGCCAGTTGGGCGAGCGCGGCACGCGCGCGGCCGTCGTGCTGACCCGCGGCCTGGACGCGGCCACCCGGCAGGCCATGCTCGACGCGGCACGGCCACATACGCTGCGCATCCTGGGGCCCGGCGGCATCGGCCTGCTGGTGCCACACCTGGGCCTGAACGCCAGCATCGCCCACCTCGGCGCCCGCCCGGGCCACCTCGCCTTCGTCTCGTCCTCGGGCACGCTGACCACCGCCATGCTCGACTGGGCCGATGCGCGCGGCATCGGGTTCTCGCATGTCGTCTCGCTCGGTGACAGCGCCGACGTTGACATCGGCGACCTGCTCGACCACCTCGGCAACGATCCGCACACGCGCGCCATCGCGCTCTACGCCACAGGCATCGGTGATCCACGCAAGTTCATGTCGGCCGCACGCGCCGCAGCGCGCAACAAACCCGTGATCGTGGTCAGGGCCCGGGGGGCAGGCAATGCCGGCGCCACCGTGGATCCGGACGCGGTGTTCGACAGCGCCATCGCACGCGCGGGCATGCTGCGCGTGCGCACCCTGCAGGACCTGTTCCTCGCGGCCGAGGCCCTCACCCGCCTCGGCCCGGCGGCACCGGCCCCCCTGCTGATGCTGGGCAACAGCCGGGGCGCCGCGGCGCTGGCGGCCGACGAGGCCGCCGCGCTGGGCCTGCCGCTGGCGCCCCTGAACGAGGGCACGCGCGCGCGGCTGGCCACGGCCGTGCCGGGCAGCGCCGTGGCGGCCAACCCGGTGCTCCTGCCGCACGATGCGCCGCCCGCCCACTATGCCGCGGCCCTGCAGGCCTTGCTGCCGGCCAGCACCGGCGCATTGCTGCTGGTCCACGCCCCCTCGGCCCTGGTGGACAGTGCCGAGATCGCCCGTGCCGTGCTGCCCCTGGTGCAGGCCACGCCGCACCGGGTGCTGGGCTGCTGGCTCGGCGGCCGCTCCGCGGATGCGGCGCACCAGGTGCTGCGCCACGGTGGGGTCCCCACCGCCGAGACCCCCGAAGCCGCCGTGCGCGCGCTCGGTTTCGTGCACGCCCACCGACGGCACCAGGCCGAGCTGCTGGAAACGCCGTCGGCGTACCAGGGCGCGCGCACGCCCGATCTGCAGGCGCTGCACGCCATCGTCCGGACGGCGCTGGCCGCGGCCGGCGGCGAACTGGACACCGCCGGCACCGGCGCACTGCTGGCGGCCGCCGGCCTGCCATGGCCGGCCCCCGACGACGGCCGCGGCACAACCGGCCCGGACGCATGGCCACCCCGGCACCACGCCTGCCGGATCGGCACCCGCATCGACCCGGTGTTCGGCCCGGTGGTGGTGCTGGGCGAGGACGAGCTTGCCCCGGACGCAGCGGCCGCGCTGACGCCATCCCTGCCGCCGCTGAATCTTCCGCTGGCACGGGCGCAGATCCGCCGCACCCGGCTGCACCGCTGGCCTTCGGGCGACACCGACACGCTGGCCGGCTGGCTGGTGGCGGTCTCGCAACTGCTGGCGGACGTGCCCGAGCTGGCCGCGCTGGACATCCACCTGCTGCTCGACGGCCAGGGGGGCGCCACCGTGTGCGAGGCACGCACGCGCCTGAGCGCGCAGCGGCCGGCCGGCGCGGCGCAGTTCACGATCCGGCCCTACCCGGCCGAGCTGGCCGAGACCATCGACTGGTGCGGCCAGCCCCTGACGCTGCGGCCGATCCGCCCCGAAGACGAGGCGGCGCACCGGGACTTTCTGGCACGCATGGAACCGGAGCACATCCGGCTGCGGATTTTCTATTCCCGGCGCAGCTTCGGCCACGCCGAGCTGGCGCGCCTGACGCAGATCGACTACGCGCGGGAGATGGCCTTCATCGCCACGCGCACGCTGCCCGACGGCAGCGCCGAGACCCTGGGCACCGTGCGGGCCATGATCGATCCGGACAACGACAGCGCCGAGTTCGGCGTGCTGGTGCGCTCCGACCTGCAGGGTGCCGGCCTCGGGCTGCGGCTCATGCGCAAGATGATCGGCTACCTGCAGGCCTGCGGCACGCGCCGGCTGGTGGGCACGGTGCTGCGCGAGAACACCGGCATGCTGGCGCTGGCACGCAAGCTGGGCTTTGCCGAACGGGCCAGCAACGACGACCCCGGCCTGTGCGAGATCACGCTGATGCTCCAGCCGGGCGCGCCCGAAGGGCGATAAGCTCGGCGCATGGATTCGCTGACGCAGATCACACTCGGGGCCGCCGTGTCGGTGGCCGTCATGGGCCGCCGCACGGCGATCTGGAAGGCCGCCCTGTGGGGCGGCATCGCCGGCACCCTGCCCGATCTGGACGCCCTGATCGACCACGGCGACCCGCTGCTGAACATGGTGCGGCACCGCGCCGAAAGCCATTCGCTGCTGCTGCTCACGCTGTTCTCGCCCCTGCTGGCCCGGCTGGTCAGCCACCTGCACGGCCAGACCGCGCTGTGGCGGCGCTGGTGGCTGGCCCTGTGGCTGGCGCTGTTCACCCACCCCTTGCTGGACACCATGACGGTGTACGGCACGCAGTTGCTGCAGCCGTTTTCCGACCACCCCTACGCCGTCGGCAGCGTCTTCATCATCGATCCGGCCTACACCCTGCCCCTGCTGCTGGGCGTGATCGCCGCGCTGGCCCGGGGCCGCCAGGGCAGCGGCCTGCGCTGGAACCTGGCGGGGCTGGTGCTGTCCACCGCCTACCTCGGCTGGAGCGTGGTAGCGCAGCAATGGGCCACACAGGTGGCGCACGCCTCGCTGCAGGCCCAGGGCATTGCCGCCGACCGGCTGCTGGTCACGCCGGCGCCGTTCAACACCGTGCTGTGGCGCCTGGTGGCCACCACCCCCAGCCACTACCACGAGGGCTACCACAGCCTGCTGGACCGGGACCCGGCCATCCGCTGGCTGGCGCACGACCGCGGGCCGGCGCTGATCGGACAGCACGCGAACGACGCGCCGGTGGCACGCCTGGCGGCGTTCACCCAGGGTTTTTACCGCCTGCGCGAAACACCCGACGGGCGCCTGCACATCACCGACCTGCGCATGGGCCAGGAGCCCGACTACATCTTCAATTTCGATGTCGGCCCCGTGGACGCCGTCGGCACCGAGCCACCGTCGTTCCGCTCCAGCCGCCCCGACACCAACCGCGCCCTGGCCTGGCTGTGGCAACGCCTGTGGGGCACCGACCTCCTGCCCATGGGGGCCGCACTGGCCGCCGACAACGAGACCCGCTGAAGCGCCGCAGGTGATCCAGCGGAGCGTGGGGGCGATGGATTCGCCGCCGGGCCGCCCCAAGGCGAA
>NZ_JAQVEJ010000150.1 GCF_028698005.1 Hydrogenophaga sp.
CGTCCGGTGGTGCCGCTGGTGTAGATGATGACGGCCAGATCGTCAGCCGCCCGCACCACGGGTTCATGCGCATCGCGGTGATGGGCGGCGCGATCGAGCAGGCTGCCGCTGCGGTCGTCACCGAGCGTGTAGACGTAACGCGTGCCGCACGAGAAGGCGATCTTGGACACCCAGCCGTGGTTCTGCGGGCTGCACACCACCACCGCGGGCTCGGCATCGCGAATGAAGTACTCGATTTCCGCGCGCTGGTAGGCTGTGTTGAGTGGCAGATAGACAAGACCCGCACGCAGGGTCGCCAGATAGAGGATCAGCGATTCGACCGACTTTTCCACCTGCACCGCGACCCGGGCTCCCTCGGGCAGTTCGAGCGAGGCCAGCAGGTTGGCCATCATGGCCGAGGCCCGATCCAGGTCGCGCCAGGAATAGCGCAACCCGGCACTGGGGCCGTTGATCACCTCGACGGCCGTGGCATCGAGGTCGGCGGGAAAAGCCTGACGGAGATGGACATACAGGTTGCTTGTGCTCATGGCAGTCAACACGGCTCCAGTGGGGAATGAACGGAAGAATCGGTTCAGCGGAACACGGGGACCCGCTTGCCGATGAAGGCCTCGATGCCTTCGCGGTGCTCGCGCTCGCCTGCATAGTCGTAGGCCCCGGTCAGCAACTGGTCCATCGGTGTACCGGCTGCGAGGTCACGGAACAGTTGCTTGTGCAAACGCGCCGCCAGCGGGCTCAGGGACGCCATGTTGCCCAGCAGACGATCCAGCGTCTGGGGCAAGGCGTCCGCCGGCACGATCTGGTGAAGGGCACCACGGGACTTGAGTTCGGCGGCCGGCAGCACCGCGGCGGCCAGCAGCATCTCGCGAGCGGTGACCTCGCCCATCACGCGGGAGACAAGTTGCGCCTCTCGCGGAGCCATGGGAAAACCGAGCTTGGCGATCGGTGCGCCAAACCGGGCATCGTCGGCCGCGAGGCGGATGTCGCAGGCACTGGCGATCTCCACACCGGCTCCCATGCAATTGCCCCGGATCAGCGCGATCACCGGTGCGTCGCAATCGAGCACGGCCTGCAGTCCGCCCCAGACCTCCTGCTCGTGGAAATGCCGCAGCGAGGCTTCCTCGAAACGGAAGGCCGGGTACTCCGAGATGTCCCCGCCGGCGCAGAAATGGGCACCCTCCCCTTCCACGACCACGGCCGAGAGGCTGGCGTCGCCGCGCAGGCCGTCAAACACCCGGCGCAGATCGCGCCACATGGCACGCGACATGGCGTTGAACCTGGCCGGATGGCTGATGGTCACCCGTGCCACCCCCTGCGAGACAACACAAAGCACGCGCCCGCTCATGCTGCCCCCCTCTCACGCCGGCCCGCCCACCACCACAGGGCGATGCCGGCCAGGATCATCGGCACGCACAGCCACTGGCCCATACTCATGCCCAGCGACAGCAGGCCCAGGAAATCGTCGGGCTCGCGGAAGAACTCGGCAATGAAACGGAACACGCCGTAGCCAACGAGGAAGGCACCGCTGACCTGCCCGGTAGCGCGCGGCCGGCGCGCGTACAGCCACAACAGCACGAACAGCAGCAACCCCTCCAGAAGGAACTGGTAGATCTGCGAGGGATGGCGCGGCACGTCACCGGCGCCGCGAAACACCATGGCCCATGGCAGGGAGGGATCGGCTACGCGCCCCCACAACTCGCCGTTGATGAAGTTGCCGATGCGACCCGCGGCCAGACCCGTCGGCACACAGGGCGCCACCAGATCCATCACCTGCAGCCAGGGCCGGCCGCGCGTGCGCGCGTACCAGACCATGGCCAGCAGAACACCGACAAGGCCGCCGTGGAAGGACATGCCGCCCTGCCAGACGGCCAATATCTCCAGCGGGTGGCTCAGGTAGTAGCCCGGCTTGTAGACGAGGCAATAGCCCAGGCGCCCCCCCAGCACCACCCCGACGACACCGAGAAACAGGATGTCCTCGATGTCGCGGCGCGTCCAGGGCGCGGGTTCGCGGATGGATGCGAACGGCTCATGGCGCACGCGCAGCGAACCGAGCAAGAAGAACAGGCTGAAGGCTACCAGGTAGGTCAGCCCATACCAGTGGATGGCCAGCGGCCCCACCTGCAGGGCCACGGGATCGATGGCGGGATGGATCAACATGCCCGCCATTCTGCCGAAGTTCTGCGGCGCTCCCGCCGGAACCCGGCCCTGTCAGGTGCTGTCAGTCCAGTTTCGACAGATCGCGCACGGCGCCCTTGTCCGCCGAGGTGGCCAGCAACGCATAGGCCTTGAGCGCGGCCGAGACCTTGCGCGGGCGCGGCTGCGCCGGCTTCCAGCCGAGCCTGTCCTGCTCGGCACGGCGGCGCGCCAGCTCCTCGTCGGACACCAGCACGTCGATACTGCGGCTGGGGATGTCGATGCGGATGCGGTCGCCGTTGCGCACCAGGCCGATGGTGCCGCCGGCGGCCGCCTCAGGCGAGCAATGGCCGATGGACAGACCCGAGGTGCCGCCCGAAAAGCGGCCATCGGTCAGCAGCGCGCAGGCCTTGCCCAGGCCTTTGGACTTGATGTAGCTGGTGGGATACAGCATCTCCTGCATGCCCGGACCGCCCTTGGGACCTTCGTAGCGCACCACCACCACGTCGCCAGCCTTGACCTGGTCGCCCAGGATGTGCTCCACGGCTTCGTCCTGGCTCTCGACCACATGGGCCGGGCCCTCGAACACCAGCAGGCTGTCGTCCACACCTGCGGTCTTGACCACGCAGCCATCCAGCGCGATGTTGCCGCGCAGCACTGCCAGGCCACCCTCTTTCGAGAAGGCGTGCTCGAAGGAGCGGATGCAGCCCTCGGCTCGGTCGATGTCCAGGCTGGGCCAGCGCGTGTTCTGGCTGAAGGCCACCTGCGAGGGGATGCCGGCAGGGCCCGCCATGTAGAAGGTCTTCACTTCCTCGCTCGGGTTGCGCGCGATATCCCAGGTGTCGAGCGCCTCCTGCATGGTCCTGGCGTGCACGGTGGGCACGTCGGTGTGCAGGCGACCGGCGCGATCCAGCTCGCCCAGGATGCCCATGATGCCCCCGGCACGGTGGACGTCCTCGATGTGGTACTTGTTGGTGTTGGGCGCCACCTTGCACAGCTGCGGCACCTCGCGCGAGAGCCGGTCAATGTCGGTCATCGTGAAGTCGATACCCGCCTCCTGCGCAATCGCCAGCAGGTGCAGGATGGTATTGGTGGAACCACCCATGGCGATGTCCAGCGTCATCGCATTCTCGAAGGCCTTGATACCGACGGAACGCGGCAGCACGGTGTCATCGTCCTGCTCGTAGTAACGGCGGGCCAGCTCGACGATCAGGTGGCCGGCCTTGCGGAACAGCTGCTCGCGATCCGCGTGCGTGGCCACCACGGTGCCATTGCCCGGCAGGGACAGGCCCAGGGCCTCGGTCAGGCAGTTCATGGAGTTCGCCGTGAACATGCCCGAGCAGGAGCCACAGGTCGGGCAGGCCGAGCGCTCGACCTCGGCCACTTCCGCGTCACTGACCTTGTCGTCGGCGGCCATGACCATGGCATCGATCAGGTCGAGCTTCCTGATCTGCACGGTCTGTGTACCGGGAACGGCCAGACGTGCCTTGCCCGCTTCCATCGGCCCCCCGGAGACAAAAATCACCGGTATGTTCAGGCGCATGGCAGCCATGAGCATGCCCGGGGTGATCTTGTCGCAATTGGAAATGCACACCAGCGCGTCGGCGCAATGCGCATTGACCATGTACTCGACCGAGTCGGCAATGATGTCGCGGCTGGGCAGCGAATACAGCATGCCGTCGTGCCCCATGGCGATGCCGTCATCGACCGCGATGGTGTTGAACTCCTTGGCCACGCCGCCCGCGGCCTCGATCTCGCGCGCGACCAGCTGCCCCAGGTCCTTCAGGTGCACGTGCCCGGGCACGAACTGGGTGAAGGAGTTGGCAATCGCGATGATGGGCTTGCTGAAGTCGCCATCCTTCATGCCGGTGGCGCGCCACAGCGCGCGGGCACCGGCCATGTTGCGGCCGGCGGTCGAAGTCTTGGAGCGGTAGGCTGGCATCGTGGGTCTGGGTGTCTGTTGAGAAAGGTACCTGCCAGTATGCCGGTGGATCTGTTATTTGATCCAATACCTTTTGAATTCCTGATTAATATGCTGCATGTATGAATCCACCACACATGCTGATTGACGTCCGGGTCTGGCGCCAGTTCGCCATGGTGGCCGAAGAACTGCATTTCGGTCGTGCAGCACAACGTTTGAACATTACCCAGCCCCCGCTCACCCAGGCCATCGCCAACCTGGAGCGGCAACTGGGTGTGGTGCTGTTCGAGCGCAGCAAGCGCCATGTTCGGCTGACACCTGCCGGCGAAGCGCTGCTGCCGCACGCGCAGGATCTGGTCACCCGGGCATACGCCTTGCCAGAGCAGGCCCGCGCGGCTGCCCATGGTGAGGTGGGGCGTTTGCGGCTGGCCTTCGTCTCCACCGTCGGCTTCGGCGGACTGCCCCAATGGGTCCGGGATTTCCGCGCCACCAGCCCTGGTGTACGCCTGGAACTGACCGAAGCCACCAGCGACGTGCAACTGCAGTGGTTGCGGGAGGGACGCATTGATGCCGGTATCGTGCTGCACGCGCATGACGAGCCACCGCCGCCCGGGACGGAGCGGCAAACCGTCGGCCAGGAACCCCTGCTGTTGGCGCTGCCTCAGCGGCATCCATTGACCCAGGCACGCTCGCTGCGTTTTGAGGACGTTTGCGATGAGCCGCTGGTCCTGTTTCCCCGGTCCATCCTGCCCGCCATCCACGATCAGTTGCATGCCCGCTATGCACTGGCCGGCCGTACGCCGAAGGTGGCGCAGGAAGCCATTCAGATGCAGACCATCGTCAACCTGGTGTCGGCCGAGCTGGGAGTGGCCTGGGTGCTGCAAAGCGTCAGCCAGTTCCAGCGCATGGGCGTGGCGTACCGGGCCTTGCAGGTGCCTCGGGATGGCCCGGCGATGCCGGTTGCCCAGACCAGCGTCATATGGGACAGCAGCCGCGACGTGCCGGTTCTGCAACGCTGGCTGCGCATGGTACGGAACCAGCCGGGCGTGTGATACGAAACGCCTGCCTCGCGCCGTTGATCAGCGCCGCCGGGAACCTCGCATGCCCAGTGCCTCGCGCTGCTTCTCGAGGCGGTCCTTGCGTTTTTTCTCGATCTGTTCAGCGGCCTTGCGTTTGGTATAGCCCGATGTATCCGCCCACGCCCACCACAGCGCCGCCGCCGCGTAGGGCGCCAGAACCCACCACCAGGACCATCCGGCCACGAAACCGATCTCGAAATACTTGAGCAGTGTCAGCAGCAGGCCAATAAGCAGGAAATACATCACACCCCCGGTAAAGCACCGATAAAGCAGGAAATATTCTGTGACTCTCCGTCTCCCCACCTTGGGTCTCGGTAAAATCGGCCCTGTCAACCTCTTACCATTCATCCCACGAGGAGAGTCTGCACATGAAACGTGCTCTGCTGATTATGGCCGCTGCGGCCGCTGTTTCTGCCCCGGCCATGGCCGATGAAGCCCTGGCCAAGAGCAAGAACTGCATGGCCTGCCACGCCGTGGACAAAAAGCTGGTTGGCCCGTCCTACAAGGATGTCGCCAAGAAATACGCAGGAGACGCCAAGGCCGCGGACATGCTGGCCACCAAGGTGATGAAGGGTGGCTCCGGTGTCTGGGGTGCCATTCCGATGCCTGCCAACCCGCAGGTCAACGCCGCTGAAGCCAAGAAACTGGCCACTTGGGTTCTGGGCCTGAAGTAAGGCCGGCAACGGGTCTTTTCCCAGATAAAAAGGCCGCTGCGGTTCCGCAGCGGCCTTTTTTGTGGTGCGCCGGCCCGCAGCGCCTTGCGGCGCCCGGGCCCGACCCGGCTCAGTTGGTCTTGGCCAGTTGCTCGAGGATCGCGGGGTTTTCCAGCGTGCTGGTGTCCTGCGTGATCTGCTCGCCTTTGGCGATCGAGCGCAGCAAGCGGCGCATGATCTTGCCACTGCGCGTCTTGGGCAGGTTATCGCCAAAGCGGATGTCCTTGGGTTTGGCAATAGGCCCGATTTCCTTGCCCACCCAGTCACGCAGCTCCTTGGCGATGGCCTTGGCTTCGTCGCCCTCGGGACGGCCGCGCTTGAGCACGACAAAGGCGCAGATGGCCTCGCCCGTGACGTCGTCGGGACGGCCGACCACAGCCGCCTCGGCCACCAGATCGGTCTTGGCGACCAGGGCCGATTCGATCTCCATGGTGCCCATACGGTGGCCGCTGACGTTGAGCACGTCGTCGATGCGACCGGTGATGCGGAAATAGCCAGTGCGGGCGTCACGCACGGCCCCGTCACCCGCGAGGTAGGTGCGGCCGCCCAGTTCCTCGGGGAAGTAGCTCTTCTTGAAACGATCCGGATCGCCCCAGATGGTGCGGATCATCGAAGGCCAGGGCCGCTGGATCACCAGCATACCGCCCGAACCGTTGGGCAGCTCCTTGCCGGTTTCGTCGACGATGGCGGCCTTGATGCCCGGCAGCGGCAGCGTGCACGAACCCGGCACCAGCGGCGTGGCGCCTGGCAAGGGTGTGATCACGTGGCCGCCCGTCTCGGTCTGCCAGAACGTGTCCACGATGGGGCAACGCTCGCCACCGACATGCCGGTAGTACCACATCCAGGCCTCCGGGTTGATGGGCTCGCCCACCGTGCCCAGGATGCGCAGGCTCGACAAGTCGGAATTCTTCGGGTGCACGGCCTCGTCGGATTCAGCCGCCTTGATGAGCGAGCGGATGGCCGTGGGCGCCGTGTAGAAGATGGAGACCTTGTGACGCTCGATCATCTGCCAGAAACGGCCTGCGTTCGGATAGGTCGGCACGCCCTCGAACACCACCTGGGTCGCACCGGCCGCCAGGGGGCCATAGGCCACATAGGTGTGGCCGGTGATCCAGCCGATGTCGGCGGTGCACCAGAATACGTCTTCGGGGCGGATGTCGAAGGTCCACTCCATGGTCTGCTTGGCCCAGAGCAGATAGCCACCCGTGGCATGCTGCACCCCCTTGGGCTTGCCCGTGGAGCCTGAGGTGTAGAGCACGAACAGCGGATGCTCGGCGTTCACCGGCACCGGGGCGCATTCTGTGCTCTGGCCTGTCAACGCCTCGGTGAACGACACATCGCGGCCGGCCACGCGGTTCCAGGCC
>NZ_JAQVEJ010000151.1 GCF_028698005.1 Hydrogenophaga sp.
CAAGCTGTACGACTTCACGCGCCGCTGCTGGACCGACTTCCAGGGCCGCCCGACGAGCGACTGCAAGCCGGCGATGGTTTGAGCCCCCACGCTCCGCCGCTGCGCGGGTCGCTGCCCCCCGAGGGGGCGCGGATTCAGCTTGGGGCGGCCCGGCGCTGAATCCATGGCCCCCACGCTCCGCCGCTGCGCGGGTCGCTGCCCCCCGAGGGGGCGCGGATTCAGCTTGGGGCGGCCCGGCGCTGAATCCATGGCCCCCACGCTCCGCCGTGGGGTGGGTCGCTAGGGGTGTTCGGCGTTGGCGTGGGCCTGGCTGATGCGCTGTTCGTGGCGCACGATGTACAGGCCGCTGCCGATGATGATGACCGCGCCGATCCAGGTGTGGATGCCGGGCAGGGTCTGCCAGACCAGCCAGTCCAGGCCCACGGCCCAGGCCAGCGCGGTGTACTCGAACGGTGCCACGGCGCTGGCCTGGCCATGGCGAAAGGCATCGTTGATGGCCAACTGGCCCGCAAAGCCCGTGACGCCCAGGGCCACCAGCAGCCAGACGTGGCTGGCCGACACCGGTACCCAGCCCGGTGCGGCCAGGATGCCCGAGCCCACCGCGATGAACACCATCATGGTCAGCACCAGCGACTCCAGGCTGTCGGTGCGGCTGAGCAGCCGGCCGGTCACGGCCGTCACGGCGTAGCACAGCGCGGCGCCGATCAGCGCCAGGCCGCCGAGGGTGGCCAGGCCGGTCTGCAGGTCGTGGCCGCTGGGTCGCAGCGCGATCAGCACGCCGACAAAGCCGATCGCGATGGCCCACCAGTGCGCGCGTGGCACCCGCTCCTTGAGCACCGGCACCGACAGCATGGTGATGAGCAGCGGCGCGATGAAGAAGATGGTGTAGGTCGCCGACAGGGGCAACTGCTTCACGCCGAACGTGAACATCGACAACATGAACACGCCCAGGGCGCCGCGCAGCAGATGCAGGGGCCAGCGCAGTCCCCGCAGCCGGTGCCAGGCACCGCGCCAGTGCACGTAGGCCAGCACCAGCGGCATCGCGGTCAGCCCGCGCAGGCAGGCGATCTGCAGCGGCGGGTAGTGCGGTGACAGCGTCTTGAGCACCGCGTCCATGAGCGCGAAGAACATCACCGCCACCAGCATCGAGGTGATGCTGCGCAGGTTGCCCTGGGCCGGCCGGCGTCGGGACGCGGGCGTCATGGCGCCAGCCAGGGACGCAAGCGATCGCTGTTGCCGGGTGAGAACTTGAACGCGGTCACCTCGTCATCGGGCAGTCGCACGGCGCAGCGCAGCAGGCGGCGGTCGCGCGCCACCAGCGCGGTGAAGCGGCGCTGCGGCCCGAGCAGGGCCGGCAGTTCGTCGAGCTTGCGCAGGCGCCAGGCCTCGGCGGCCGCGCCGCGCCGTGCCGGCGGCAGCTCGATGCCCAGCCATTCGTCGCCCGCGGCCATGCCGGCCTGCTCGCCGGCGCCGCCACGCAGCACCGAGCGGATGGCGATGGCGCCATGGCCGTCGGCCACGCGCAGACCCAGTTGCTGCGCCAGCGGCGCCTGTTCCGTTTCGGACTTGACACCCTGGGCCTGCAGCAGCTCGATCACGGGCAGGTCGTCGGTGCCGTGCACCCAGGCGGCCAGCTCCGCGGCGAAGTCGCGCCGGCCCAGGCGCTTGAGCGCGCGTGCCACGTCGGCCTCCTTGATCGGGCCGCCGCCGCTGCGGGTCCACAGCTCGCGCATCACGTCGTCCAGCGTCGCGCAGCCGTCGCGGCGCAGGCTCAGGTCCAGGCACAGGGCCACCAGGGCGCCCTTGCTGTAGTAGCTGACCGTCGCATTGGGCGTGTTCTCGCCCACGCGGTAGTACTTGATCCAGGCGTCGAAGCTCGCCTGCGCCACGCTTTGCAGGTGGCGCCCCGGCGTCTGCAGCACCTGGTTGAGGTTGCGCATGAGCAACTGCAGATAGGTCGCGTCGTCGATCAGGCCGGCGCGGCGCAGGAACAGGTCGTCGTAGTAGCTGGTGAAGCCCTCGAAGAACCACAGCAGCCCGGTGTAGTTCTCCTGGTCGTAGTCGATGCGCGCGAACTCGGCCGGGCGCAGCCGCTTGACGTTCCAGGCGTGGAAGTACTCGTGGCTGATCAGGCCCAGCAGCGTGGTGTAGCCGTCGGTCGCCTTCAGGGCGGTGGGCTTGGCTTGGGCTGGGCCCGGCTTGAGGGGAAGATCCTGCCGTTGGCAGATCAGCGCCGTCGAGTTGCGATGCTCCAGGCCGCCGTAGCCCTCGCCCGTGGCCCAGAGCATGAACACGTAGTGGCTGAACGGTGGCGGGCCGTCGCCGTGCCAGAAGCGGATCTGCGTCTCGCAGATGCGGCGCGCGTCATCGAGCAAGCGCTGGCCGTCGAACGCCGCCGGGGCGCCGCCGACCACGAAGCGGTGCGGCACGCCGCAGGCCTCGAAGCTGCCGCTCCAGAACGGTCCCAGCTCCACCGGGCAGTCCACCAGCTCGTCGTAGTCCTGCGCCCGGTAGCGGCCGCATCCGCGGGCATCCACCTCGGCCGGCGTCAGGCCGGTCGCCACCGACCAGCCCCGGGGCAGGCCGCCGGCGTCGAGGTCCAGCGCATGGGGCCGGTCTTCCTGGCCGTGCACCCGCAGGCACAGGCTGGTGCCGTTGAAAAATCCCCGGTCGCGGTCGAGGAAGGCGGTGCGCACCGAGGGGTCGAACGCATAGACCTCGTAGTCCAGGTGCAGCGGCCGCTTCGGGTCGGCCTCGGCCACCCAGGTGTTCTTGGTGGTCTGCTTCAGGGCCACCGGCTGGCCATCCTGGCTGGCGCGCAGGCCCTGCAGGTGCTGCGAGAACTCGCGCACCAGGTAGCTGCCGGGAATCCACACCGGCAGGCTCAGGCGCTGGCGCGCGGCCGGGCGCGCGATGTCCAGACCGACGGTGAACAGGTGGTTGTGGGGCGAGGGCGCCGCAACGCGGTAGTGCACCGCCGGTTCGCGGTGTGCGTGAACAGGCTGCATCGGCGAAACCTTATTGGTTGGCTTCGGCCAGCAACTGCTCGATGCGTGCCCGGTCGATCGCGCCCGGCACACGGGCGCTGTTGGCGAAGAACAGCGTCGGCGTACCGGTGATGCGCGTCTTCTTGCCGAACTCGACGTTGCGCTGCAAGGCGCCGGTGTCGCAACGGTCGCTCTTGGGGATCGCCACGTCGCGCACCATCCAGTCGACGAAGACCTTGCCCTTGTCCCTGGCACACCAGATCTGGCGCGACTTGTCCACCGAATCCTGGCCCAGGATGGGGTAGAGGAACACGTGGATGGTCACGTTGTCGATCTTGGCCAGGTCGCGCTCGAAGCGCTTGCAGTAGCCGCAGTTGGGGTCTTCGAACACCGCCAGCTTGCGCTGGCCGTTGCCGCGCACGATGGTGAAGGCGTCCTTGAGCGGCAGGTCCTTGAAATTGACCGCGGTCAGCCGCTCGATGCGCTCTTCGGTCAGGTCGGTCCTGGCCTGGGTGTCGATCAGGTTGCCCTGGAGGATGAAGTTGCCGCCGGCGTCGGTGTAGAAGATCTCGCTGTCGTTGAAACGCACCTCGTACAGGCCCTTCATCGGCGTGGGCGTGACCTCGTCGATCCGGGGCAGGTTGGGCAGGCGTTCGGCCAGATTCTTGCGGATCACGGCCTCCTGCGCGGTGGCGGCGCCGATCGAGAGGCCGGTCAGCAGGGCCAGCAGGCAGGTTTTGAACAGTCGGGTCATGGTCAAGGGTGCAAAAAAGAAAACGGTCAGTCGGTCCGGGCCGCGTGGCCCATGGCCTGGCGCGCCAGCCAGTGCTTCAGGGGGCCGAGGCGGTTCACCCCCGACATGCCCCAGTTGCGCAGTGCCTGCACGCGCTCGTCGCCCAGCGAAAACAGGCCGAACAGGCCGTCGGTCAGCCAGCCCATGAGCCGGACATCGGCCTGCCGCGCGCGTTCGTAGCGCCGCAGCAGGCGGATATCGCCCACGTCGCGCCAGGGCTCGCGCTCGCGCAGCACGCGGGCCAGCTCGGCCACATCGGCCAGCCCCACGTTCAGGCCCTGGCCGGCCAGCGGATGCATGGCGTGGGCGGCGTCGCCGGCCAGGGCCACGCCACCGCGATCGGTGGCAGCGACCCAGTGCCGTGCGCGGGCCAGCTCCAGCGGCCAGGCCTGTGCCGGCCCCTGCAGCCGCATCGCACCGAGCGCGCCGCCGCAACGCTCCTGCACCGCCGTGGCCAGTGCCTCGGCGGGTGCCTGCAACCAGTGTTCGGCCTGTGCTGTCTCTACAGACCACACCAGCGCCACCGAGTTCCCCGGCGCGCCGCCCAGCGGCAGCAGCGCCAGGATCTCACCACCGGCAAACCACTGGCGTGCCACACCGCCGTGCCCCTGCTCGCACACCAGCCGCGCGGCGATGGCCTTGTGCGGGTACGGGCGGCTGTCGTAGTCGATCCCCAGCTCGTCGCGGGTGCGGCTGCGCCGGCCTTCGCACACCACGGTCAGCGCCGCCGGCTGCGCCGGCACCGCCTCGAGCACGTCGATGCCGCCCTGGAAGTGCACCGCATGGGCCAGGCGCTGCTCCAGCGCCGGCACGTCCACGATCCAGGTCAGTGCCTCGGTGCCTTGCTCGGCCGCGCTGAAGCGCAGTTCGCCCTGCTGGTCCCCGTGCACGGCCATCGCGGTCACCGGTGTCACCACCGGCTCCCGCTCGCCGTCCGGGCCGGGGGCGGGCGCCGCATCCTCGGGCCAGGCGCGCACCGAGCGCAGGATGTCGCGCCCCTGTGCGTTGATGGCATAGGCGCGCACGTCGGGCGCGGCCGATGGCGGGCGCGGGGCAGCCACCAGCGCCACCTTCAGGCGCTCGCGCGCCAGCAGCAGGGCCAGGGTCTGTCCGACCACACCGGCGCCGCGGATGACCACGTCGTGGTGCCGTCTGGCGCCGTGTCGGGAAGGGCTCTGAGTCATGCCGGGATTCTAGGGTGCGCGCGCGCCGCCGGGGTCGCCCCGCCATCAGCCCGAGGCACAATGGCCGGGTGCCGGCGGCCGTGTGCCGATGCCCGCACGCCGCCAGTCCCCCCGTCGTCCCCCGTTTTCTTCACACCATGTCCGACGCCCCCGTCTCGCAGGCCGATGTGCAGGCCACCATCGCCCAACTCTGGATCTACCCGGTCAAGTCCTGTGCCGGGATGTCCGTGACCGAAGCCGAACTCACCCCGACCGGCCTGGCCTGGGACCGCGCCTGGATGGTGGTCGATGCCGCGGGCCGCTTCGTCACCCAGCGCGAGCTTCCGCGCATGGTGCTCATCCAGCCGGCCTTCCGCATGGGGCAATTGGTGCTGCGGGCGCCGGGCATGCTGGCCCTGCACCTGTCGCTGGAGGCGGCCGAGTTCCCGCGCCGCGTCAAGGTCTGGAACGACGAGGTCGATGCCTGGGACATGGGCGATGTGGCCGCCCAGTGGTTCAGCGACTTCCTCGGTCCCGACGCGCCCGAGCACCTGCGCCAGTTGCGCCTGGTGCGGTTCGACCCCGAGGTGCGGCGCCTGTGCGATGCGAAATGGACCGGTGGCCGCGAGTCGGTGACGCAGTTCGCCGACGGTTTCGGCCTGCTCGTGACCAGCGAGGCGTCGGTGGACAGCGTCAACACCCGCCTGCAGGCCGCCGGCGCACCGGTGATCGACCAGCGGCGTTTCCGTCCCAACGTGGTGCTCGGCGGTGTCGAGGCGCACGACGAGGACCGCATTGGCCGCTGGCGCATCGCGGCGGAAGGCGGCACCGCCGTGCTCGAGAACGTCAAGCCCTGTGTGCGCTGCCCGATCCCCGACATCGATCCCGAGACCGCGCTGTCCTCGCATGCGGTCACCGACACCCTGCAGGTCTCGCGCCAGGACCCCCGCATGGGCGGGCGCCTGACCTTCGGCATGAACGCCATCATGCGCGAGGGCGATGGCGTGATCGTGCGCATCGGTCAAGTCGTGGACGCCGACTGGCAGTTTGATTGACCGCCCCCCGCCCCCCGATCCGCCGCTGCGCGACCGCCGACTAAAATGACCGGTTAGCCTTTTCCCAGCCAGAGCGCGTCAAGCGTCACCAGCGAGCAAGTTCCACCATGAGTCTGAAGTGCGGCATCGTCGGCCTGCCCAACGTCGGTAAATCCACCCTGTTCAATGCCCTGACCAAGGCCGGCATCGCCGCCGAGAACTACCCGTTCTGCACCATCGAGCCCAACGTGGGTGTGGTCGAGGTGCCGGATCCGCGCCTGCAGCAACTGGCCGAGATCATCAAGCCCGAGCGCATCGTGCCGGCCATCGTCGAATTCGTGGACATCGCCGGTCTGGTGGCCGGGGCCTCCAAGGGTGAAGGCCTGGGCAACCAGTTCCTGGCCCACATCCGCGAGACCGACGCCATCGTCAACGTGGTGCGCTGCTTCGACGACCCGAACGTCATCCACGTGGCCAACAAGGTCGATCCGATCGCCGACATCGAGGTCATCCAGACCGAGCTGTGCCTGGCCGACCTGGGCACGGTCGAGAAGGCGCTGCAGCGCTACACCAAGGCCGCCAAGAGCGGCAACGACAAGGAAGCCGCCGCCCTGGTCGCGCTGCTGACCAAGGTGCAGGCCGTCCTCAACGAAGGCAAGCCGGTGCGCACGCTGGAGCTGGGCGAGCAGGAAAAGGCGCTGCTCAAGCCACTGTGCCTGATCACCGCCAAGCCCGCCATGTTCGTCGGCAACGTGAGCGAGGACGGTTTCGAGAACAACCCGTACCTGGACCGCCTCCGGGAATACGCCGCCGCGCAGAACGCGCCCGTGGTGGCCATCTGCGCCAAGATCGAGGCCGAACTGGCCGAGATGGACGAGGCCGACCGGCTCGAATTCCTCAAGGAGCTCGGCCAGGACGAACCGGGCCTGAACCGCCTGATCCGCGCCGGCTTCAAGCTGCTGGGCCTGCAGACCTACTTCACCGCCGGCGTCAAGGAAGTGCGCGCCTGGACCATCCACATCGGCGACACCGCACCCCAGGCCGCCGGCGTCATCCACGGCGACTTCGAGCGCGGCTTCATCCGTGCCCAGACCATCGCCTTCGACGACTTCATCCAGTACAAGGGCGAGCAGGGCGCCAAGGACGC
>NZ_JAQVEJ010000152.1 GCF_028698005.1 Hydrogenophaga sp.
GATCTGGTGAAGAGCTGCACAACAACCACCACACCTACCCGACCTCGGCCAAGTTCTCGGTCAAGCCCTACGAGTTCGACATCGGCTGGGTGTACATCTCCGCGTTGCAGAAGCTTGGCCTGGCCCATGTCAAGAAGGTGCCGCCCAAACTCGCGTTTGGCGAGGTGAAGGCGGTGGCGGACGAGAAGACGCTGGAAGCCATCATCACCAATCGCTATGAGGTGATGGCCGGTTATGCGGCCGAACTCAAGGCGGCCTGCGCGCGCGAACTGGCGGGCATGAAGGCGCGCAGTGCCGATGCGTCGCTGGTCAAGGCGGCCAGCCGATGGCTGCACCGCGATGACGACAAGGTGCCGGCCGAGATCAAGCCGCAGCTGGCCGAAGTGCGTGCCAAGAGCCCGGTGCTTGACAAGATGGTGACCATGCGCGAGGAGCTGCGCGCCCTGTGGTCCAGCACCACTTCCACGCGCGAACAGCTCGCCGCCGATCTGCAGGCCTGGTGCCGTCGCGCCGAGGAAAGCGGCATCACCGCCCTGCGCGACTTCTCCATCAAGCTGCGTTCGGCGCACGCCTGACCGTTTTGCCGGGGGGGTCCACCCGGGCTCAATGAAAAAAGCCCGCTGTGTGAACAGCGGGCTTTTGTGTGTTCTGGCCGGAGTCCCTGCAGGTCGTCCGGCGGGGAACCGACTTACTTCAGCTTGAGTTCCTTGTAGTCCACGTGCTTGCGAGCGACGGGATCAAATTTCTTGATCAGCATCTTTTCGGGCGTGGTCTTCTTGTTCTTGGTCGTGGTGTAGAAGTGACCGGTGCCGGCGGTGGATTCCAGCTTGATCTTCTCGCGAACGCCTTTGGTTGCCATGGTGCGAACTCCTTAGCTTAAGCTTGGCCGCGAGCGCGCAGGTCGGCGAGCACGGCGTCGATACCCTTCTTGTCGATCAGGCGCAGGGCTGCACCCGAGACGCGCAGGCGAACCCAGCGGTTCTCGCTCTCGACCCAGAAACGGCGGTATTGCAGGTTCGGCAGGAACCGGCGCTTGGTTTTGTTGTTGGCGTGGGACACATTGTTCCCGACCATGGGCTTCTTGCCCGTGACGTCGCACACGCGTGCCATGGGGACACTCCGATCGTTGTCAAAAAACGGCCGCCACCCGGGCGGTGGGGGCCTCACCTCGCCAGAAGGGTGGCGGTAACCCATAGGACTGGCCAAATCCAGAAATTTGGCGCAGCCCGAGATTATACGTAGATTTGGCGGTGGTTCGCAAACCGCCGCCGACCAGTGGCGAGTACCTTTACTGGCTTTCCAGGAAACGCTGCGCGTCCAGCGCCGCCATGCAGCCCGTGCCGGCACTGGTGATGGCCTGCCGGTAGATATGGTCCTGCACGTCACCGGCAGCAAACACCCCGGGCACGCTGGTCATGGTGGCCATGCCGTCCTGGCCCGATTGCGTGACGATGTAGCCGTTCTTCATGGCAAGCTGGCCCTGGAAAAGCTCGGTGTTGGGGCTGTGGCCGATGGCCACGAAGCAGCCCTTGACGGCGACGTCTTCGCTGGCACCGCTGAGCACGTTCTTCAGGCGTACGCCGGTCACGCCGGTGTCGTCGCCCAGCACTTCGTCCAGCACGCTGTGCAGCTTCAGCTCGATGCGGCCTTCGGCGACCTTCTCCATCAGCTTGTCGACCATGATGGCCTCGGCGCGAAAGCTGTCGCGGCGGTGCACCAGCGTGACCTTGCTGGCGATGTTCGAGAGGTACAGGGCTTCTTCGACGGCCGTGTTGCCGCCGCCGATCACCGCCACCTCCTGGCCACGGTAGAAGAAACCGTCGCAGGTGGCGCAGGCGCTCACGCCCTTGCCCATGAAGGCTTCCTCGGAGGGCAGGCCCAGGTACCTGGCCGAGGCGCCGGTGGCGATGATGAGGGCATCGCAGCTGTATTCGCCACTGTCGCCCTTGAGCACGAAGGGCCGCACCGACAGATCGACCGCATTGATGTGGTCGAACACGATCTCGGTCTTGAAGCGCTCGGCGTGTGCCAGGAATCGCTGCATCAGTTCGGGGCCCTGCACGCCGTCCACGTCGGCCGGCCAGTTGTCCACCTCGGTGGTCGTCATGAGCTGACCGCCCTGGGCGATGCCGGTGACCAGCACCGGCGAGAGGTTGGCGCGTGCCGCGTAGATGGCTGCGGTATAGCCGGCGGGACCGGATCCCAGGATAAGGACTTTGCTATGCTTCATGAGGTTTCCCCGGGGTTGGGCCCCGGGCGGTTGGGTATACATATACGGTAGGCGGCCATCGCGAGCGGTGGCCGCTTCGCAGGCAGTGCCGACATTCCCATGATGACCCGGTGCATTGTAGGAGCTGAGCCAGACCGCGCGACAAATAGGAATAAACGCATGGCCATCCTGTCCAATCTCGAACTCATCCGGCGGGTCCCCCTGTTCTCGACCCTGACGCAGGCGCAGGCCGAGCTGGTGGCCGAAGCCGTCATCAAGCGCCGCTTCAAGCGTGGCGAGACGATCGTCGAGCAGGGCAAGAAGTCGAACTTCCTGGCCATCGTGCTCACGGGGCGCGCGCGTGTCGTGACGCAGGACGGCCGCGGGCGCGAAGTGATCCTGGCCACGCTGAATCCGGGCGACTACCTGGGCGAGATGAGCCTGATCGACGACCAGCCGCATTCGGCCACGGTGCGGGCCGAGGTACAGACCGACGTGCTGATCCTGGGGCGGCTTGAGTTTGCGCGTTGCCTGCCCGAGAACACGTCGATGGCCTATGCGGTCATGAAGGGCCTGGTGCAGCGCCTGCGCCAGGCCGACCGCAAGATCGAGTCCCTGGCGCTGATGGATGTGTACGGGCGGGTGGCGCGCGTGCTGCTGGAGTTCGCGCAGGAGGACCACAGCGGCCGCATGGTGATCCGCGAGCGGGTGTCGCGCCAGGACGTGGCCAAGATGATCGGTGCTTCGCGCGAGATGGTCAGCCGTGTGATGAAGGACCTGGAGGACCGGGGTTTCATCGAGGTGATGGCCGATGGCAGCACCGTGGTGAAAGACAGACTCGGCACCCTGGGGTGAGCCGGCCCCGCGATGGGGTAAGCTCGCTTTCATATTGACGCGAGCGAGATGAGTTATTCCCTCAATACCTTGAATGCCGATCGCGCGCTGCAGGGCCCGTCGGGGCTGGCGCGCTTTGGGCAGGAGATCGGACTGGTGCTGGGTGCGGCGGGGCTGTTGTTTGCCCTGGTGGCCTTGCTCAGCCACTCGGCGGCCGATCCGGCCTGGAGTACCAGCGGTACCGTGGCCGAAGCCACCAACTGGGGGGGACAGTTGGGTGCCTGGCTGGCCGACATGGTCTATTTTCTGTTCGGTTTTTCGTGCTGGTGGCTGGTGCTGGCCGGCCTGCGCCGCTGGCTCTCGACTCTGGCGGGGTGGTTGCGCGGTCACCAGCGGCTACCGGCGGCCCAGGGCGAGTCCGGGGCCGTGGCGTGGTGGCGCTGGCATGGCCGCCTGGGTTACTGGGTGGCGCTGGTGCTGCTGATGATGGCCAGTTGCACGATCGAGTGGACGCGGCTGCACCGGCTCGACGACTTGCTGCCCGGCGAGGCCGGTGGCGTGCTGGGCCGTGCGCTGGGTGCCCTGGCCACGCACTGGCTGGGCTTTACCGGCTCGGCCCTGGTGATGCTGGCCCTGGTGGTGCTGGTGCTGCCCCGGGTGTTCGCGTTCACCTGGGGGCATTGGGCCGAGTCGCTGGGCCGCCGTCTGGAGGGCTGGTTCCAGAGCCGGCGCGAAAAACGCGAGGCCCATGAGGACCAGCGCATTGGTGAGCGCGCGGCGCGTGAGCGCGAGGTGGTGGTGGCGGTCGAGCGTGAGGAGATCGAGGTGCACCACCCGGCCCCCGTGTTCATCGAGCCACAGCCGGTGGCGGTGCCCAAGAGCGAGCGCGTCGTCAAGGAGCGCCAGAAACCGCTGTTCAGCGAACTGCCCGACAGCAAGCTGCCGCAGGTGGACCTGCTTGACGCGGCGCCGTCGCAACAGAGCACGGTCGATGCCCAGACGCTGGAGATGACCAGCCGCCTGATCGAGAAGAAGCTCAAGGACTTCGGCGTCGAGGTGCGGGTGGTGGCGGCGGCGCCAGGCCCCGTGATCACGCGCTACGAGATCGAGCCGGCCACCGGCGTCAAGGGTTCGCAGATCGTCAACCTCAGTCGTGACCTGGCGCGTTCGCTGTCGCTGGTGTCGATCCGCGTCATCGAGACGATCCCGGGCAAGAACCTGATGGCGCTGGAGCTGCCCAACGCCAAGCGCCAGACCATCCGCCTGTCGGAGATCCTGGGCTCGCAGGTGTACAACGATGCGCGCAGCCTGCTGACCATGGGCCTGGGCAAGGACATCGGCGGCCAGCCCGTGGTGGCCGACCTGGCCAAGATGCCGCACTGCCTGGTGGCCGGCACGACCGGCTCGGGCAAGTCGGTGGGCATCAACGCCATGATCCTGTCGCTGCTGTACAAGGCCGATGCCAAGGACGTGCGGCTGATCCTGATCGACCCGAAGATGCTCGAGATGAGCGTCTACGAGGGCATTCCGCACCTGCTGGCCCCGGTGGTGACGGACATGAAGCAGGCGGCCAACGCCCTGAACTGGTGTGTGGCCGAGATGGAAAAGCGCTACAAGCTCATGAGCAAGATGGGCGTGCGCAACCTGGCCGGCTACAACACCAAGATCCAGGAAGCCCAGGCGCGTGGCGAGACCATCGGCAATCCGTTCAGCCTCACGCCCGAGCAGCCCGAGCCGCTGGACACGCTGCCGCACATCGTGGTGGTGATCGACGAGCTGGCCGACCTGATGATGGTCGTGGGCAAGAAGATCGAGGAGCTGATCGCCCGCCTGGCGCAGAAGGCGCGCGCGGCCGGCATCCACCTGATCCTGGCCACCCAGCGGCCCAGCGTGGACGTGATCACCGGCCTGATCAAGGCCAACATCCCGACGCGCATTTCCTTCCAGGTCAGCAGCAAGATCGACAGCCGCACCATCCTCGACCAGATGGGTGCCGAGAACCTGCTGGGCATGGGCGACATGCTGTTCATGCCGGCCGGCACGGGTTTCCCGGTGCGCGTGCACGGCGCCTTTGTCAGCGACGACGAGGTGCACCGCGTGGTGGCCTACCTCAAGGAGCAGGGGGGCGAGCCCAACTACGTGGATGGCATTCTCGATGCCGGTGGTGACGGCGAGGGGGGCGACTTCCTGGGCGAGGGCGGCGGCGAAGGCGGCGAGAAGGACCCGCTGTACGACCAGGCCGTGGCCATCGTGCTGCAGGACCGCAAGGCCAGCATCTCCTATGTGCAGCGCAAGCTCAAGATCGGCTACAACCGCGCGGCCCGTCTGCTGGAGGACATGGAGAACGCCGGGCTGGTCAGCGCGCTGACCTCCAGTGGCCAGCGCGACATCCTGGTGGCGCTGCGGGGCGACTGAGCGCCGTGGTCGTGTCCGCGGCACCGGTGCACGTGGAATTTTTCGTTCGCAGCGGAATCGGACGGCATATGAATCACAAACCTTGGTTGGCGCTGGCCGCCTCTTTCATCGTGTCGGCGGCCGCGCATGCCGACGGCCTGCAGGATCTGGAGCGCTTTTTGCGCGAGGTACGCGGCGGCAGCGCCGATTTCACCCAGGTGGTGACCTCCCCACCGCGCACCCATGCCGATGGCGCGCCGGCGCGCGCAAGGTCCAAGACGTCCAGCGGGCGATTCGAGTTCCAGCGGCCGGGGCGTTTCCGGTTCGACTATGCCAAGCCGTTCGAGCAGACCATCGTCGCCGATGGCCAGACGCTCTGGCTGCACGACCCCGACCTCAACCAGGTGACGGCACGCCGTCAGCAGGAGGCGCTGGGCAACACGCCCGCGGCACTGATCGCGTCCGAGGCCGATCTCAAGGCCTTGCAGGGCGCGTTCGATCTACAGGCGCTGCCGGATCAGCAGGGGATGTCCTGGGTACAGGCCGTTCCCAAGGACAGGGACGGCCCCTTGCAGCAGGTGCGCGTGGGCTTCAGGTCCGGACAACTGGCCGCGCTGGAGATTGCGGACAGCCTGGGTCAGACCTCGGTGCTGAGCTTTGGCCAGTGGCAGACCGGTGCTGCGATTTCTACCGAGCGGTTCCGCTTCACGCCCCCGGCCGGCGCGGACGTGATCCGGCCCCAGTGAACAACAAGCCCCTCACCGCGGGGGGCAGCGAGGGGCTTCGCCACAACGGCAGCGCCGTTTGCCTGACGGGCTTACATGCGGCCCGGCAGCCAGGTCACGATCTCGGGGAAGAACCACAGCAGCAGCAGCGCGAACACCATCAGGGAGAAGTAGGGCGCGCACACGCGGGCGATGTAGGGCAACTGCTTGCCCGTCATGCTCTGCAGCACGAACAGGTTGAAGCCCACGGGCGGGGTGATCTGTGCGGTTTCCACGGTGATGGTCAGGAAGATGCCGAACCACAGCGGATCGATGCCGGCGGCCTGGATGATGGGCAGCACCACGGCCATGGTCAGCACGATGGTGGAGATGCCGTCGAGGAAGCACCCGATCACCATGTAGAAAATGCCCAGGGTGATGATGAGCATGCCCGGCGACAGGTTCAGGCTGCCGACGAACTCGGCGAGCTGGCGTGGCAGGCCGATGTAGCCCATCGACAGCGTCATGAAGGCGGCGCCGGACAGGATCAGCGCGATCATGCAGTACAGGCGCGTGGCGCCCAGCAGCGAGTCGCGGAAGGTCTGCCAGGTCAGTGCGCCCTGCGAAGCCGAGACCACCAGCGCGCCCACCACACCGAGGGCAGCGGCCTCGGTCGCGGTGGCGATGCCGGTATAGATGCTGGCCACCACGGCGCCGATGAGCAGCACGACGGGAATCAGGTGCCGGGACTCGCGCAACTTCTGACCGAACGTCATGCCGGTGTCGGCCTTGGGCACCTTGGCCGGGTTGAGGATGGCCCAGCCCATCAGCCAGCCCGAGAACAGCAGGGCCAGCAGCAGGCCCGGCAGCACGCCGGCCATGAACAGCTTGGCGATGGACACTTCGGCGGCCACGCCATAGACGATCAGGATGATGGAGGGCGGGATCAGCAGGCCCAGCGTGGCCGG
>NZ_JAQVEJ010000019.1 GCF_028698005.1 Hydrogenophaga sp.
CGGGAGGCGACCGCGATCTCGGTGCCCTCGATGCGGCCGTTGCCGCTGACGAAGGCGTCGGCGATCGCATCCTGGCGCCAGGGGGCCTGGCGCCAGACCAGCGCCGCGATCAGGACGATCAGCAGGAGGGCCAGAACAGGTTTGAGTCGTGCGGACATGGACCCTCTGCCTTATTTTTGCGGGGTTGTTGTCTGCGTTCCCAGGGGGGGTGGCAGCGGGTCGCCCGCCAGGCGGCGGCGGAACAGCGCGGCACGCACCAGCACCACGGTCGTCACCGGCCCGGTGATCGACAGCAGGATGATGATCAGCCAGATGTGCAACTGGAGCCCGTTGCCGCGCGTGCTGAAATGGGTGATGGACGCGAAGGTGATCAGCCAGGCACCCAGGGTGGAGGCAATGGCCGGTGCATGCATGCGCATGAAGAAGTGGGGCAGGCGCAGCAGCCCGAGCGCGGCGACCAGCGCCACGATGCCGCTGGCCAGCATCAGCAGGGCCACGATGATGTCCGGGATGGATGGCATTTCTGACGCTGTCACTCGATCACCTCCCCGCGCAGCAGGAACTTGGCGGCGGCCACCGAGCTGATGAAGCCGAACAGCACCATCAGCAAGGCCCCCTCGAAGTACATTGCGCTGTCGTAGCGGATGGCCAGGGCCAGCATCACCAGCATGCCCACCACATAGATGAAATCCAGGGCCAGCACGCGGTCCTGCGCGGTTGGCCCCCGCAGCACCCGCACCAGGCCGATCACCATGGCCAGCATGTACAGCAACAGCGTGGCCGAAACGGCCAGCGACAGCAGCGGGCTCATTCGAAGATCTCCTTCAGGGGGCGTTCGTAGTCATGCTTGTAGTGCTCGATGAAACGGGCTTCGTCGTCAAGGTCGAACACGTGCAGCAGCAGGACGCTGCGGTCGGCCGCCAGTTCGGACCAGACTGTGCCCGGAACGACGGTGGTGATCATGGCCAGCGCCGCCAGCGCGTGCGGATCGCGCAGGTCCAGCGGGATGTTCACGAACTGGCCGCGAGGCGGGTGCTGGCGGCCGCGCAGGATACCACGGGACACAGCGAGGGCGGAGAGCAGGACGTCGCGGCCGACCCGCAGGATCAGCATGCACAGCACGCCCCAGTGGCGCAGCGGGCCGGGGCGTGGCCGCAGGGGGGCCATCAGCAGCGGCATGACCCAGGCGACGAGCGCGGCCAGGATGAGCTGGCCGGCGCTGGTGCTGCGCGCCAGCAGCAACCAGCCGACGAAAATGCCCAGCGAGAGCCAGGGCGAGGGCAGCAGGCGCTTCATGGTCCGTCTCCGTGAGAAGCCGGGTTGGGCACGGTCCGGGCGCCCATCACGGCATCGATGTACTGCGACGGCGTGTGCAGCGTCTGGGCGGTCAGCCGCGTGTAGTCGAGCACCGCCTCGGCCTGCCAGACCATCGTGACCACGGCCAGCAGCAGGCCGGCGATGGGCAGTGTCTCGACCACGCGAAGGCGCGGTGCCGGCCGGTCCTGGGCGGTCCAGAAGTGCTGGATGCCCACGCGCATCAGCGCGATCACGGCCAGCAGCCCGGACGCGATGAGCAAGACGAACAGGACCCGGGCGGCCGTGTCCTGGACCTCCAGCAAGGCCATGAGCATGGCCAGTTTGCCCACGAAGCCCGAAAGTGGCGGCAGGCCGGCGATGACCATGGTGCAGACCATGAAGGCCAGGCCGAGGAAGGCCAGGGAGGCCGGAATGGCACGACCGAACAGGGCCTCCTCGTCATCGTCGAGGTTCGTGCCCGGTGGTGGCTCGGCGTCGAAGAAGGCGGGCAGGGCGTAGTTGCCATCGTCGAGCTCGGGGGGGTCGGCCTCGACCTGGCGTGCCCGTTCCATCAACTCGACCAGCAGGAACAGGGCACTGCCGGCCAGGGTCGAACTGGCCAGGTAGAACAGGGCACCGCTGCTGAGCGCCGGTGTGTCAAAGCCGATCGCGGCGATCAGCGTACCCGAGGAGGCAATCACGCTGTAGCCGGCGAGCCGGCCCAGCTGCTGCGAGGCCATCATCCCGATGGCACCAAAGGCCAGGGTCGCCAGGCCGCCCCAGACCAGCACACCGCCACCGAAATTGGCCGACTCGCCCGCGTCGGACGGGAAGCACAGGGTCCACAGGCGCAGCACGGCGTACACGCCCACCTTGGTCAGGATGGCGAAGATCGCCGACGCCGGTGCGCTGGCGGCGGCGTAGGCCGGCGGCAGCCAGAAGTTCAGTGGCCACAGTGCGGCCTTGCACAGGAAGGCGATCGCCAGGATGGCGGCACCCGCATGCAGCAGCCCGCGGTCGCTGGCGGGAACCAGGCTGAGTTTTTGCGCCATGTCGGCCATGTTCAGCGTGCCGGTCACACCGTACAGCACCGCCACTCCGATCAGGAACAGCAGCGAGGCCATCAGGTTGATGGCGATGTAGTGCAGCCCCGCGCGCACGCGGACCTGCCCGCCGCCATGCAGCAGCAGGCCGTAGCTGGCGGCCAGCAGCACCTCGAAGAACACGAACAGGTTGAACAGGTCGGCGGTCAGAAAGGCGCCGTACAGGCCCATCAACTGCAGTTGAAACAGGGCGTGGAAGTACACGCCGGCGTGTTGCCAGCGCGCCATCGCGTAGAGCAGGCCGGCCAGTCCGACGGCACCGGCGAGCACCGCCATCAAGGCCGACAGCCGGTCTGCGACCAGGACGATGCCGTAGGGCACCGGCCAGTTGCCGGGCAGGTAGACCCCGAAGGCGGCCGCCCCTTGCTCCTGTACCCGCAGCAGCAGTGCGACGGCGATGGCCAGGCCCAGCGTGGTCGAGGCGACGTTGACATAGGCCTTGGCGGAGCGCCGGCCGTCGCCGATCAGCAGCATGAGCGCGGCGGTGCACAGCGGCAACAGGACGGGAGCGACGACCAGATGGTCCATCAGGGACATCATGAGCGATCCTCCTGTCCATCGACATGGTCGCCGCCGGAGAGGCCGCGCAGCGCCATCAGCACGACCAGGAACAGCGCGGTGGTGGCGAAGCCGATGACGATCGCGGTGAGCACGAGCGCCTGTGGCAGGGGGTCGGTGTAGTTGGCCAGATTGGCCGACTGCCCGGCGCGCACGATCGGCTCTTCATCGATCGACAGGCTGCCGACGCTGAAGATGAACAGGTTGATCGCGTAGGACAGCAGCGACAGCCCGATCAGCACCTGGAAGGTACGCGGACGCAGCACCAGCCAGATGCCGGCGCCGGCCATGACGCCGATGGCCAGGGAGATGATCAGCTCCATCAGTGGCTCCCCTCGCCAGCCTGTTGCTCGGTCGTGGCCTGCCGGCGCTGGGCCCGCAGCGACTGGTGGGCGATCGCCGTCAGCAGCAGCAGCGTGGCGCCCACCACCACGGTGAAAACGCCCAGATCGAACAGGATGGCGCTGGGCACATGCACCTCGCCCACCAGCGGCCAGACGACGTGCGCGGTGTGCGTGGTCAGGAACGGATAGCCGGCATACAGGGCACCGATGCCGGTGAGCAGGCCGGCGAACAGACCGAAGCCGATCCAGCGTGGCGGCATCAGGCGCATGCGCTCTTCCACCCAGCGTGTACCACCCACCATGTATTGCGCGATGAACGCGATGGCCACCACCAGACCGGCCACAAAGCCGCCACCGGGCTCGTTGTGGCCACGCATGAACAGGTGGAAGGCGAACACGGCCGACACCGGCAGCAGCAGGCGCACCAGTACCGCCGGCACTTCCAGGTAGGGCTGTGGTGTCGTCGCGCCATCGGCCTCGCGCGTGACGAGGTCGCTGGGCACTTCCTGCGGAACGGCGCGCTGCTGCGCCGGCTGGTCGATCACCTCGACCGGCGGACGGAAGCGCCGCAGCAGGGCATAGACCGTCAGGCCCACGATGCCCAGCACGGTGATTTCGCCGAGCGTGTCGAAGGCACGGAAGTCCACCAGCATCACGTTGACCACGTTGGTGCCGCCGCCCAGCGGCAGCGCGTTCTCGATGAAGTAGGGCGAGATCGACATCGGCGCCTGGCGGGTGAGCAGGGCGTACGACAGGGCCGACAGGCCCGCGCCGGCGAGCACGGCGATCAGCAGGTCGCGCCGGCGCCGCCACCACACGTTCGAGGTGAAGGGCGCCTCGTCCTGCTCGATCCGCTTGGGCATCCAGCGCAGGCCGAGCAGGAACAGCACCATGGTCACCACCTCGACCGCGAGCTGCGTCAGCGCCAGATCGGGGGCCGAGAACCAGGCGAAGGTGATGCACAGGGCCAGCCCGACCACGTTGAGCAGGATCAGCGCCATCAGCCGGTGGAACTTGGCCTGCACGGCGACGCCAATGGCGCAGATGCCGGCGACGATCCACAGGACGACGAACTCGGGGGTGGCCGGCACCCGGGCCCGGTCGCCCCAGGTCAGGGGCACGATCAGCGCCGAGCCCAGGCCGGCCAGGCCGGCGATCGTGATCATGGACGCCAACTGGGGCTGCAGGCGGCGTGTGCCGGTCAGGTGCAGCAGGCGGCGCGCACCGCCGGTCAGCAGGGCCAGGGTCTGCTGGAACAGTTGTTGGCCATTGAGCCAGCGCAGCCCGGGGGCCCAGCGCACGCGCCGCCGCTTGAAGCGCTCGGCGAACACCAGGTAGACGACGATGCCGCCGAGCGTGGCCACCAGGCTCATGGCCAGCGGTGTATTGAAACCGTGCCAGATGGCCAGGCTGTATTCGGGCAGATCGCCGCCCACCACCGGCTGGGCCGCCGTCGCCAGCAGCGGGCCGATGGACCAGGCCGGCATGGTGCCGACCACGATGCAGGCCAGCACCAGCAACTCGACCGGCACGCGCATCCAGTGCGTCGGCTCGTGCGGCTGGCGTGGCGTCTCGGGCTTCTTGCCGAAGAACACATCGTGGCCGAAGCGCAGCGAATAGACCACCGCAAACACGCCCGCCAGCGTGGCCATGGCGGGCAGTCCATACTGGATCCACGGGTTGGCGTGCACGAACACGGTCTCGGCGAAGAACATCTCCTTGGACAGGAAGCCGTTGAGCAGCGGGACACCGGCCATGGCGGCACAGGCCACGATGGCCAGCGTGCCCGTGACCGGCATGGGTTTGAACAGGCCGTCCAGACGCCGCATGTCGCGGGTACCCGTTTCGTGGTCGATGATGCCGGCGGCCATGAACAAGGAGGCCTTGAAGGTCGCGTGGTTCATCATGTGGAACACCGCCGCGACCGCCGCCATCGGGCTGTTCATGCCGAGCAGCAGCGTGATCAGACCCAGGTGGCTGATCGTGGAATAGGCCAGCAGGCCCTTGAGGTCGTTCTGGAACATGGCCGCGTAGGCACCGAGCAGCAGCGTGGCCAGGCCGGCGCCACCGACGATCCAGAACCAGGGCTCGGTACCCGCGAGCACCGGCCACAGCCGCGCCAGCAGGAACACGCCGGCCTTGACCATGGTCGCCGAGTGCAGGTAGGCCGACACCGGCGTGGGCGCCGCCATGGCGTGCGGCAGCCAGAAATGGAACGGCACCTGCGCGCTCTTGGTCAGCGCGCCGAGCAGGACCAGGCCCAGCGCCAGCGGGTAGAGCGGGTCGGTCTTGACCAGGCTGCCCTGGGCCAGCACGGTCTCCAGCTCCAGGCTGCCGACGATGTGGCCCAGCAGCAGCACACCGGCCAGCAGCGCCAGACCGCCCGAGGCCGTCACGGTGAAGGCCATGCGGGCGCCGCGGCGGGCGTCCTTGCGGTGCGTCCAGTAGCCGATGAGCAGGAACGAGAAGACGCTGGTGAGTTCCCAGAACACCACCATCTGCACCAGGTTGCCCGAGACGACCACACCCAGCATGGCGCCCATGAAACCCAGCAGCAGTGAATAAAACCGCGCCGCCGGGTCCTCGGGCGAGAGGTAATAGCGGGCGTAGACGATCACCAGCAGGCCCATGGTGCTGACCAGCATCGCGAACATCCAGGCAAAGCCGTCGATGCGGATGATCAGGTCCAGCCCCAGGCTGGGCAACCAGGACAGCCGCTCGGTGACCACGGCCCCGGCGACCACATCGGGGTACAGCAGACCCAGGGGTACCGCCACCGCCAATGCCACCACGCCGGCCCACAACGACTCGAGGTTGCGCGCGTTGGTCGGCAGCAAGGCCGCGATCGCGCTACCGGCAAAAGGCAGTAACAGCAGCAAAAACAAGGACATACGTCCGAGTGTAGAGGACAAATGGCATCGATTTGCCGCTGTGATGGGACGGATTTTCCCGTTTTTCTTTAGCGGTCCTGTGCCACCCTCATGTCGCCTTGCTGCTCGAAGCGGGCATGCCAGGACAGCGCTTCATCCAGCAGGTGGGGCGTGTGCAGGCCGGCGCGGCCGCTGCGACCCAGACTCTCGGCGCGCGACAGATAGTCGTTCAGCGCATCGCGGTAGTCGGGGTGGGCACAGCGCTCGATGACCAGGCGGGCCCGCTCGCGGGGTGCCAGACCGCGCAGGTCGGCCAGGCCCTGCTCGGTGACGATGATCTGTACGTCGTGCTCGGTGTGATCGACATGGCTGACCATGGGCACGATGCACGAGATGGAGCCTCCCTTGGCCACCGAGCCGGTCATGAAGATCGACAGGTAGGCATTGCGCGCAAAGTCGCCCGAGCCGCCGATGCCGTTCATGATGCGCGTGCCCATCAGGTGGGTGGAGTTGACGTTGCCGTAGATGTCGGCCTCGATCATGCCGTTCATCGCGATGAGACCAAGGCGCCGGATGATCTCCGGGTGGTTGGAAATCTCCTGCGGGCGCAGCACGATGCGCTCGCGGTAGAAATCGAGGTTGTCCATGAAGTCGCGGATGCCTTCGGGGCTCAGCGACAGGGCCGTGGCCGAGGCCGAGGTCATCTTGCCGGACTTGAGCATCGCCAGCATGCCGTCCTGCAGCACCTCGGTGTAGGCCGTCAGGTTCTCGTAGGGGCCGTTGTTCAGGCCGGCCATGACCGCGTTGGCGGTGTTGCCGACACCCGATTGCAGCGGCAGCAGGTCCTTGGGCAGGCGGCCGCGGCGCACTTCATGGCCGAGGAAATCGATGATGTGCTCGGCAATCCGCTGCGACACGGCATCGGGCGGGGCAAAGGGCGTGACCCGGTCGGACGCGTGGGTCTCCACCACCGCCACGACCTTCGCCGGGTCCACGCGCAGGTAGGGCTCGCCGATGCGTTCGCCCGGCTGGGTCAGCGGGATCGGCTGGCGCTGCGGCGGCCGGGCCGTGCCGTAGTAGATGTCGTGCATGCCCTCCAGCGCCGTCGGGTGCCAGTGGTTGACCTCCAGGATCACGCGGTCGGCCTGCTCCAGCCAGGTCTTGTTGTTGCCGACCGAGGAGGTGGGCACCAGGCGGCCATCGTCCAGGATGCCGGCGACCTCGACCACCGCCACGTTGAGCCGGCCCAGGAAGCCGAACCAGACGAACTGCGCCACGTGCGAGAGGTGGATGTCGATGTAGTCCATGTCGCCGGCATTGATGCGCTGGCGGCAGGTGGGGTCGGACTGGTAGGGCAGGCGCAACTCGATCCCGCCGACCTGGGCCAGGGCACCGTCCAGTTCCGGGGCGGTGGACGCGCCGGTCCACACGCCGATGCGGAACGAGCCGGGCTGCTCGGCGTTGCGCCGCTCGATGTGGCGGGCCAGGGCGGCCGGCACGGCCTTGGGATAGCCGGCGCCGGTGAAGCCGCTCATGCCGACGTTGTCGCCATGGCGGATCAGCGCGGCGGCTTCGTCGGCCGACATCAGTTTGGCACGCATGCCGGGATGCTGGATGCGGGAAAGGGAATGTTTCAAATGGTGCTCCTGCTCGACCGCCGGTCGGCGGGGGTTGTCGGGAAACCGAGGGTTAACCCTTATTTTCGCAGGTCTTCGGACAGCACCGGAAAAAGGACGGGTGCGAATGTTTGCGCGCCGTCAAGAAAACGGCACCGGCACCGGCCTGCATGGGCTATGCTGGGCAGGCGTGTTCGACTGCAAAGGAGACTTGGCATGGATCAGACCATTCATACCGAAGCGGCGGCCCACAGCATGAGCGACATCGACCGCATTGTCGGCTTCTGGCGCGACGCCGGCGAGAAAGACCAGTGGTTCCGCAAGGACGAAAGCTTCGATGTCATCTTCCGCGAGCGCTTCCTGCACCTGCACCACGCCGCCGCGCGGCGCGAGCTCGACGGCTGGGCCGAGACCCCCGAGGGCCTGCTGGCGCTGCTGATCCTGCTGGACCAGTTCCCGCGCAATGCCTTCCGGGGCTCCGCCCACATGTTCGCGACCGACCCGCTGGCGCGCCACTTCGCGCGGCTGGCGCTGGAGCGCGACGCGCCCGGCCAGGTGGACGAGTCGCTGCGGCTGTTCTTCTGCCTGCCGTTCACGCACTCGGAAGACTTGGCCGACCAGCACCTGTCCGTCTCGCTCTACGAGCGGTATGCCCCCTCGCAGATCCAGCATGCGCACGTGCACCGGGACATCATTGAGCGCTTCGGCCGCTTTCCGCACCGCAACCCGCCGCTGGGGCGCGACACGACGCCGCAGGAGCAGGCCTTCCTGGACGCCGGCGGCTTCGCCGGCTGACAGACAGGCGGCGCGGCGCTAGCGGCCCGGACGCCGGAACTGCCGGCGTGCCGCCTCGACGCGCGCGTGAAAGGCGCAGTCGGGGTGGTGGTCGTTGACCATGCCCATGGCCTGCATGAAGGCATAGACCGTGGTCGGCCCGACGAACTTCCAGCCGCGCTGCTTCAGCGCCCTGGACAGCGCGCGCGACGCGTCCGACTCCGACACCACCTGCCCCGGCACCCGCGAGGCCGGATCCGGCTCGTGGCGCCAGAAGAAGGCCGCGAGCGAGCCTTCCTGCGCCGCCAGTTCCATGGCCATGCGCGCATTGTGGATGGCCGCCTCGATCTTGCCGCGGTGGCGCACGATGCCGGCATCACCGAGCAGGCGCAGCACGTCGTCCTCGGTGAAAGTGGCCACGCGGTGGAAGTCGAACCCGGCGAAGGCGGCGCGGAAGTTCTCGCGTTTGTCCAGGATCGTGCGCCAGCTCAGGCCCGACTGGAAGCCCTCCAGGCAGAGCTTCTCGAACAGGCGCCGGTCGTCGCCCACCGGGTAGCCCCATTCGTGGTCGTGGTAGGCCGTGTAGCTGTCGGTGGCCGAGCACCAGTTGCATCGGTGCAGGCCGTCGGGTCCGGTGAACGTGCTGCTCATGGGGCGCCTTTCTAGCGGTTTTCCGTGGCTGTTGATATACTGTAAAAAATCACAGTATATCGATATGGGCGAGTACCGCATACCCGTGCAGTCGCTCAAGGGCCGGGGCCTCGCGTGGCGGCAGCCGCACCGGTTCGAGCGCGACGCGCGCGACGCGTTCGATGACGGCTGGGGCAGCCCCGAGCTGGCCATGCACTCGGCTGCCGAGGCGCCGCCGCCGGCCACCGAACTGCGCTGGGAGGACGCCCGCAGCGCCATCACGCGCAACGATTCGCCCGATGTCGGCTTCGTGCAGGGGCTCAATCCCTACCGGGGCTGCGAGCACGGTTGCATCTACTGCTATGCGCGGCCCACGCACAGCTACCTGAACCTGTCCCCCGGCATCGATTTCGAGACGCGCCTCGTCGCCAAGCGGGGCATCGCGCAGGTGCTGCGCCAGGAGCTGCTGGCACCCCGCTACCAGCCCGCCATGATCGCCATCGGCACCGTGACCGATGCCTACCAGCCGGTCGAACGCGAACTGCGCCTGACCCGCGAGGTGCTCGAGGTGCTGTCCACCTGCCACCACCCGCTGGCCATCGTGACCAAGGGCAGTGGCGTCGAGCGCGACCTGGACCTGCTCGCGCCCATGGGCGCGCAGCGGCTGGCGGCGGTGTACGTGACCATCACCACACTGGAGCCGAAGCTGGCGCGCATCCTGGAGCCGCGGGCGGCGGCGCCGCACCGGCGCCTGCGCACCATCCGCACGCTGGCGGAGGCCGGGGTGCCCGTGGGCGTCAGCGTCGCGCCGCAGATCCCATTCATCAACGACGACATGGAGCAGGTGCTCGAGGCGGCCGCCGAGGCGGGCGCGCGGCGCGCTTTCTACCAGGTGCTGCGCCTGCCCTGGGAGCTGGCACCCATGTTCCGCACCTGGCTGGATCAGCACTACCCCGATCGCGCCGAGCGCGTGATGGCGCGCATGCGCGACCTGCGCGGCGGCAAGGACTACGACGCCGACTTCGCCACGCGCATGAAGGGGCAGGGCGTCTGGGCCGACCTGCTGCGCCAGCGCTTTCACAAGGCCTGCGCGCGCTACGGCCTCAACCGCGAGCACGAGGGAATCGACGCCAGCCGCTTCAGGCCGGCCGCGCTGCAGGGTCAGTCGGAACTGTTCTGAGCAGGGCGCCGGTGTGCCGCGCCAGCAGCTCGCAGGCGTCGTTCCGCCAGTGGTGCATCGCCGCGTAATAGCCTTCCCAGACGCAACCGTTGCAGCCACGGCCGCAGCAGGTGGTGGGTTCCGGTGGCGGTGGCCGCAGGGCGCTGTCCAGGTCGATGCCGCTTTCCTGTGCGCGGCGCCGCAGGTAGCGGGTCATGGCCTGGGTGCTGGGCAGGTCGGCCAGCGGCACCGAGGCCGGGTCCTGACGCGCGAAACGCGCCTGCTGGCGGCCCGCGAACAGGCCGGTTTCGCCGAACATGGTGGCCGGCCGCACCCACAGGCCGCCCTCTCCGTACAGGGGACGGTACACCGTCATGCCCTGCAGGGTCTCGCTGCAGCGGGCGGTGGCGATCACCTCGTACCACCCGCCCTTGTAGTGGCGGTACAGGCCGGGGGGCGTGGGATCGATGGCGGGCAGTTCGTGGTCGTCGGCAGAGGGCATGGCGGTGCGGCGTGATGACCGCTCATGCTACGTCAGCGGCCAGCGTGGGGTGCGGCAGGGCAGGCAGGTCCGGGGCGCTGGCCCCGTTCCGGCCCCGTTCCCAGGCGGCCAGCCATGCCGGCAGGGTGGTCACCGGGTCGTCGCCGAGTCCGCGCACCACGCAGCCACCGGCGGCACCGGCGGCGGCGACGGCCTGCAACTGGCCGGGCTCCAGAATGCCGCCGATGCCCACCACCGGCGCCGGCGCCATGTGCGCCCACCAGGCCAGGTTGTCCAGGCCCTGCGGGGTCCAGGGCATGTCCTTGGTCGTGGTCGGCCAGACGGGGCCGCAGGCGATGAGATCGGGCGCCAGCGCGGCGGCGCGGCACAGCTCCCACAGGCTGTGCGAGCTCAGCCCGAGCGCAACCCCCTGCGCGCGCGCGGCCTGCAGCGTGGCCAGGTCGTCGGGCGTGAGGGCCATCAGGTCCTCCTGGCCCAGGTGCAGGGCCTGCGCGCCCGCCGCCAGTGCTTCGCGCCAGTGGTCGTTGATCACCAGGCTCACGCCCCTGCCCTCGGCCGCGCGCCGGCTGCGCGCGACGGCGTCGCGCAGGGAGGCCTGCCAGTTGGTGTCCGGCAGGCCGACCGGCCGCTTCATGCGCAACTGGATGGTGTCAACGGTGGACGGCGGCTGCAGCACCGCTGCCACGCGCTCGGCGCTGTCCACGATGGCGTAGACGCCCGGGGTGCGGGCCGGCTGGCTTGGCCGCTCCCAGGCATCGGGCACCGCAGCCGAGAGCGACAGGTGCGGCAGCAGCGTCGGGTCGGTGCCGAAGCCGGCGCGGGCCATCACCGGCCCCACGCCCCGGCCCACGGCGCGCGCATGGCGCAGCGCGTGCGTGGCCGCCATCTTGGCGAGCACGGTGGCGTCGGCGACGCACCAGCCCAGCGCCAGCGCCGCCGCCAGCGACGAGGCGAAGGTGCAGCCCGTGCCGTGGTTGTGCGCGATGTCCTCGTGCGGCAGGTACAGCCACCCCTGGGCCTGGGGGGTATCGATCCAGTCGAGCGAGAGGCTGGTGTGTGGCGTCACCAGCGCGGCGTCGCCGCCGGTGATCACGACGGCCTGCGCACCCATGGCCTTGAGCGCGGAGGCCTGCGCGGCCACGCCCTCCGGGCAGCGTCCGCCCAGCAGCGCCACGGCCTCGCCCTGGTTGGGCGTGATGACGGTGGCACGCGGGATCAGCAGCTCGCAGTAGGCGGCGCGCAATTCGGCATTGGCCAGCGCAGCGCCCGTGCTGGCATGCAGCACCGGGTCCACCACCAGGGCCAGCGGCGCGCGCTCGCGCAGCCGGTCGATCAGGCGCACGAGCACGCGGACGTTGTCGGCGCTGGCCAGCAGGCCGGTCTTGATCACGCGCGGGGGCATGTCCGCCAGCAGCGTGTCGAGTTGCGCCTCGAGCACCGGCGGCGGCGTGGCCTCGATGTGCGTGACTTCGGTGGTGCTCTGCGCCGTGATGCCGGCCACGACGGTGCACAGGTGCACGCCGAAGGCGTCGGCCGCGCGCTGGTCGGCGGCCAGACCCGCGCCGCCGCCGCTGTCGGTGCCGGCGACGCTCCAGATGACGGGTGTGCTCATGCGTTCATCCAATGAGGAAGGGTTGTCCGGTGACGGGGGTGGAGGCCACCGCCATGTCCTGTGGTGCCATCACGCCGGCACACCAGGCGCTGCGACCGGCGTCGATCGCCAGGGAGAAGGCACGCGCCATGCGCACCGGGTCCACCGCCTGCGAGACCGCGGAGTTGAGCAGCACGGCGTCGAAGCCCAGCTCCATCGCCTGCGCGGCGTGGCTGGGCGCACCGATGCCGGCGTCCACCACCAGCGGGACGCCGGGCAGCCGCGCGCGCAGGGTGCGCAGCGCGAACGGGTTGAGCAGGCCCTGGCCCGAGCCGATGGGTGCACCCCAGGGCATCAGCACCTGGCAGCCCGCATCGAGCAGGCGCTGGCAGGTGACGAGGTCGTCGGTGCAATAGGGGAACACGGCGAAGCCATCCCTGACGAGCTGGACTGCCGCCTCCACCGTGCCCCAGGGGTCGGGCTGCAGCGTGTGCTCGTCGCCCACCACCTCGAGCTTGATCCAGTGCGTGCCGTACAGCTCGCGCGCCATGTGCGCGAGCGTGACGGCCTCGCGCGCGGTGCGGCAGCCGGCGGTGTTGGGCAGCAGGCGCGCACCCCGCTCGCGCATCGCGCCGCGGATGATCTCGATGAAGCCGTTGTCGCCCGCCGCCGACATGGTGCGCTTGAGGCCGACGGTGATGACCTGTGCCCCGCTGGCCGCGATGCTGTCGGCCAGCACCTGCGGCGAGGGATAGCCGGCCGTGCCCAGCAGGAAGCGGCTCTGCAGCTTGATGCCATAGGGCGTCCACGAATCGGTGTGCATGTTCATCCTCCCACGATCGCCTGGAAGGTGAGCACGGTGTCACCGTCCCCGAGCCGGGTGGCCGCGCGCTGCTCGCGCGGCACGAATGCGCCGTTGACGGCGGTGGCGACGGCGGCCGGGTCCAGGCCCTGGCGCTCGATCAGACCGGCCAGGGTCAGGCCGGCGGGGCAGGGCAGGGTGAGGTCGTTGAACCGCAGCGTGCCGGTGGTGGAGAGGGTGTGGTCAGGCATGGCAGGTGTCCTCGGAAATGGCCAGGCCGGCGCGCGCCATCGCATCCTGCGCCAGCGCGGGCGCGAGCAGCCAGCCGTGGCGGAACAGGCCGTTGATGCGCAGCAGGCCGGGCTCGTGGTCGATGCGCGGCTCGTTGTCGGGCAGGGCCGGGCGCAGGTTGCTTTCCATGTGCACGATGCGCGCCTCGGCCAGCTCGGGCAGCACGCTGTGCGCCGCGGCCATGAGCTCGACGGCGCTGCGCAGGCTCACCGGCGAGCGGTCCTCGCTTTCGATCTCGCTGGCGCCGACCACGAACAGGTCGCCGGGGCGCGGCACCACGTACACGCGGTGGCGCGGATGCAGCAGGCGCAGGGGGCGCTGCAGGCTGGCGCCGGGGGCATGCAACCAGATGACCTCGCCGCGCACGCCGCGCACCGGCAGCGCCGGACGCGCACCCTGGCCGCGCACGTCGATGGCCAGGTCGAAGGCCTCGGCCTCACCGCTGGCCAGCACGATCCGGCCGGGTGCCACGTCGCCGACGGGTTCGTCCCAGCACCACCACACACCGGGCGCGTGCTGGGCCAGAGCGTGCAGCATCTCCCTGGGCATGACCTGTGCCTCATCGGGCAGCAGCCAGGCGTGCAGGCCGGGTGCGATGGCCGGTTCCAGCGCCGCCAGTGAGGCACGGTCCAGCGCCTGCGGGGTCGGCCATGCGGTGGTCAGTGCCGGCACCGCGGTCAGCCGGGCCAGCACGCGCCTGGCCGCGCCGAGGTCGGGTCCGTGCGCGAGCATCAGGCTGCCGTGCTGGGCGAACAACGGCGCGGCGCAGCCCTGCGCCTGCAATGCGTCGGCCGTCTGGCGCCACAGCACCAGCGAGCGCCAGCCCAGGCGCGCGATGTCGGGGCCGGCGTTGTCCAGTTCGGCCAGCGGGCTGAGCATGCCGGCCGCCGTGAAGCCGGCCGCGTACGGCACGGGCGTGCCGATGTGGCCGGTCGCGGGTGCCCCGGGGCCGGTGGCCGGGTCGAACACCGTCACCGCGTGGCCGGCCCGGGCCAGTTGCCAGGCGAGCAGGCGGCCCAGCACGCCGGCACCGGCGATGCCGATCTTCAGACGCGCACCCATGGCTCAGGCCTTCTTCGTCAGGGTGTCGACGGGGACGTAGAACGCGCCGCCCGCGGCCTTGAACTCGGCGCTCTTCTGTGCCATGCCGGCCTGCAGCGCCTGCTCCTCGTCCAGACCCTGCGCCGCGGCGTAGTCGCGCACGTCCTGCGTGATCTTCATGCTGCAGAACTTGGGCCCGCACATCGAGCAGAAGTGGGCCTCCTTGCTCGAATCCTTGGGCAGGGTCTCGTCGTGGTAGGCCTCGGCCGTCTGCGGGTCGAGCCCGAGGGCGAACTGGTCGCGCCAGCGGAACTCGAAGCGTGCCTTGCTCATGGCGTCGTCGCGCGCGCGCTGCCCCGGATGGCCCTTGGCCACGTCGGCCGCGTGCGCGGCGATCTTGTAGGCGATGATGCCCTGCTTGACGTCGTCGCGGTCGGGCAGGCCCAGGTGCTCCTTGGGCGTGACGTAGCACAGCATGGCCGTGCCCATCCAGCCGATCATGGCGGCGCCGATGGCCGAGGCGATGTGGTCGTAGCCCGGCGCGATGTCGATGGTCAGCGGGCCCAGCGTGTAGAACGGCGCCTCGTGGCAGTGCCTGAGCTGCTCGTCCATGTTGGCCTGGATCATGTGCATGGGCACGTGGCCAGGGCCTTCGATCATGGTCTGCACGTCGTGCTGCCAGGCGATCTGCGTCAGCTCGCCCAGCGTGCGCAGCTCGGCGAACTGCGCCTCGTCGTTGGCGTCGGCGCCCGAGCCGGGGCGCAGGCCGTCACCGAGCGAGAAGGTGACGTCGTAGGCCTTCATGATCTCGCAGATCTCGTCGAAGTGCGTGTACAGGAAGTTCTCCTGGTGGTGGGTGATGCACCACTTGGCCAGGATGGAGCCGCCGCGCGAGACGATGCCGGTGCGGCGCTTCGTGGTCAGGTGGATGAAGGGCAGGCGCACGCCGGCGTGGATGGTGAAGTAGTCCACGCCCTGCTCGGCCTGTTCGATCAGCGTGTCGCGGAAGATCTCCCAGCTCAGGTCCTCGGCGACGCCGCCCACTTTTTCCAGCGCCTGGTAGATCGGCACCGTGCCGATGGGCACGGGCGAGTTGCGGATGATCCAGTCGCGCGTGGTGTGGATGTTCTTGCCGGTGGACAGGTCCATCACCGTGTCGCCGCCCCAGCGGATCGACCAGACGAGTTTTTCCACTTCCTCCTCGATCGATGAGGTCACGGCCGAGTTGCCGATGTTGGCGTTGATCTTCACGAGGAAGTTGCGGCCGATGATCATCGGCTCGATCTCGGGGTGGTTGATGTTCGCCGGAATCACGGCACGGCCGCGTGCCACCTCGTCGCGCACGAACTCGGGCGTGATGACGTCGGGAATGCGCGCGCCCATGGGGTTGCCGCGCAGGCGCGCCTCGCGCTCGGCGTCGCCCAGGTACTCGCGCATCCATTCGCGCTTGCCGTTCTCGCGGATGGCGATGTACTCCATCTCGGGGGTGACGATACCGCGGCGGGCGTAGTGCATCTGGGTCACGTTGGCGCCCGCCCTGGCGCGGCGCGGCGCGCGTTGCAGCGCGGCGGCTTCGGCGCGCAGGGCCTCGATGCGCCCGTCCGTCGTCTCGCCCTTCTTGCCGCCATCGTCCAGCGCCACGCGCTGGCGGCCGGTATAGGTTTCGGTGTCACCGCGCGCGGCGATCCAGTCGCTGCGCACGGCCGGCAGGCCGCGGCGGATGTCGATTGCGGCCTGCGGGTCGGTGTAGGGGCCCGAGGTGTCGTAGACGGTGACCGTCTCGCCGTTGGTCAGCGCGATCTCGCGCATCGGCACCTGCACGCCGGCCTGGCCGCCGGGGACGTAGATCTTGCGGGACTGGGGAAAGGGCTCGCGCGTGAGCGAAAGCAGTTGCTGCAGCTTGTCGGGGGCATTCATGGCGGGCGTCTCCGTGAAGATGGATGAACGCTCCGCGTCGGCGCCGGCATGTTGTGGGCCGGTCTGCCCCTGGGGCGGACGTCGGCGCAACGGCGCTGCAGCTCTTCTTACGCTGGTACTAACCAGATCAAGTTCGCGGTTCCGGCGGTCAGGTCCGCCATCTCAGCACGCCAGTACGTGCACCCCGGAGCAGCGACAAGTGTAGCCGCCAATCGGTCACGCCTGCAATGGCGGGCTCAATCGAGCAGCGAGCGCAGCACGGGCGCCCTGGTGCGCAGGCGCACCATGCGCTGGAAGAACAGGCTGTTGGGCACGCGCAGGTAGGTCGGGTCCTGGCCTTCGGTCGCGTCCTCGCGGATGGTGGTGTAGATCAGGTTGATGTCCATCACCTCGCCGCCCAGGCCGGGCTTGTCGCCGCTTTCCAGCACCTCGATACGGTCGTGCAGACCGAACGGACGGGTGGTGAACAGCAGCAGCGCGCAGAACACGTTGGACAGCACGCTCCAGGCGGCGAAGAAGGCCACCGCCGCCACGGCGGTAAAGCCGGTCAGCGCGGTCCACAGCACCGTGCCGGAGACGCCGAGCCGGTCCAGCACCAGCAGCAGCATCGCCGAGAACAGCACGATGCTGATGAGCCGGCGTCCGCCGACGACGAATTCCAGCGGCAGGTGCTTGTCCTTGCCGAGCCGCTGGATGAAGCGGTGCAGCAGGGCGCGCAGCGCCAGTGTGCCCAGCACGATCAGCCCGATCTGCAGGCCCAGCGTGATGACCTCGACCCAGGACTGGGCCCACTCGGGCAGGTATTCCATCAACTTGCGCATGCCGTCATTGTGGACCATGCCAGGGGGATTGACCGACCGCGGCCGGTGGCGCCGGGCCGCTCTCCTATCATTGCCGGATGATCTCGCCCGACCAGCTTGCCCCCTTCCTGCTTGCCTCCATCCTGATCACGGCCACGCCGGGCCCCGACAACCTGATGGTGCTCGGTGTCGGTGCCTCGCGCGGGCGCCGGCTGGCGCTGGCCTTTGCGCTCGGGTGCGCATCCGGGTGCCTGAGCCACACGGTGCTGGCGGTGCTGGGCGTGAGCGCCATGCTGGCGGCCTCGCCGGTGGCCTTCACCGCGCTGAAGGTGGCCGGCGGCGCCTACCTGCTGTGGCTGGGGGTGGGGGCCCTGCGCAGCCGCGGTGGCGTCCGGGTGCCCGACGGGCAGGGGGCGGGCGTGCCGGTCGCTGGCGGCGTGCTGCCGTATTTCTTCAAGGGCGTGCTCGCCAACGCCATCAACCCGAAGGTGGTGCTGTTCTTCCTGTCGTTCCTGCCCCAGTTCGTGGTGCCGGCCCAGGGCCAGGTGCCCGGCCAGATGGCGGTGCTCGGCGTGCTCTTCACGCTGCAGGCCGCGCTGCTGTTCGGGCTGCTGGCCCTGTGCTCGGGCACCGTGGGCCAGTGGCTGCAGCGCCGTCCCGGTGCCGGTCTGTGGCTCGACCGGCTCACCGGCACGATCTTCATCGGGCTGGGCGTGCGGATGGTGATGTCGCGCTGAACGGGCGATCGCGCCGTCGCCGATCGGGTGGGTATCATGACCCGCCTGTGCCCGTGAGCCGCAGGCCCTTTTTATGCCCAAGTTCATCGATACCTCACCGCCGGACCAGTGCATCTTCTGCCGCCTGGTGGCCGGGGCTATCCCCGCTGCCCGGGTGTACGAGGACGCGCTGACCCTTGCCTTCATGGACATCGGGCAGGTCAATCCCGGCCACGTGCTGGTGGCCACGCGCCGGCACGCGGCCAACCTGTTCGAGATCACGCCGCAGGAGGCCGCGGCGGTCATGCAGACGGCACGCAGGGTGGCGCTGGCGGTGCGCGCTGCCTTCGACCCGCCGGGCCTGACGGTGCTGCAGGCCAACGGTGCCGAAGGTGACCAGACGGTGTTCCATTTCCACCTGCACGTGGTGCCGCGCCACGCCGATGACGGCATCGCGCTGAGCTGGCCGCGCAAGGACCCGCCGTTTGACGTGCTGGCGGGCTATGCCGGGCGGCTGCGCGAGGCACTGACGAAGGGCGGCGCCACGTCCTGATCCTGCCGCCCGCGGGGCGTCCCGGGGCCGGATCTGCCCCATCATGGTGCAGCGACCCGCGGCGGCGTGCGTGGGGGGTCAGATCGCCAGCAGCTTGCAGATCGCGGCGATGTGGTGGGGCTTGAGCTTCTCGGGCGGCATCTCGTCTTCGGCCGCGCTGGCGTCCTCGTGCGCCTGGATGGCCGCCACCAGGGCGTACTGGTTGTCCCAGGTCAGGGTCTTGCCTTCGGGGCACATGTCGCGCAGGGTGCCGTACCAGTAATAGCCGTCCTTGCCGCCAAAGAGCTGGTCGATGCCGGCCGCATCGCCGGACTTGAGGCCGGCGCCGCTGAGGATGAGCTTGAGTTTGTGATGAGAGACGGCGTAGTGCATGAATGTGGCCAGAAAAAGGGGGAGGGCCGGGATTGTACGGAGCGCCAGCGGGTGGACGGCTGGCATTGGCCTTGCTACAACGGAGCCGGGTGTCGGCAGCGGCCGCCCGCCGTTGCCGCCGGCTCGCCCTCCAGGGCTTTCACCACAGGACCTGTCCATGTCCGCAGACGCATCCCCGCCTCCTGGCGCGGCACCGGCCTCGGCCCCGACGCCGTCACCGCGCCACATCCGGCTCACCTCGCACGCGGGTGGCTTCGGCGCCCTGCCCATCGTCTGGGGCGCGGCCACGGCGCGCGAACGCGGGCCGGTCGTGGGTACCACCACCAACCGCGCGCACCGCAACGTCATCGGCACCCACAGCGGCAGCTACAGCGTGTACCGCGCGCTGGCGGTCGCGGCCGGCGCGCTCAAGCGCGAGCACAAGGCCGACCTGACCAACACCGCGCCCACCGATGTGATCGGCCCCTATCCGCAGTGGTCCGACCCCGGCAAGATCGTCAGCCTCGACCCCTGGGGCGCCGAGGTGGCCGCCGTCTATGCGCAGGAACTGGCGGCGGGCTACGACATCCGCCCGACCATCGCCGTGACCAAGGCCCATGTGCTGCTGCCCGAGGTGATCGACGCCGTGCAGAAGGGGCGCCTGAAGCCCGACGGCAGGCTGCTGACCGAGGGCGGCGCGGCGGTGGTGACCAAGGTGGCGGTGGAGCCGGTCTGGTACCTGCCGGGGGTGGCCAGGCGCTTCGGCTGCACCGAGGCCGACCTGCGCCGGGTGCTGTTCGAGGAAACCGGCGGCATGTACCCCGAGCTGGTCACGCGTTCCGATCTCGAGGTGTTCCTGCCGCCGATCGGCGGACAGACGCTCTACATCTTCGGCAACCCGCGCGACCTGGCCGATCCGTCGGTGACGCTGACCGCGCGCGTGCACGACGAGTGCAACGGCTCCGACGTGTTCGGCTCCGACATCTGCACCTGCCGCCCCTACCTGACGCACGCCATTGAAGAGTGCATCCAGGGCGCCCAGCAGGGTGGCGTGGGTCTGGTGGCCTATTCGCGCAAGGAAGGCCGCGCGCTGGGCGAGGTGACCAAGTTCCTGGTCTACAACGCGCGCAAGCGCCAGGTGGGCGGCGACACGGCCGACCAGTACTTCGCCCGCACCGAATGCGTGGCCGGCGTGCAGGACATGCGCTTCCAGGAGCTCATGCCCGACGTGCTGCACTGGCTGGGCATCACCAGGATCCACCGGCTGGTCTCGATGAGCAACATGAAGTACGACGCCATCACCGGTTCCGGCATCGAGGTGGGCGAGCGCATCAACATCCCGGACGAGCTGATCCCGGCCGACGCGCGCGTGGAAATGGACGCCAAGATGGCGGCGGGCTACTTCACCCCCGGCGCCGTGCCCGACGCGGAGGAACTCAAGAAGGCCAAGGGCCGGGCGCTGGGGGCGTGAGCGTGCCGGCGCCGCACACCGACCCGACCACGCCCGCCGGCGCCGCCCGGCTGCTCCGTTCGACCACCGCGGTGCGGGCCCGCGCGAGGCAGTTGCTGGCCCGTGCGCGCGCAGGCGCGTCGGCGCACTTTGTGGTGCACGACGCCGCACTGGCCGATGCCGCGCGCACCGTGGCCACGCTCACGCGTGAGCGCTACCCCGACGGGCGCATCCCGTACCACAGCCGCTGGCGCCATTTCGAGGCCGGTGGCGTGGACCGGCGGGCGCTGCTGGACGCGGCGCTGGGCGCGGTGGACGCCGCCACGCGGGCGCGCGCGCAGATCGATCTGGTGCTGGTCAGCGTGCTGCTCGATGCGGGGGCCGGTGCCGACTGGTCCTGGCTCGAGGCCGACAGCGGCCAGCGCTTCGCCCGTTCCGAGGGGCTGGGGGTGGCCAGCTTCCATGCATTCCTTGATGGCCGGTTTTCCAGCGACCCGCGGCAACCGCTGCGTGTGGATGCGGCTGGCCTGAAAGAAATGACCGCCGCCCGGCTGGCCGGTGCTTTCCAGGTCGGTCGCGGCAATCCGCTGGTGGGGCTGGAAGGCCGCGCCGCCCTGCTGCGCCGCCTGGGCGAGGCGCTGGCTGCGCAGCCGGCCGTGTTCGGGCCCCTGGGGCGGCCCGGCGGCCTGTTCGACCGGCTGGCCGCGCAGGGCGCAGGCGCGGTGGCGGCGCACGACATCCTGGTGCTGCTGCTGGACACGCTCTCGGGCATCTGGCCCGCGCAGAACGCCATCGACGGCGAGCCGCTGGGCGACTGCTGGCCGCACCCGGCGGTCGTGGGCGAGGGCCTGACGGCCGGATGGATGCCCTTCCACAAGCTCTCGCAGTGGCTGACCTACTCGCTGCTCGAACCCTTCGAGTGGGCCGGCGTTGGCGTGACCGGGCTGGACGCCCTGACCGGCCTGCCCGAATACCGCAATGGCGGTCTGCTGATCGACGCCGGCGTGCTGCGCCCGCAGCCGACCGACTGGGCCACGCGGGCCTGGCAGGCGGGCGATGCCTTCATCGTCGAATGGCGCGCGCTCACCGTGGCCCTGCTGGACGAGCTGGCACCCCTGGTGCGCGCCGAGCTGGGCCTGAACGAGCAGGTCATGCCGCTGGCCTGTGTGCTCGAAGGCGGCACCTGGGCTGCGGGACGCCGGCTCGCGCAGCGCCAGCGCGGGGGGCTGCCACCGCTGAACATCGTCAGCGACGGCACGGTTTTCTGATCCTCTTCATCACCACAACAAAGACAACCACCATGAGCAATGTCCATGTCGTGAACCACCCGCTGGTGCAGCACAAGCTCACGCTGATGCGCAACAGGACGGCGAGCACCAACAGCTTCCGCCGCCTGCTCAACGAACTGTCCATGCTCATGGCCTACGAGGTCACGCGCGACATACCGATGCAGGACCTGGTGGTGGAAACGCCGCTGGAGGCCATGACGGGCCGGGTCATCGACGGCAAGAAGCTGGTCTTCGTGTCCATCCTGCGCGCGGGCAACGGCATCCTGGACGGCATGCTCAGCGTGGTGCCGGGCGCGCGCGTGGGCCACATCGGTCTCTACCGCGACCCCAAGACCCTGACGGCGGTGGAGTACTACTTCAAGATGCCGACCGAGATGCACGAGCGCGACGTCATCGTGGTCGACCCGATGCTGGCCACCGGCCACTCGGCCATCGCCGCCATCGACCGGCTCAAGGAGTGCCACCCCAAGTCGATCAAGTTCGTCTGCCTGCTGACCTGCCCCGAAGGCCTGGCCGCGATGGAGAAGGCACACCCGGACGTGCCCATCTACACCGCGGCCATCGACCGCCAGCTCGACGAGCACGGCTACATCCTGCCCGGTCTGGGCGACGCGGGTGACCGCATCTTTGGCACCCAGTAAATACGGCTGTCCCGGCCTTTTCCAGTTTCCCCCTGTCGTCCACCTCCTTCCAAGGAACCATCGCCATGTCATTCCATTCCATGCACCGCCGCCAACTGATCGCCCTGGCCACCGCCCTGGCCGCCGCCGCGGTGCCGGGCCTGTCGCAGGCCCAGGGCAAGCTCAAGGTCGCGGCCATCTACACCGTGCCGTTCGAACAGCAGTGGGTCAGCCGCATCCACAAGGCGCTGCAGGCCGCGGCCGCGCGCGGCGACATCGACTACAAGGCCAGCGAGAACGTTTCCAACGCCGACTACGAGCGCGTGATGCGCGAATACGCCAACGCCGGCAGCCAGCTCATCGTGGGGGAGGTGTTTGGCGTGGAAGCCGCCGCGCGCCGCGTCGCGAAGGACTTCCCCAAGGTCTCCTTCCTGATGGGCTCGTCGGGCAAGCCGCAGGCACCGAACTTCAGCGTGTTCGACAACTACATCCAGGAGCCCGCCTACCTCACCGGCCTGATCGCGGGCGGCATGAGCAAGAGCAGCAAGATCGGTCTGGTGGGCGGCTTCCCGATTCCGGAGGTCAACCGCCTGATGCACGCCTTCATGGCGGGCGCGCGGGCCACCAACCCGAAGGTGGAATTCACCGTGACCTTCATCAACAGCTGGTTCGATCCGCCCAAGGCCAAGGAAGCGGCCTTCGCCATGATCGACAACGGCGCCGACGTGCTGTACGCCGAGCGCTTCGGTGTGAGCGACGCTGCCAGGGAGCGCAAGGTGCTGGCCATCGGCAACGTGATCGACACGCAGCCGGACTACCCCGACACCGTGGTGGCCTCGGCCCTGTGGCACATGGAGCCGACGATCGAGGCGGCGCTCAAGGCGGTGAAGGGCGGCAGCTTCAAGGCCGAGGACTACGGCCCGTACTCGATGATGAAACACAAGGGCAGCAGCCTGAGCCCGCTGGGCACCTTCGAGGGCAAGGTGCCGGCCGAGATCATGGCCAAGGTCAAGGCCGCCGAGGCCGACATCCTCTCGGGCAAGCTCACGGTCAAGGTGGACGACACCCAGCCGAAATCCGGCAAATGACCTCACCCGCGCCGGGCCTGCGCCCGACCGTGCTGCGCCTGGACGGCATCACCAAGCGCTTTGGCCCGCTGGTGGCCAACGACGGCATTTCGCTCGCGCTGGCCGAGGGCGAGGTGCTGGCCTTGCTGGGTGAAAACGGCGCCGGCAAATCGACGCTGGTGTCGATCCTGTTCGGCCACTATGTGGCCGACGCAGGGCAGATCGAGGCGTTCGGCCAGCCGCTGCCGCCCGGCAATCCGCGCGCGGCGCTGGCCGCGGGCATCGGCATGGTGCACCAGCACTTCACGCTGGCCGACAACCTGTCGGTGCTGGACAACGTGCTGATGGGCACCGAATCGCTCTGGCGCTGGCGCTCCAACAAAGCCGGGGCCAGGCAGCGCCTGCTCGACGTGGCCGGGCGTTTCGGCCTGCCGGTGGTGCCCGAGGCGCTGGTGGGCAGCCTCTCGGTGGGCGAACGCCAGCGGGTGGAAATCCTCAAGGCGCTGTACCGGGGTGCCCGCATCCTCATCCTCGACGAGCCGACCGCGGTGCTCACGCCACAGGAGAGCGAGGCGCTGTTCGCCACGCTCGCGCAGATGGTGGCGCAGGGCCTGTCCATCATCTTCATCAGCCACAAGCTGGCCGAGGTGTTGCGCGTGTCGCACCGTGTGGCGGTGCTGCGCCAGGGCAGGCTGGTGGCCGAGGCGCCGGCCGCGGGCACCACGCCCGCGCAACTGGCGCAGTGGATGGTGGGCCATGCGGTGGCCGCGCCCGGGCGGCGCCCGTCGCCACGCGTGGGCGAGGTGGTGTGCGAGCTTGCGGGCGTGAGCACACCGGCGGGTGCGCGTGACCGCCTGGACAAGGTGAGCCTGCGCCTGCACGCGGGCGAGATCGTGGCGATCGCCGGCGTCTCCGGCAACGGGCAGGTGGCGCTGGCCGATCTGCTGTGCGGCGTGCGCCGCGCCAGCGCAGGCGATGTGGTCCTGGGCCGGCAGGCCCTGGCCGCCGACCCGGCCTGGCTCGTGGCGCGGGGCGTGGCCCGCATCCCCGAAGACCGCCACGCCGTGGGCGTGGTGGGGGACCTGCCGGTGTGGGAGAACGCGGTGGCCGAGCGGTTGCGCACGCCCGCATTCTCGCGCGCGCTGTGGGTGCGGCGCGGTGCCGCGCGGCGGCACGCCCAGCGTGTGATCGAGGCCTTCGATGTGCGCGGCGGCGGCCCGTTCGCGGCGGCCCGGTCGCTCTCGGGCGGCAACATGCAGAAACTCATTCTGGGGCGTGCGCTGATGGCGCCGGACGATGGCGGCGCGCCGCAACGCGGCGGGAAAACCCCCTCGCTCATCGTCGCGCACCAGCCGACCTGGGGCCTGGACATCGGGGCCGTGGCGTACGTCCAGCAGCAACTGCTCGCCGCGCGTGATGCCGGTGCCGCCGTGCTGGTGATTTCCGACGATCTGGAGGAAGTGATGACGCTGGGTGACCGCATCGCGGTCATGCACCAGGGGCGCCTTACCGAGGCACTGCCCGCCGAGGTGTGGACGCGCGAATCCATCGGCCTGGCCATGGCCGGGCATGGAGGCGACCATGCGGCTTGAGCGGCGCAGCCAAACCTCCGCGGCGGCGCTGGTGCTGGCGCCGCTGGGCGCGGTGGCGTTCACCCTGCTGGTGAGCAGCCTGCTGGTGCTGTGGGCCGGCGCGCCGGTCGGCCAGACCTACGGCCTGCTGTTCCAGGGCGCGTTCGGTTCGCTGTTCGCGTGGAGCGAAACCCTGACGCGGGCCGTCCCCCTCATCCTCACCGGCCTGGCCGCCACCGTGGCCTTCAAGGCACGCCTGTTCAACATCGGCGCCGAGGGCCAGCTCTATGCCGGGGCGCTGGCCGCCGTGGCCGTGGGCGGCCTGCACGGCGGCGACGGCCTGGCACTGCCGCTGTGGGTGCTGTTCCCGCTGATGATGCTGGCTGCCGCGCTGGCCGGGGCGCTGCTGCTGCTCGGGCCGGCGCTCATGAAGCAGCGCCTCGGCGTGGACGAGGTGGTGACCACGCTGCTGCTGAACTTCATCGTGCTGCTGCTGGTCTCGGCCCTGCTCGATGGCGTGATGAAAGACCCGCTGGCCATGGGCTGGCCGCAGAGCGTGTCGCTGATCCCCGAGCTGGAGCTCTCGCGCCTGATCGAGGGCACGCGCGTGCACAGCGGCCTGATCGGCGCGGTGCTGCTGGCGCTGCTGGTCTGGGCGCTGTTCAGGTACACGGTGCTGGGCTTCGACATCCGCGCCGTCGGAGCCAACGCGCGCGCGGCCGCGTTCGCGGGCGTGCCGGTCACGCGCACCATTGTGCGGGTGGCGCTGCTCTCGGGTGCGCTGGCGGGCCTGGCGGGCGCGATCGAGGTTGCCGGCCGCGCCGGCTATGTGACGCTGGACATGTCGCCGGGCTACGGCTACAGCGGCATCGTGATCGCGATGCTCGCCGGCCTGAACCCGCTGGGCGTGATCGCCGCCGGCGTCTTCGTCGCGGGTGTGCTGGTGGGCGCGGACAGCATGAGCCGCGCCATCGGCGTGCCCACCTACCTGGCCGACGTGATCGTGGCCGTGGCGCTGCTGTCGGTGCTGGTGGCCACGCTGCTGGCGCAGTACCGGGTGCACAGGAAATAGGGCATGGCTGAAACGATCGACATTCTGCTCAACCCCGCGTTCTGGGTGGCGGTGCTGCGCATTGCCACACCGCTGATCCTGGGCACGCTGGGCGTGCTCTGGTGCGAGCGCGCCGGTGTCCTCAACCTGGGCATCGAGGGCATCATGGTTGCCGGCGCCTTCGCCGGCTGGATCGCGGTCTACCAGGGCCTGCCGCTGTGGGGCGGCGTGGCGGTGGCGGCGCTCGCGGGCGCGGCCTTCGGTCTGCTGCATGCGTGGCTGACCGTGGGGCTGGCGCTGTCGCAGCACGTGGCCGGCCTGGGCATCACGCTGCTGGCGACGGCGCTGTCGTACTACGGTTACCGGGTGGCGTTCCCGAAGGTGAGCACGCCGCCCACCATCACGCCGTTCGCGCCGATGGAAGGGCTGGGCATTCCGGTGCTGTCGGCGCAGACGCCGCTGACCCTGCTGGCCATCGCGCTGGTGCCGATCTCGGCCTGGGTGCTGCTGCGCACGCCGGTGGGCCTGGCGGTGCGCATGGTGGGCGAGAACCCGCAGGCCGCCGAAGGGCAGGGTGTGTCGGTGGCGGCGGTGCGCACGGGCGCCATCGTGGCCGGATCGGCGCTCATGGGCGTGGCCGGCAGCTTTCTCACGCTCTCGGCCTTCAACGCCTTCTTTTTCAACATGGTCAACGGACGCGGCTGGATCTGCGTGGCGCTGGTGGTGTTCGCCTCGTGGCGGCCAGGCAAGGCGCTGCTGGGCGCGCTGCTGTTCGCGTTCTTCGATGCGTTGCAGCTTCGCCTGCAGCAAAGCGGCGCCAGCGCCATTCCCTACCAGTTCTACCTGATGCTGCCCTACGCCCTGTCCATCCTGGCGCTGGTGCTGGTGGCGCGCAGGGCGGCGTATCCGCAGGCGCTGATGAAACCCTACCGCAAGGGCGAGCGCTGACGGTCCCGGTGTAGGCTGTGCGATCAGCGCGGCAAGAGGCAGATGTCAGCCACGCAGATACCCCGCCACCTGGCCAACCCATTTTCAGAAACCCATCGACCCACGGACCACCATGCTTGACCTGTTGATCACCCACGCCACCTTGCCCGACGGGCGCACCGGCATGTCGGTCGCCGTGCAGGACGGCCGCATCGTCGAGGTGGCCGAGGGCCTGCAGGCGCCCGCGCACGAAACCGTCGATGCCGCCGGCCTGCTGCTGAGCCCGCCCTTCTGCGACCCGCATTTCCACATGGACGCGACGCTCAGCCATGGCCTGCCGCGCGTGAACCAGAGCGGCACCCTGCTCGAAGGCATCGCGCTCTGGGGCGAGCTCAAGCCGCTGCTCACCGAAGAGGCGCTGGTCGAACGCGCGCTGGCCTATTGCGACTGGGCCGTGGCCAAGGGCCTGCTGGCCATCCGCAGCCATGTGGACACCAGCGACCCGAGCCTGCTGCCGGTGCGCGCCATGCTCGAGGTGAAGCGGCGCGTGGCGCCCTATCTGGACCTGCAGCTCGTGGCCTTCCCGCAGGACGGCGTGTTGCGCACCCCCGGCGGGCTCGACAACCTCCGGCGCGCGCTCGACCTGGGCGTGGACGTGGTCGGCGGCATCCCGCACTTCGAGCGCACCATGGCCGACGGCGCGGCCAGCGTGAAGCTGCTGTGCGAACTCGCGGCCGAACGCGGCCTGCCGGTGGACATGCACTGCGACGAGAGCGATGACCCGCTCTCGCGCCACATCGAGACGCTGGCCTTCGAGACGCAGCGTCTGGGCCTGCAGGGCCGGGTCAATGGCTCGCACCTCACGTCCATGCACAGCATGGACAACTACTACGTGAGCAAGCTGATCCCGCTGATCGCCGAAAGCGGCGTCAGCGCGGTGGCCAACCCGCTGATCAACGTCACCCTGCAGGGCCGGCACGACAGCTACCCCAAACGCCGCGGCATGACGCGCGTGCCCGAGCTGATGGCCGCTGGCGTGACCGTGGCCTTCGGCCACGACTGCGTGATGGATCCGTGGTACAGCCTGGGCAGCGGCGACATGCTCGAAGTCGCCCACATGGGCCTGCACGTGGCGCAGATGACCAGCCAGGCCGGCATGCGCCAGTGCTTCGACGCCGTCACGGTCAACGCCGCGCGGGTGATGGGGCTGGCCGATGTCGGCATCGAGCCGGGCAAGGCCGCCAGCTTCGTGCTGCTGCAGGCGCCCGATCCGGTGGCGGCCATCCGTCTGCGCGCCACGCGCCTGAAGGTCTGGCGCCGGGGCCGCCTGCTGGCCGAGACGGCGCCGGCGCAGGCCCGGCTCAGGCTGCCGGGGCGACCCGACGGCACCGACTTCACCCTCAGGCGGTCGGCGGGTTGAGGGCGGGCCGGGCCGGCGGGGTGTGGGCCTGGAGCAGCCCCGCCTGCAGATCGTGGCCGCTGGGCTGCTGGAACAGCCGCAGTCCGAACTCGGGCAGGATGGCCAGCAGGTGATCGAAGATGTCGCTCTGCGTGGCCTCGTACTGTACCCAGGCCGTGGTGGCCGTGAAGCAGTACAGCTCCAGCGGCACGCCCTCGGGCGACGGCTCCATGGCGCGCACCATGAGCGTCATGCCCTGGTGGATGCCCGGGTGCTGTTTCAGGTAGGCCTGCACGTAGGCGCGGAAGGTGCCCAGGTTGGTCAGCCGGCGCTGGTTGGCCGGATCCCGGGCCAGCTCGCCCAGGCTGGCCTGCAGGGCCGTGTTGGTGGCCTGCACTTCCTGGAGCTTGTGCTCCAGGTAGGGCCGGATCAGGGCGATGTGGCGCAGGCGCTCGACATCGGCGCTGTCCAGAAAGCGGACCGCGCTGCTGTCCAGCCGCAGCGTGCGCTTGATGCGGCGCCCACCCGACTCCGACATGCCGCGCCAGTTGCGAAAGCTCTCGGACATCAGCCGCCACGTGGGGATGGTGGTGATGGTCTTGTCCCAGTTCTGCACCTTGACGGTGTGCAGCGCGATGTCGATCACGTCGCCGTCGGCGCCCAGTTGCGGCATCTCGATCCAGTCACCGATGCGCAGCATGTCGTTGGAGGCCAGTTGCAGCCCGGCGGTGAACGACAGCAGCGTGTCCTTGAACACCAGCAGCAGCACCGCCGACATGGCGCCCAGGCCCGACAGCAGGATCAGCGGCGAGCGGTCGATCAGGGCCGCGATGATGATGATGCTGCCCAGCAGGATCAGGCCCAGCTTGGCCAGCTGGATGTAGCTCTTGATCGAGTGCGTGCTGGTTCTGGCGGCCAGGGAGGCGGTGCGCTCGTGGTCTTCCTGGAAGGCGTCGAGCAGCGCCATGAGCACGCGCACGATGTGCAGAATGGTCACGGCCACCGCCACGTTGCGGATCACCGTCTGCGCCGTCGCGTTCAGGTGGGGCACGGCACCGACGGTGAGCTGGATCACCAGCGATGGGGCGATCTTCTCCAGCCGGTTCAGCACCGGCGCGCTCAACAGTGCCTTGGTCCAGCGCGGCTGCGACGGGTGCGACCAGCGGCCGACGCCGCGCACCAGCACGATGTGCACGATCAGCCGCGCGGCGTAAGCCAGCAGCACCATGGCGGTCAGGCCGGTCAGTGCCTGCACCCAGGGTGCCTGTTCGGTCAGGAAATTCAAGCTCGATTCGATGGTCATCTGTTGCGGGAGTCCGGTGGCGGCAAACAGTTCCGCCGGTCTTGATTGCCCTTCGTGTTCCGTCGGGCAGGCGTCGCGCTCAGTGCCGCGGCTGTTCCAACAGCTTCACGACCGACCACAGCACGCGGTTGGCCGGCACGGGCACGCCCAGCGCGTCGCCGCGGCGCACCACGTAGCCGTTGAGGAAGTCGATCTCGCTCGGCTTGCCGCGCATCAGGTCCTGCGCGGTGGACGAGTGCTGGCCGGGCATGGTCTCGGCGATGCGGCGCACGGCGGCCTCCACGCCATCCGGCACGGTCACGCCATCGGCGCGGGCCACGGCCAGGCATTCGGCCACCACGTCGCGCATCACCTCGGGCACCCCGGGGCGCTGCACCAGCTCGCCGTACACGATGCGACCCACGGCCGACAGCGCGTTGTAGGCGCAGTTGAGGATCAGCTTGGCCCACAGGGCGCCACGCACGTTGTCGGAGATCTCGGTCGGCACGCCGGCGGCGGCCAGGGCCTGCGCCAGCACGTCGCTGCGGGCCGAGGGCGCGATCACCAGCTCACCGCGGCCGTTGTGCCGCAGGTGGCCCGGCCCGGCCATTTCGGTGGCCACATAGACCACTGCCGCGCCGACCTCATGACCGGGCAGCACGGCGCGCAGGCGTTCGGCGTTGTCGACGCCGTTTTGCAGGCACAGCACCAGCGCCCCCGGTGCCAGGTGCGGGCGCATCTGTTCACCGCTCGCCTCGGTGTCGGGTGACTTCACGCACAGCAGCACCACGTCGGCACCGGCCACCGCCGAGGCCTCGGTGCTCGCGGCCAGGGGCACCTGCTCGTCGAACATCGTCGTGTCCATGCGCAGGCCCCGGGCCTGCACGGCCTGTACATGCGAAGGCCGGCCGATCAGCGTCACGGCGTGGCCGGCACGGGCCAGCATGCCGCCGTAGAAGCAACCGACGGCGCCGGCACCCATCACGGCAAACTTCAGTGGCGGGGAGGGGGGGTGGACGGTCATGCGCCCATTGTAGGGAAGCCGTTCCGGCCGCCTCAG
>NZ_JAQVEJ010000020.1 GCF_028698005.1 Hydrogenophaga sp.
CAACGGCATCATGGGCGCCGTGGCCAAGCAGTTCAACCCGACCGAAATGCGCGCACTGGCCCAGTACCTGAGCGCGCAGGACACGGAACTGAAGACGGTTCCGCAGTCGCGTTTCAAGTAACACCCCCCTGCGCCGCTGACGCGGCTTCCCCCCTCTCTGATGCGCCGCTGCGCGGCGCTGGGAGGGGGGACGGCACCGACGGCCCGGCGGAGCCGGTTCCGTGGTGCCTTGGAGCTTAAAAAAAACACGCGAGTGATCGCGTGTTTTTTTTTGGCATGTATGCCTATGCCTATGCCTGGCTCAGTCGCGCGTGGCGCGGCGGCGCACGGCGTCGATGTAGGCCTGGCCGTCGGGGGGGCGGCCGGCGCGCTGGCTTTCCCAGATCATGCGGCCCAGGCAGTCCATCACCTCGTGGTGGGCGGCGTGCAGGTCGCCACGGCGGGCGGCCAGCAGCTCCACCGCCTGCCGGATGCCGGGCGGCTGGTCGATGCTGCATTGCTCGCTGACCGACAGGTGCATCGACAGGTGCAGGAAGGGGTTGTCGGCGCCGCTGTTGTGTTCACCCATGCGCGCGAGGGCCGCGTCCACGTCGCTGAAATCGGCGTGGTATTCGGGGTGTTCAGCGATCCATTGGGCCGCCAGCAGCTCGATGGCCTCCATGGGCTGGGCCTGTTGCTGCTTGGCATAGACCGAGCAAAAGAAGCGGCGGACGTCGGCCTGTGAGGGTTGGAACATAAAAATGCATTATCCTGCATGTTGTGCCGCCAAGGTGGCAGCCGAAAACACCATTGTCGCGGGGCGGCCGGTGCCGCGCCCCCTACCCGATCAGGAGACCTCATCATGACCCAGGCTTTCATCTGCGATGCGATCCGCACGCCTTTCGGCCGCTACGGCGGCAGTCTTTCGGCGGTGCGTGCCGACGATCTGGGGGCGGTGCCGATCCAGGCGCTGATGGCGCGCAACCCGGGCGTGGACTGGGCGGCGGTGACCGACGTGATCTACGGCTGCGCCAACCAGGCGGGCGAAGACAACCGCAACGTGGCGCGCATGAGCGCGCTGCTGGCCGGGCTGCCGCTGGAGGTGCCCGGGGCCACCGTGAACCGCCTGTGCGGCTCGGGGCTGGACGCGGTGGGCACGGCCGCGCGCGCCATCAAGGCCGGCGAGGCCGGCCTGATGATCGCTGGCGGCGTGGAGAGCATGAGCCGCGCGCCCTTTGTGATGCCCAAGGCCGGGAGCGCCTTCAGCCGTGACAACGCGGTGTACGACACCACCATCGGCTGGCGTTTCGTCAACCGGCTGATGAAGGCGCAGTACGGGGTGGACTCGATGCCCGAGACGGCCGAGAACGTGGCCACGGACTACCGGATCGAGCGCGAGGCGCAGGACCGCATGGCGCTGGCCAGCCAGCAGCGGGCGAAGGCGGCGATCGAGGCCGGGCACCTGGCGCGCGAGATCTGCCCGGTGCGCATCCCGCAGAAAAAGGGCGAGGCCCTCGTCGTGGACACCGACGAGCACCCGCGCCAGACCACCCTGGACAAGCTGGCGGCGCTCAAGGGCGTGGTGCGGCCCGACGGCACGGTGACGGCGGGCAACGCCAGCGGGGTGAACGATGGTGCCTGTGCGCTGCTGCTGGCCAGCGAGGCCGAGGCGGCGCGGCACGGGCTGACGCCGCGTGCGCGTGTGGTGGGCATGGCCACGGCCGGCGTGGCGCCGCGCGTGATGGGCATCGGGCCGGCGCCGGCGACCGAGAAGGTGCTGGCGCTCACGGGCCTGACGCTGGCGCAACTGGACGTGATCGAGCTGAACGAGGCGTTTGCGGCGCAGGGGCTGGCGGTGCTGCGGCTGCTGGGCCTGGCGGACGACGACGAGCGCGTCAACGCCTGGGGCGGCGCGATTGCGCTGGGGCACCCGCTGGGCGCCTCGGGCGCGCGGCTGGCGACCACGGCGATCAACCGCCTGCACGCCACGGGCGGCCGTTACGCGCTGTGCACCATGTGCATCGGCGTCGGCCAGGGCATCGCCGTCGTGCTCGAGCGCGTGTAACTCACTGGATCCGGATCCGGATCCGGCGCCGGGCCGCCCCAAGCGCTATGTTTTCCAGGCAGGCAACTGCCAGTTGCGCCACAGCGCCAGCAGGCGCAGGCCGGCGGTGACGCTCACGCAGGTGACCAGCGCCACCCAGCCGGGCGCGCCGGACTGCCACAGACCGACATAGACCCAGCCGCCCACGAAGGCGCAGACGGCGTAGGGCCGGTGGTCGTTGAAGGCGGAGGGGATCTGGTTGCAGACCACGTCGCGCAGCACGCCGCCGAACACGCCGGTGATGATGCCCATGAGCACGGCCACCAGCAGGGGCAGGTCGAGCACCAGGGCCTCGTGCACGCCGGTGGCCGCGAACAGGCCCAGCCCGAGGGCGTCGGGCCACTGGATGGCACGCTCGGTCAGGGCGAAATGGTGGGATCGCAGAAACAGCATGGCCAGCACGCACAGGGTCAGCACGCCCCAGAGCAGTTCCACGTGGCGCACCCAGAAGAAGGGCCGCTGGTCCAGCAGCAGATCGCGCAGTGTGCCGCCGCCGAAGGCCGCCAGAAAACCGACGGCACAGACGCCGACGGCGTCCAGCCGCTTGCGCGCCGCTTCCAGGATGCCCGAGAGGGCAAAGGCGATGGTGCCGGCCAGCTCCACCAGCAGGCGCAGCGTTTCGCCCCAGAGTTGTACATGTTGCATGGGCCCCGATTGTCCACGGCCCGCCGGCCCGGCGCTAAGATTGGCGTTTGGGTCACTTCAGCGTCGAGGAGGTCGGTATGCCGGTGGTGGTGGTTGCCAATCCCAAGGGCGGCGTGGGCAAATCCACGCTGGCCACGAATGTGGCGGGCTACTGGGCCAGCCGGGGCCATGCCGTGATGTTCGGTGATGCCGACCGCCAGCAGTCCTCGCGCCTGTGGCTGACGCTGCGGCCGCCGCAGACCCCCCCGATCCGCAGTTGGGAGGTGGGCAGCGACTTCATCGCCCGCGCGCCGCGCGAGGTGTCGCACGTGGTGCTGGACACGCCGGCCGGTCTGAATGGCTGGCGCTTCAAGGATGTGCTGAAGCTGGCCGACAAGGTGCTGGTGCCGCTGCAGCCGAGCATCTTCGACATCTACGCCACGCGCGCCTTCCTCGATGAGCTGGCCGAGAGCAAGGGCGCGGCGGGTGTGGAGGTGGGCATCGTGGGCATGCGGGTGGACGAGCGCACCATCGCCGCCGACCAATTGCGCGAGTTCGTGTCCGGCCTGGGCTGGCCGGTGCTGGGCTTTTTGCGCGACACGCAGAACTACATCCACCTGGCCGCGCATGGGCTGACGCTGTTCGACGTCGCCCCCTCGCGCGTGGAGAAGGACCTGGCGCAGTGGCGGCCGATCTGCCGCTGGCTGGACGCCTGAGTGTCCCGCGGCCGACAGCGGCGGCGGGCGGGTGCTTGCTAGAGTGGGCGCCATGAAAACCTTCGAGACCCTGGCCGAGCTGGCCACCTGCGTGGGCCAGGACGTGGCCGTCAGCGACTGGCTGACGATCGACCAGGCGCGCATCGACCGCTTTGCCGAGGCGACGGGCGACCACCAGTGGATCCACGTCGATCCCGGGCGGGCCCGCACCGGCCCCTTCGGCACCACCATCGCGCATGGTTTTCTCACGCTGTCGCTGCTGCCCTGGTTCCTGGAGAACGCGCTGGCCGTGACCGAGGCGCGCATGGGCGTGAACTACGGCCTGAACCGGGTGCGCTTCACCGCGCCGGTGCCGGTGGACAGCCGGCTGCGCGGCCACCTGCATCTGCTGGGCGCCGAGGTGCTCGCTGACGGGGGCTGGCAGTTCACCTGGCGCCTGACGGTGGAGCGCGAGGGGGCCGAGCGCCCGGTGTGTGTGGCCGAATCGCTGGCGCGCCTGTACGCCTGAGTTCAGTCGATTTTTGACAGTTGGCGCGGTGCGACCAGGCCGTTGAACAGCGGCAGCATCTGGTTGATGCGCTCGGCCGCCACGCGCTGGTCGTGGTGCTGCGAAATCACCTGGTACGCGTCGTTGCGCAACAGCCACAGCTCCTGCGCATTGCGCGCTTTCTCGATGCGCCCCTGCAGCCGTGCGGCCTGGCTGCCGGTGCAGTCGTTCACGCAGTCGCGCAGGGCGTGGCGTATGCGCTGCAACTGCCGCAGCGACGAGCTCGGCTGCGGCGCCAGGCGGGCGTGCAGGGCGCGGCGGAACAGGCGGGCAACGGCGGACATCATATGTTTCATATTGTCACATGAAGCCGTTCTGCCGCCAGGCCTCGAACGCCACCACGGCCACGGCGTTGGAGAGGTTGAGGCTGCGCTGACCGGGGCGCATGGGCAGTTTCAGGTGCTGTCCGCCGGGAATGGCGGCGCGCACGGCCGGCGCCAGGCCCTGGCTTTCCGAGCCGAACACGAACCAGTCGCCCGGCCGGAAGTGCTGATCGTGGACCAGCGACCGGGCGCGGGTGGTGAGGGCGAAGATGCGTGCCGGATCGAGCTGCTCGCGCTCGCACAGCGCCTCCCAGGAGGGGTGGCAGCGCAGCGGGGCGTACTCGTGGTAGTCGAGGCCGGCGCGGCGCAGTTGCTTGTCGTCGAGGGAAAAGCCGAGCGGCTCGACCAGGTGCAACTGGCAGCCGGTGTTGGCGCACAGGCGGATCACGTTGCCCGTGTTGGGCGGGATTTCCGGGGCCACCAGGACGATATGGAACATGGCTTGCAGGCGGGTGCGGGGGCCGGCGGTCGGGCCGGCGCCCTGAAAGGACGCGCGATCATACTGCCTGCCTAGCCGGGGGTGGCCGCCACGACGGCGGCCCGCACCGAGGCGGCGCCGGCCTGGCGCAGGGCCCGGGCCGCGTGGCCCAGGGTGGCGCCGGTGGTGGTGACGTCGTCCACCAGCAGCACGTGCCGCCCCTGCAGCACCGGGCGCACCGGCGCCGGCACGGCAAAGGCACCGGACAGGTTGTGCAGCCGCTGCTGGCGCGGCAGGTGGTGCTGGTCGGGCCGGCCTTCGCAGCGCTGCAGCCCGAGCGCCAGGGCCTTGGGCCGCAGCCGGGGCTGCGCCCGCCCCCAGACGCGGATCAGCTCCCAGGCCTGGTTGAAGCCGCGCTCGGCCAGGCGCGAGCGGCTCAGGGGCACCGGCACGATGTGGTCGCAGCCGTCGGCCAGCGCCGCAAAACCGGGGGTGTCCAGCACCAGGTGGGCGAGGACCTCGGCCAGGCCGGGCTCGCGGCGGAACTTGAAGCGGCCGATGAGGCGGTCCCAGGGGTAGGCGTAGGCGACGGCTGCCAGGCAGGCATCGAGCGCCGGGGGCGGGGCAGGGGGCGGCGCCGGCGGACGCGCGAACAGGGCCAGGCAGGCCGGGCAGACCGTGGCCGCGGGCCAGCGGCCGCAGACCAGGCAGGTGGACGGCCAGGCCAGCCGTGGCCAGCGCCCGGGCCACCATGCGCGCCTGCATCCGTTCATGGCCGCCAATATACTGGTGGCCCTTTCCTCTTCGTGCGCCTGCCCTCGTGTCCGTCCCCCCTTCTGATGATGACCTGGTACCGGACCTGGATCCGGTGGCGGCGGCGCGCTGGCGCGCCCGCACGAGCGAGGTCAGCCCCTGGCTGCACGAAGAAGTGGCCCGGCGCATGGTCGAGCGCCTGCAGTGGTTTCGCCAGCCGCCGGCCAGTTGGCTGCACTGGGAGCCGGTCAATGGCGGCCTTCAGGCGCACCGGCTGCTGCGGGCGCAACTGCCCGGTGCCAGCCACCAGGTCTGGTCCGGGCAACTGGCGCACGCCCTGGCCCTGACCGGGGGCGGCGGCACGCGGGCGCGCTGGCACCCGGCGGCCTGGCTGGGCCGGGGCAAGACGCCGGCACCGGCGCCGCAGCCCACCGACATGCTGTGGGCCAACATGCTGCTGCACCAGGAGCCCCGGCCCCTGGCGCTGTTGCGGCGCTGGCAGCAACTGGTGCGGCCGCAGGGTTTTCTGATGTTCTCGTGCCTCGGGCCCGACAGCCTCGCGGGCCTGCGCGCGCTGTACGCGCGGCATGGCTGGCACGCGCCGGCGCACCCGTTCACCGACATGCACGACTGGGGTGACATGCTGGTGCAGGCCGGTTTTGCCGAGCCGGTGATGGACATGGAGCACATCGTGCTGACCTGGTCGTCGGCCGATGCGCTGCTGCAGGAGCTGCGCGGGCTGGGGCGCAACCTGCACGCCGCGCGCCCGGCGGGCCTGCGTGGCCGCGGCTGGCTGCGCCAGTTGCGGCAGGCGCTGGAAGACGAGCTGCCGCGCTCGGCGGACGGGCGCCTGCAACTGGTGTTCGAGATCGTGTACGGACACGCCTTCCAGGGCGAGCCGCGCCGCCGGGACCCGTCGCGGGTGTCGCTGGACGAGATGCGGACCATGCTGCGTCAGCGTCCTCGCTGAGGGCATTGGTGGCTGCCAGGAAGCCCTTAGGGGAAACCCGGGCACAGAGACCGCTACAATTGATATAGGTCAAACTTTTCAGGGAACCTTTTCTGCCACGCCGGCCAAGTCAGCCGGCGTTCTGTTGATGGCACCCGATGCCGCCTGGCACGGGCAAGGGCGCTTTGCCCGGACTCCGCCAGCGGGTGGTGTGGGTTATCCCTGAATGGCCCTGCGGGCAAAGTTTGTTCTAATTGGATTGATATAAATCAATACTTATATTTGAGGCGTACAACCGTGAGCACGATGAGAAAAACGGGGCAAACCCTGCGAGCCCGCCTGCATGCGCTGCGAGCCACCACGGGCGCGGCGGCCCTGACCGCCGGTGTCTGGCTGGAGGCGGCGGCACAGCAGGTCGGGGACCTGCCGGGCGGCCCGGCCGTCAACCAGCTGAACTTCCATCCGCCGGTCACCCGGATCGCCGAAGAGCAGCATTGGCTGCACTGGTTCATGCTCGCGATTTGCACGGCCATCTTCGTGCTGGTGTTCGGGGTCATGTTCTATTCGATCCTGAAGCACCGCCGCTCGGTCGGCCACCAGGCCAAGGAATTGCCCGAGCCGATCTGGGTGGAGCTGGGCTGGACCATCGTGCCGCTGCTGATCGTGATCGGCATGGCGCTGCCGGCCACCAAGGTGCTGGTGGCCCAGAAGGACACCACCAACGCCGACGTGACCATCAAGGCCACGGGCATGCAGTGGAAGTGGGGCTACGACTACATCAAGGGCGAGGGCGAGGGCATCGGCTTCCTCTCGACCCTGGACAACAGCCACCGCGTGATGTCCAACAGCGGCAAGCCCGAGGCGGTGGACGATTACCTGCTCAAGGTGGACAACCCGCTGGTGGTGCCGGTGGGCAAGAAGGTGCGCATCATCACCACCGCCACCGACGTGATCCATGCCTGGATGGTGCCGGCCTTCGGTGTCAAGCAGGATGCCATTCCCGGCTTCGTGCGCGACACCTGGTTCCGCGCCGAGAAGACGGGCGACTTCTATGGCCAGTGCGCCGAGCTGTGCGGCAAGGAGCACGCCTACATGCCGATCCACGTCAAGGTGCTGTCGGCCGAGGACTATTCGGCCTGGGTCGATGGCAAGCTCAAGGAAATGGCGGCGGCCGCCGATGACCCGAGCAAGGTCTGGGAGCTGGACGATCTGATCAAGCGCGGTGCTGCGGTGTATGCCGCCAACTGCGTGGCCTGCCACCAGGCCAACGGCAAGGGGACCGAAGCGTTCAAGCCGCTGGACGGCTCGGCCATCGTGACGGACGCCGACCACAGCAAGATGCTCAACGTGGTGCTCAACGGCGTCAGTGGCACGGCCATGATCGGCTGGAAGGACCAGTTGTCGCCGACCGAGATCGCCGCCGTGATCACCTACGCGAAAAATAGCTGGTCGAACCAGACGCAGCAGATCGTGCAGCCCGCCGAAGTGGTGGCCGCGCGTCAGTGACCGCACCCGACATCCGGAATTTGAGCATTTAAGGAAAACGACATGAGTGCAGTGCTTGACCACCACCACGCGCACGATCACGACCATGATCACCACCATGCGCCGTCGGGCTGGCGTCGCTGGGTGTTTGCGACCAACCACAAGGACATCGGTACCCTGTACCTGCTGTTCTCGTTCACCATGCTGATGGTGGGCGGCGTGCTGGCCCTGGGTATCCGGGCCGAGCTGTTCCAGCCCGGCCTGCAACTGGTGAACCCCGAGCTGTTCAACCAGTTGACCACCATGCACGGCATCATCATGGTGTTCGGCGCCATCATGCCGGCCTTCGTCGGCTTCGCCAACTGGATGATCCCGCTGCAGATCGGCGCCTCGGACATGGCGTTTGCGCGCATGAACAACTTCAGCTTCTGGCTGATGGTGCCGGCGGCGGTGATGATCATTGCCTCGTTCTTCATGCCCGGGGGCGCTCCGGCCGCGGGCTGGACGCTGTATGCGCCGCTGACGCTGCAGATGGGCCCGTCGATGGACGTGGGCATTTTCGCGATGCACATCCTGGGCGCCTCGTCCATCATGGGCTCGATCAACATCATCGTGACGGTGCTGAACATGCGCGCACCGGGCATGACGCTGATGAAGATGCCGATGTTCGCCTGGACCTGGCTGATCACCGCCTACCTGCTGATCGCGGTGATGCCCGTGCTGGCCGGCGCCATCACCATGACGCTGACCGACCGCCACTTCGGCACGAGCTTCTTCAACCCCGCCGGCGGCGGCGATCCGGTGATGTACCAGCACATCTTCTGGTTCTTCGGCCACCCCGAGGTGTACATCATGATCCTGCCGGCCTTCGGCATCGTCAGCCAGGTCGTGCCCGCCTTCGCGCGCAAGAAGCTGTTCGGCTACGCCTCGATGGTGTACGCCACCGGCTCCATCGCCATCCTGTCCTTCGTCGTGTGGGCGCACCACATGTTCACCACCGGCATGCCGGTGACGGGCCAGTTGTTCTTCATGTACGCGACGATGCTGATCTCGGTGCCCACGGGCGTGAAGATCTTCAACTGGGTCGCGACCATGTGGAAGGGCTCGATGACCTTCGAGACGCCCATGCTGTGGGCCGTGGGCTTCATCTTCGTGTTCACCATGGGCGGTTTCACCGGCCTGATGCTGGCGATGGCCCCGATCGACATCAACTTCCAGGACACCTACTACGTGGTGGCGCACTTCCACTACGTGCTGGTGGCCGGCTCGCTGTTCGCCATGTTCGCCGGCGCCTACTACTGGCTGCCCAAGTGGACGGGCGTGATGTACAGCGAGTTCCGCGGCAAGCTGCACTTCTGGTGGTCGATGATTTCGTTCAACGTCACCTTCTTCCCGATGCACTTCCTGGGTCTGGCCGGCATGCCGCGCCGCTATGCCGACTACCCGATGCAGTTCGCCGATTTCAACGCCCTGGCCTCGGTGGGTGCGTTCTTCTTCGGCTTCGCGCAGGTGTACTTCTTCCTGTTCGTGGTGCTGCCGGCCATGCGTGGCAAGGGCCAGCCGGCACCGCAGAAGCCCTGGGACGGCGCCGTCGGCCTGGAGTGGGAAGTGCCTTCGCCGGCGCCGCACCACACCTTCGAGAACCCGCCCAAGCTGGACGCCACCGCGACCCGCGTGATCGGCTGAGGTACCCGGCATGAACGAGGAACTGCGCCGCAAGAACGTCCGCCTGGGGCTGATCCTGGCCTCGGTGGCGGCGGCGTTCCTGATCGGTTTCGTGGCCAAGCTCGTGCTGCTGGGCGGCTGAGCGCAACGGTAGGGCAGGCGACGTCAGCTCATGGGAACGCAACGCGACAACTGGAAGATGGTCGGCAAGCTGGGCGTGATCACGCTCGGCATGTTCGGCTTCGGCTATGCGCTGGTGCCGATCTACAAGCACATCTGCGATGCCCTGGGCATCAATGTGCTGGCCATTTCCGAGCGGCAGATCCCGGGGCAATCGACCGCCGGCCCGCTGAAGAACACCCAGGTGGACCGCACGCGCACCATCACGGTCGAGTTCGACACCAATGTGCGCGGACCCTGGAAATTCAAGCCGGCGGTGCGCCACATCGAGGTGCATCCGGGCGAACTGGCCACGGTGATGTACGAGTTCGAGAACGTGCAGGACCGCACGATGGCGGCGCAGGCCATTCCCAGCTACGCGCCCAAGCAGTCTGCGGCGCACTTCAACAAGCTCGAATGCTTCTGCTTCAACCAGTACACGCTGGCGCCGGGCGAGCGCAAGGAGTGGCCGGTGGCCTTCGTGATCGATCCGAAGCTGCCCAAGGATGTGAACACCATCACGCTGTCGTACACGTTCTTCGAGGTCGGGGGCAAGACGCCCGCGGCGCCGACGGCCGCGCTCGACGCCGTACCGGCCAAGGGGCCTGAGGGAGCCGTCTGATGAACCCGCAGACACCACCGTCGGCGCCACCGCCCAAGGGCTCGATCCTGGCCACGGTCAGGGCCGTGCTGTGGGGCTTCCTGGGCATCCGCCGCAATGCGGACTACCAGAAGGACATCGCCCGGCTGAACCCGCTGCACGTGCTGGCGGTGGGGGCGGCACTGGGCCTGGCGTTCGTGCTGGTCCTGATCCTGATCGTCCTGTGGGTGACCGGCTGAACCGGTCGCCCCCGATACCCGTTTTCAACGCATTCAACACCATTACAAGCGAAAGCAATTAGGAGTGAACATGTCGTCAGCAAGTACCCACGGTTCGACGCCGTACTACTTCGTGCCAGGGTTGTCCCGCCACCCGGCGCTGGCCGCCTTCGGCCTGTTCTTCGTGATCCTGGGCGCGAGCCAGTGGGTCAATGGAGCGCAATGGGGCAAGTGGTCGCTGGCCTTCGGCCTGCTGTTCTGGCTGACGGTGCTGTTCCAGTGGTTCAGCGATGCCATCGGCGAGAGCGAATCGGGTCTGTACGGCCGCAAGATCGACACCTCGTTCCGCTGGAGCATGAGCTGGTTCATCTTCTCGGAGGTGATGTTCTTCGGCGCCTTCTTCACCGCCCTGTGGTGGGCGCGCGTGCAGGCCGTGCCGAACCTGGGCAACATCGAGAATGCGCTGATCTGGCCCGACTTCTCGGCCGTGTGGCCGAGCGTGCAGGCCGGTGCCACCGCCTCGCCGGCGGGCATCGTCGAGCCGTTCCAGACCGTCGGCCCGTTCTGGCTGCCGACCATCAACACGGCGCTGCTGCTGACCTCGGGCGTGACGCTGACCATCGCCCACCACGCGCTGCAGGCGGGCAACCGTGCCAAGACCATCGCCTTCATGTGGATGACGGTGCTGCTGGGTCTGGTGTTCCTGTTCGTGCAGGGTTATGAATACGCCCATGCCTATGCCGACCTGAACCTCAAGCTCAGCTCGGGCATCTTCGGCTCGACCTTCTTCATGCTGACGGGCTTCCACGGCTTCCACGTGTTCGTGGGCATGCTGATGCTGCTGTTCATCACCCTTCGCCTGCAGAAGGGCCACTTCACGCCGCAGCGCCACTTCGGCTTCGAGGGCGCCGCCTGGTACTGGCACTTCGTGGACGTGGTCTGGCTGGGTCTGTACATCCTGGTTTACTGGATGTAAGCGGCCGGCTTCTGGCAGACAAAGCGCCCCCCGGGGGCGCTTTTGTGTTTTGGGGTGGTCGCCGGGAGTTCAGTGCGCCACCGGCAGGCCGGTGGGCTGGATCCAGCCCAGAAAGTAGCTCACGAGTACGATGACGAACAGCAGCACCGACAGGCCCACGCGCCAGGCCAGCGCCCGCGCCATGCGGCCATTGGGCCGGGGCGGGGCGCTGCTGTCGCCCTCCTGCGGGTCTGGCTGCGCGCTGCCGCCGCGCATCATGAAGACCAGGGCAGCGCCCAGGCTGCCGATGATGCCGGCGAAGGCGACGATGACGAGGTATTTCATGGGCCTGATTATCGATCCGATGGTGCCCGCCCGGGCGGTGCCGGGGCACGCCGCGGCCGGGGCTCGGCCATGAGCACGGCGGCGGGGCGCGAACGCTCGCGCTGGCGCCAGCCGCGCGTGTGGGTGGTGACCCTGGCTGCGCTGCTGGCCATGGCGGTGACGGCGGCGCTGGGTTGCTGGCAACTGGACCGTGCGCGCCAGAAGCTCGATCGTGAGGCCGAGATCACGCGACAGATGGCGCTGCCGGTGCTCGATGGCGCGGCGTTGCTGGCCATGGCCGACCCGGCGCAGGTGCTGCACCGGGGGGCGGTGCTGCGCGGCACCTGGGTGCCGCGTGCCACCGTCTTTCTGGCCAACCGCGCGCTGCGCGGGCGGGCCGGCTTTCATGTCGTGACGCCGCTGCGGCTGAGTGGCAGCGACGCGACGGTGCTGGTGGTGCGCGGCTGGGCGCCGCGCGATGCGCAGGATCGCACCCGGGTGCCGCCGGTGCCCACACCCGCGGGCGAGGTGCAGGTGAGCGGGCGCCTGGCGCCGCCACCGTCGCGGTTATTCGAGCTCGGCGAGGAAGAGCCGGGACCGATCCGGCAGAATATCGCCATCGAGCCCTTTGCCCGGGAGACCGGGCTGGCCCTGCTCGACGTATCGCTGCTCCAGACCAGCGAGGCCGATGACGGCCTGCGGCGTGAGTGGCCCCGCGTGGCCGCCGATGTGCACAAGCACCATGGCTATGCGTTCCAGTGGTTCGGTTTGTGTGCCCTCGTGGGCCTTCTTTATGTCTGGTTCCAATTCATCCAACCCCGCCGGGTCCGGCGCGCGCGCTGACGAGCCGCTGACCCTGACGGTGCATTCGCTGCCGCTGCCCGAGGCCGCAGCGGCGGCCGACGAGGCGCGCACGCGCGCCGGCCGCTGGAAGATGCTGCTGATGCTGCTGGTGGCCGCGGCACCGGTGATCGCCTCGTACTTCACCTACTACGTGATCCGGCCCGAGGGGCGGCGCAACTACGGCGAGCTGATCGATCCGCAGCGGCCCCTGCCGGGCTGGACGGGCATCGACCAGGCGGGGCGCGAGGTGCCACTGACGGCGTTGCGCGACCAGTGGCTGCTGGTGAGCGTGGCCGATTCGGCCTGCGACGAGGCCTGCCGCCAGCACCTGTACCTGCAGCGCCAGTTGCGTGAGGGCCTGGGCAAGGACAAGGACCGCATGGACTGGGTCTGGCTGCGCACGGGTGGCGGTGAGGTGCCGCAGGACATCCGGGCCGCCCTGGCGAGCGCGCGCGTGCTGCAGGTGGACGAGGCGCAACTGGCCACCTGGCTGGCGCCCGCGCCGGGGCAGCGCCTGCAGGACCACCTGTACGTGGTGGACCCGATCGGCAACTGGATGATGCGCTTCCCGGCCAATGCCGACCCGAAGAAGATGCGCAGCGACCTGGGCCGGCTGCTGCGGGCCTCGGCGTTCTGGGACCAGCCCGGCCGCCTGGGCGGGGCTTCCTGAAGGGCCGGGCGATGGACGGCACGACGCTGTACGACTGGGCACCGGTGGCGCGCATGATGCTGCTGGGTGTGGTGCTGGCCCTGGGACCGCTGGCCTGGGTCTGGCTGCGCAACCGGCAGGCGGCGCCGGCGCGGCGCCTGCACGCGCTGACCCTGGTGACGCTGTTCCTGACCTTCGATCTGGTGCTGTTCGGCGCCTTCACGCGCCTGACGGATTCGGGTCTGGGCTGCCCGGACTGGCCGGGCTGCTATGGCAATGCCAGTCCGCTGGGCGCGCACGCCGACATCAGCGCGGCGCAAAGCGCCATGCCCACCGGACCGGTGACGCACGGCAAGGCCTGGATCGAGATGGTCCACCGCTACCTGGCCACGGGTGTGGGGGTGCTGATCATCGTGCTGACCGCGGTGAGTTGGGTGGAGCGGCGCCGGCTGGCGCTCTCGCCCTGGTGGCCGACGGCGACGCTGGCCTGGGTCTGCCTGCAGGGGGCCTTCGGGGCGCTGACCGTGACCATGAAGCTGTTTCCGGCCATCGTGACCCTGCACCTGCTGGGCGGGCTGGTGCTGCTGGCCCTGTTGCGGACGCAGGCGGTCTGGTATGGCGGGCCGCGGGCGGCGCTGACGCCGGGTCTGCGCGGCGCTGCCTGGGTGGTGTTCGCGCTGCTGTGGTGCCAGATTGCGCTGGGGGGCTGGGTGAGTACCAACTACGCCGTGCTGGCCTGCCGCGATTTTCCGCTGTGCCAGGGTAGCTGGTGGCCATCGATGGCCTTTGGCGAGGGCTTTGCGCTGTGGCGCGAGCTGGGCCAGACCCGGGGCGGTGCGGCGATTGCGTTCGAGGCGCTGACGGCGATCCACTACACGCACCGTCTGTTCGCCTATCTGGTGCTGGCGTGCCTGGCCTGGCTGGCCTGGCGGCTGCACCGGCACGAGAACACGCGCCGGGCCGCACGCTGGCTGGGCGGCATCGCGCTGTGGCAGTTGCTGACCGGCGTGTCCAACGTCGTGCTCGAATGGCCTTTGCTGGCCGCGGTGTCGCACACGGGCGGCGCGGCGGCCCTGGTGGTGGTGCTGACCGGTGTGCTGGCGGCCCGGCCGGGCCCCGCCGCTGCGCGGGCCACACCGCTGCCTGTTTCCTCCGTTTCCCGTCCGTCGTCCCCATGAGTACCGCCCTTCCTGCCGCGCCGCTGCCCTCAACCTGGCGCCAGTTCTATGCCCTGACCAAGCCCCGGGTGGTGCAGTTGATCGTCTTTTGCGCCCTGATCGGCATGGTGCTGGCGGTGCCCGGCGTGCCCGGCTGGAGCGACGTGGGCCGGGCCGCGCTGGCCTGCCTGGGCATCTGGCTGGTGGCGGGCGCGGCCGCGGCCTTCAACTGCGTGGTCGAGCAGCAGATCGACGCCAAGATGCGCCGCACCGCCTGGCGCCCGACGGCCAAGGGCGAGCTGAGCAACACGCAGACGCTGAGCTTTTCCGCCGCCCTGTGCGCGGCGGGGTCGCTGATCCTGTACGTCTGGGTCAACCCGCTGACCATGTGGCTGACCTTTGCCACCTTCGTCGGCTACGCCGTCATCTACACCGTGGTGCTCAAGCCGCTGACGCCGCAGAACATCGTGATCGGCGGCGCCTCGGGTGCCATGCCGCCGGTGCTGGGCTGGGCCGCGATGACGGGCGAGGTCTCGCCCGAGTCGCTGATCCTGTGCCTGATCATCTTCCTGTGGACGCCGCCGCATTTCTGGGCGCTGGCGCTGTACCGGGTGGAGGACTACCGCAAGTCGGGCCTGCCGATGCTGCCCGTGACGCACGGCTCGGCGTTCACGCGGCTGCAGATCCTGCTGTACACCCTGATCCTGTTCGCGGCCTGCCTGATACCCTTCATGCTGCGCATGAGCGGCTGGTTCTACCTGGTGGCGGCGGTGATCCTGAACCTGGGCTTCTGTGCCTACGCGGTGGCGCTGTGGCGCGAGTACTCCGACGCGCTGGCGCGCAAGACCTTCCGTTTTTCGCTGATCCACCTGTCACTGCTGTTTGCCGCACTGCTGATCGACCATTACCTGCCCAGGGGGGGCTTGTGACCATGACGACCACCAACGCCACGAATGCCCGCAACCGCCGCCACTGGCTGGGCCTGGCCCTGGGGGCCGGCCTGCTGCCGCTGCTGCCGGCCTGCTCGGCGCAGACCAGCTTCAATGGCATCGACATCACCGGGGCCGACTATGCCAGCGACTTCGACCTGCCGGACCAGCACGGGCGCCAGCGCACCCTGGCCGATTTCAGGGGCAAGGTGGTGGTGATCTTCTTTGGCTACACGCAGTGCCCGGACGTGTGCCCGACCTCGATGATCGAGATGGCCGAGGCCAGGCGGCTGCTGGGCGCCGACGGCGAGCGGCTGCAGGGCATCTTCATCAGCGTCGATCCGGAACGCGACACGCCCGAGATCATGCGCGAGTACATGGACAGCTTCGACCCCAGCTTTCTGGCCCTGCACGTGTCGGCCGAGGCGCTGCCCGAGCTGGCCAAGCGCTTTCGCATCGTTTACCAGAAGGTCGAGGGCCCGACCCCGACCAGCTACACCATGGACCACTCGGCCGGCAGCTACGTGTACGACACCCAGGGCCGTGTGCGCCTGTACGAACGCTACGGCAGCGGCGCCCAGGCCCTGGCCGACGACGTGAAAAAACTGCTGTCAGAAGGCTGAGCCCCACAGGTCAGAGCTGACACCAAACCGGGGCACCCACGGAACCGGCTCCGCCGGGCCGTCGGGTGCGTCCCCCCTTCCAGCGCCGCTCAGCGGCGCGCCAGAAAGGGGGGAAGCCGCCGAAGGCGGCGCAGGGGGGTTAGTCCACTTTCGCCCCGCTGATCTGCACCATCCGCTGGTACTTGCCGCGCTCGCGCTGCAGGAAGGCCGCGAATTGCGCCGGCGTGCTGGGCGCGGGCTCGGCCAGCAGCTTGGCGAACTTCTCTTTCACCTCGGGCGAGCGCAGGGCCTCGCCAAAGGCCGTGTTGAGGCGGGCGACCACGTCGTCGGGGGTGCCGGCGGGGGCGACCAGCCCCCACCAGGTGTCGATCTCGAAGCCCGGCAGGGTGGCGGCGATGGTCGGCACGCCGGGCAGGGCGGCGCTGGGCTGGGCGGTGGTGACGGCCAGGGCCACCAGCTTGCCGGCGCGGATGTTGGCCGCCGCCGAGGCCAGGTTGTCGATGTTGAAATCGACCTCGCCCGAGAGCAGCGCGAGCTGGGCCGGGTTGGCTCCGTTGTAGGGGATGTGCACGGCGAAGATGCCGGCCTGGTGCTTGAGCAGTTCGCCGGCCAGGTGACCGGCACTGCCGTTGCCGCCCGAGCCGTAGTTGAGCTTGCCCGGGTTGGCCTTGGCGTAGGCGATGAGGTCGGGCAGCGAACGGATCTTCAGGCGTTCGGCCGTCTGCGTGTTCATGACCAGCACGTTGGGCACGCGCAGCATCTGCGTGACGGGCGCGAAGTCCTTGTCCGGGTCGTAGGGCAGCTTGCTGAACAGCCAGGGGTTGATGCCGTGCGAGGCGGTGGTGGCGATGCCCAGCGTGTGGCCGTCGGGCGCGGCCTTGGCCGTGGCGCTGACGCCGATGTTGCCGCCGGCACCGGGCCGGTTCTCGATGATGACGGTGCCCAGCGAGCCCTTGACGGCCTCGGCCAGGATGCGCGCGGTGACGTCGATCGGGCCGCCGGCGCCGAAGGGCACGATGATGCGGGTGGTGCCGGCCTGGGCCAGCCCGAGGGCGGGCGTGGACAGGGCTGCGGCGGCGCCCAGGGCGCTGATGAACTGGCGGCGATCGATCATGAGGGTCTCCTTGGTGGGGGGCTTACTGTTTGTCCAGCGCGCTGGTGAAGGCATCGGCAAAGAACGCCTCTTCGGGCAGCCCGGCCTGGGTGATGTAGTCGTGCCGTGCCGATTCGACCACGATGGGGGCGCCGCAGGCGTACACCTCGTGGCCCGAGAGGTCGGGGTGGTCCTGCAGCACCGCCAGGTGAACGAAGCCGGTGCGGCCGGTCCAGCCGTCTTCGGGCAGGGCGTCGGAGACGACGGGGACGTAGGTGAGGTGGGGCATGGTCGCGGCCTGCTCGCGCACCCAGGCGTCCTGGTACAGATCGGCCGGGCGGCGGCCCCCCCAGTACAGCGTGGTGGGGCGTGTGATGCCGGCAAAGCGCATGTGTTCGATGATGGCCTTGACCGGCGCGAAACCGGTGCCCGAGGCCAGCAGGATGACGGGCTTGTCGCTGTCCTCGCGCAGGAAGAAGCTGCCGTAGGGGCCTTCGACGCGCAGGATCTCCTTTTCCTTCATGGCGCCGAACACGTGGTCGGTGAACTTGCCGCCGGGCATGTGGCGGATGTGCAACTCCACATGGGGGCCCTGGGCCTGCGTGTGCGGCGCGTTGGCCATGGAGTAGCTGCGCCGGTCGCCGTCGCGCAGGATGAACTCGACGTACTGGCCGGCGTGGTACTTGAAGGTGTCGGCGGCGGGCAGTTGCAACTGCAGCACGATCACGTCGTGCGAGGCGCGCGTCAGGCTGTTGACGCGCACCGGCATTTTCTTGATCGGGTAGGCGCCTTCCTCGGTGACCTGGCGCGACTCGATGACCACGTCGGACTGCGCGGTGCCGCAGCAGGTCAGGATGTAGCCGGCGGCTTCCTCCTCGGCGCTCAGCGCCTTGCTCTGGTGCGGGCCATGGGTGACCTGGCCCGAGACCAGCTTGCACTTGCACGAGCCGCAGGCGCCGTCCTTGCAACCGTAGGGCAGGCCGACGCCCTGGCGGATGCCCGCGGCCAGAATGGTTTCTTCGGGGGAGGAGGAGAAGCTGCGGCCGCTGGGCTCGACGGTGATCGTGAATGTCATACTGGCAGGTTGGTGGGGCGGTCCGCACGGGGCGGGCAAACCCAAATTGTCTCAAATCTGTTCCAGCATGGGTTTTCTTGGTGCATTGCCGGCGCGCTTCCGGCGTGAGCGGGTGCTGATCGTGGGTTGCGGCGACGTGGGCGGGCGCGTGGTGCGCGAGCTGGGCCACGGCCGGCGTGTGCAGGTGCTGGCCCTGACCTCCAGCCCCGCGCGGGTGGCGGCCTTGCGTGCGCAGGGCGTGCGGCCGCTGGTGGGCGACCTGGACCGGCCGGCCACGCTGGCGCGGCTGGCGGGCCTGGCCACACGGGTGCTGCACCTGGCGCCGCCGCCCTCGCAAGGCCTGCCGGACTGGCGGCAGGACCCGCGCACCCGTGCGCTGGTACGTGCGCTGGCGCGGCGCACCGCGCCGGCGACCTTCGTTTACGGCTCGACCAGCGGGGTCTATGGCGACCGCCAGGGGGCCTGGGTCGATGAGGCCTCGCCCCTGAGCCCGCAGACGCCGCGTGCCTGGCGCCGGGCCGATGCCGAGTCGCAGGTGCACTGGTACGGCCGGCGCCAGGGTGTGCGCACGACGGTGTTGCGCATCCCGGGCATCTATGCGCCCGACCGGCCCGGTGGCACGCCGCGCGAGCGCCTGCTGCGCGGCACGCCCGCGCTGCGTCCCGAGGACGATGTTTACACCAGCCACATCCATGCCGACGACCTGGCGCGGGCCTGCGCTCGGGCCCTGTGGCTGGCGCGGCCCCAGCGCAGCCTGCACGTGACCGACGACAGCCAGTTGCGCATGGGCGAGTACTTCGACCTCGCGGCCGACCTGTATGGCCTGCCACGGCCGCCGCGGGTGGCACGCGATGTCGCGCAGTCGGCGCTGCCGCTGTCGCTGTTGAGCTTCATGGGCGAGTCGCGCCGCCTGCGCAACGACCGGATGAAGCGCGAGCTGCGCCTGCGCCTGCGCTATCCCCAGGTGGCCGATGGATTGCGCGGCCCGCAGGCACAATAGACCGGCCATGTCGCCGCGCCTGCCGCCTCCTCACCGCCGTGTCACGGCCACCGCCCTGCTGGCGTGGGCGGCCCTGCCGCTGGGGGTGGTGGTGCTGGCTCTGGCGGCGCTGTGGTGGTGGCGACCGTCGCTGTTGCTGCCGGGCACGCGCGCCCTGGAGATGGAAGGGGGCGATCCGTACCTGCGGGCGCTGATGCGCACGATCTCGGCCAGTGAGTCGAACGTGCGGCGGCCCTACCATGTGCTGCACGGCGGCGGGTACGTGCAATCGCTGGCGCAGCACCCGAACCGCTGCGAGGCCATCGGCGCCGGCCCCAACCGGGGCAACTGCTCGACCGCGGCCGGGCGCTACCAATTGCTGTACAGCACCTGGCTCGAACTGGCGGCCCGGCACCACCCGCAGCGCACCCGCGACCCGCTCGATGCCACGCGCCTGAGCTTTGCCCCACCGTACCAGGATGTGGTCGTCCATGCCTGGCTGGCCGACCGCCGCGCCTGGGGCATGGACCTGTCGGCGCAGTTGCGCCAGGGCCGGGTGCGACAGGTGCTGCGGCGCCTGTCGGGCACCTGGACCAGCCTGGGCTACGGCATCGAGAGCAACCGCATGTCGGGCAAGCTGCCGCACCTGTACCAGGACCTGGTGCGCGAGGAACTGGCCGAGGCGGGCGCGGCCAGCCCACCATGACACCACGTCAGCCAGAAAAAAAACCGTCATGTCGTGGGGACATCACGGTTTTTTGCATTGGTGCCCAGGGTCGGACTCGAACCGACACGCCTTGCGGCGAGGGATTTTGAATCCCTTGCGTCTACCGATTTCGCCACCTGGGCAGGCAGGAAAGTCGCAAATTATGGCACAGTGATGCGCATGAACTATCCGACCATCGAAGATGCCATCGGCCACACGCCGCTGGTGGCACTGCAGCGCATCGGCGCGCAGGACAACAAGGCACGGGGCAACGTCATCCTGGGCAAGCTCGAGGGCAACAACCCGGCGGGGTCGGTGAAGGACCGGCCGGCGCTGTCGATGATCCGGCGCGCCGAGGAGCGCGGCGAGATCAAGCCCGGTGACACCCTGATCGAGGCGACCTCGGGCAACACCGGCATCGCGCTGGCCATGGCGGCGGCGATTCGGGGCTACCGCATGGTGCTGATCATGCCGGAGGACCTGTCCATCGAGCGCGCGCAGACCATGAAGGCCTTCGGGGCCGAGCTGATCCTCACGCCCAAGAGCGGTGGCATGGAGTACGCGCGCGATCTGGCCGACAAGCTGGTGCGCGATGGCAAGGGGGTGATCCTCGACCAGTTCGCCAACGCCGACAACCCGCGCATCCACTACGAAACCACCGGGCCCGAGCTGTGGGAGCAGACGGGCGGGCGCATCACCCACTTCGTCAGCGCCATGGGCACGACCGGCACCATCACGGGCGTGTCGCGCTTCCTCAAGGAAAAGAATCCGGCCATCCGCATCATCGGGGCGCAGCCCAGCGAGGGCTCGCGCATCCCGGGCATCCGCAAGTGGCCGCAGGAGTACCTGCCGAAGATCTACGATCCGACATCGGTGGACGAGCTGGTGTCCGTGAGCCAGTCCGATGCCGAGGACATGTGCCGCCGGCTGGCGCGCGAAGAGGGCATTTTTGCCGGCATTTCGGCGGCCGGCGCGTGCTGGGTGGCGCAGCAGATCGCCGCCCGGGTGGACAACGCCACCATCGTCTTCGTCGTCTGCGACCGCGGCGACCGCTACCTGTCCACCGGGGTGTTTCCCGCGTGACGGAGGGGTACCGGTTCTGTCCGGGCTGCGCGGCGCCGCTGGCGCCGATCGAGCAGCTCGAGGATGGCGGCCCGAAGACGCGGCTGCGCTGCACGGCGTGTGGCTTCACGCACTGGAACAACCCGACGCCGGTGCTGGCGGCCATCGTCGAGCTCGATGGCAAGGTGCTGCTGGCACGCAATGCCACCTGGACGCACCGCATGTTCGCGCTGATCACCGGTTTCATGGAGGCCGGCGAGACGCCCGAGGAAGGGATCCGGCGCGAGATCGCCGAGGAGACCAGCCTGGAGGTGGAGTCGCTGGAGCTGGTGGGCGTGCACGATTTTCAGCGCATGAACCAGGTCATCATCACCTACCATGCGCGCGCCCGTGGCCAGGTGCGCCTGTCGCCCGAACTGGCCGAATACCGCCTGTTCGAGCCGGTGCAGGTGCGTTGCTGGCGTGCCGGCACCGGGCTGGCACTGGCCGACTGGCTGCGCCGCCGGGGTATCGAACCGGTGTTCATCGAGCCACCGGCGCCAGCCGGCGCGTGAACACGTTATCCGCGCACCAGGAGACGGTGGCCCTATAGAATCGGCCGCATCCCGGATACGTTTTTGTTATGAATACTTACATTGAACTGGACGCCCGCGGGCTGAACTGCCCGCTGCCCATCCTCAAAGCGAAAAAAGCCCTGGCCGACATGAGCAGCGGTCAGTTGCTGCGCGTCACCGCCACCGATGCCGGCTCCGTGCGCGACTTCCAGGCCTTTGCCAAGCAGACGGGCAACGAGCTGGTGGAGCAGCAGACCGTCGGCGGCGAGTACATCTCGGTGCTCAAGCGGCGCTGAGCGCCGCCGGAGCGGCCGGGGCGCAGCCGCAGCGCCCCGGGGCCACCCGGCTCCGCCGCCGGGGACGCGTCAGAGCCGCGCGAGCTGTTCACGCACCTTGGCCAGCGTGGCGCTGAAATCGGCAACCCGCGTTTTTTCCTGCTCGATCACGGCCGGCGGCGCCTTGGCCACGAAGGCCTGGTTCGACAGCTTGCCGTTGGCCTTGGCGATCTCGCCCTCGAGGCGGGTGGCTTCCTTGGTCAGGCGGGCCTTCTCGGCCGCGACGTCGATTTCCATGAACAGGCACAGCCGTGCCTGGCCGGCCACGGCCACGGGCGCGGCCTTGGCGGCGGCGGCCCAGGAGGTTTCGTCGTCGAACACCTTGACCTCGTTGAGCTTGGCCAACCCCTGCAGCACGGCGGCATGCTCGCGGATGAAGTCCGCGTCGCCCACCACGTACAGCGGCAGGCGCGTGGCCGGTGACACCCCCAGTTCGCCGCGCAGCGTGCGGCAGGCATCGACCAGGCCCTTGAGCTTGGCCACCTGGGCTTCGGCGTTCTCGTCGATGCGCTCGGGCTGGCTGACCGGGTAGGCGGCCACGCTGACCGATTCGCCGGCACGGCCCGCCACGGGGGCCACCTTCTGCCAGAGTTCTTCGGTGATGAAGGGGATGACCGGGTGCGCCAGGCGCAGGATGGTCTCCAGCGTGCGGATCAGCGTGCGGCGTGTGGCGCGCTGGCGCGCCTCGTCACCGGTCTGGATCTGCACCTTGGCGATCTCCAGGTACCAGTCGCAGAACTCGTCCCAGACGAACTGGTAGATGGCGTTGGCGACGTTGTCCAGGCGGTAGTCGGCAAAACCCTTGGCCACGTCGGCCTCGACGCGCTGCAGCCGCGAGACGATCCAGCGGTCGGCGTGGCTGAAGTGCATGTAGCCGTGGAAGGCGCCCCCGGGCTGGCATTGCTCCTTGGTGTGCTCTTTCAGGCCGCAGTCGTGACCTTCGCAGTTCATGAGCACGAAGCGGGTGGCGTTCCAGAGCTTGTTGCAGAAGTTGCGGTAGCCCTCGCAGCGCTTGGCGTCGAAGTTGATGCTGCGGCCCAGCGTCGCCAGCGCGGCGAAGGTGAAGCGCAGCGCATCGGCGCCGTAGGCCGGGATGCCGTCGGGGAATTCCTTCTGCGTGTTCTTGCGCACCTGGGGTGCGGTCTCGGGCTTGCGCAGGCCGGTGGTGCGCTTTTCCAGCAGGGGTTCGAGCGCGATGCCGTCGATCAGGTCCACCGGGTCGAGCACGTTGCCCTCGGACTTGGACATCTTCCTGCCCTGCGCGTCGCGCACCAGGCCGTGGATGTACACGTGGCGGAACGGCACGCGACCGGTGAAGTGCGTGGTCATCATGATCATCCGGGCGACCCAGAAGAAGATGATGTCGTAGCCGGTGACCAGCACGCTGCTGGGCAGGTAGAGGTCGTAGTCTGCAGTGCCGGCGTTGGCGGAAACGCCGCCGGCAGCACCGGACGCGCCCGGGCTCATCCGTCCTGCGGCCGGCAAATCGCCCGGTTCGCGCCCGGCGCTGCCGGCGGCTTCGGGCCAGCCCATGGTGGAGAACGGCACCAGGGCGGAGGAGTACCAGGTGTCGAGCACGTCGGGGTCGCGCGTGAGGGTCTTGCCCGCGCCGGCCTGGGCCTGTGCCCCGGCCTCGTCGCGGGCCACGTATACGTTGCCCTCGTCGTCGTACCAGGCCGGAATCTGATGCCCCCACCAGAGCTGGCGGCTGATGCACCAGTCCTGGATGTGGTTCATCCACTGGTTGTAGGTGTTGACCCAGTTCTCGGGCACGAACGTCACCTCGCCGCTGGCCACGGCATCGATGGCCTTCTGGGCGATCGAGCGCGTGTCCTGGCTGGTGCCGGACCCGGCGCCGGACCGCTCCAAGCCGGGGCCAGCCCCCTCGGGGGGCAGCGAACCACACGCAGTGGGGAGCGTGGGGGCCTTGTTCATGGCGACGAACCACTGGTCGGTCAGCATGGGTTCGATGACCTGGCCGGTGCGGGCGCAGCGCGGCACCATGAGCTTGTGCGGCTTGATCTCGACCAGCAGGCCTTCGGCCTCGAGCTGGGCGACGATCTGCTTGCGGGCGACGAAGCGGTCCAGACCCACGTAGGCGGCCGGGATGTCGGTGGCCTCGGCGGCGCTGACCTTCGCATCCAGGTCGAAGATGGTGAGCATCGGCAGGCCGTGGCGCAGGCCGACCTGGTAGTCGTTGGTGTCGTGCGCGGGCGTGACCTTGACCACGCCGGTGCCGAATTCGCGGTCCACGTATTCGTCGGCGATCACCGGCACGAGGCGCCCGGTGATGGGCAGGCGCACCTGCTTGCCGATCAGGTGGGCATAGCGTTCGTCCTCGGGGTGGACCATGACGGCGGTGTCGCCCAGCATGGTCTCGGGCCGCGTGGTGGCCACCACCAGGGCCTCGTCGCTGCCGTCCACGGGGTAGCGGATGTGCCAGAGGTGGCCGTTTTCCTCTTCGCTTTCGACCTCCAGGTCGGACACGGCGGACTTGAGCACCGGGTCCCAGCTCACCAGCCGCTTGCCGCGGTAGATCAGGCCCTGCTCGTACAGGCGCACGAAGGTGTCCGTCACGACCTTCGAGAGCTTGTCGTCCATGGTGAAGTACTCGCGGCTCCAGTCCACGCTGTCGCCCATGCGGCGCATCTGCGTGGTGATGGTGTTGCCGGACTGCTCCTTCCACTCCCAGACCTTGGCGACGAAGTTCTTGCGCGCCTCGGCGGGCGTCGGGCCCATGTCGTGGCGGCTGTTGATGCCCTGGCCCTGGAGCTGGCGCTCGACGACGATCTGCGTGGCGATGCCGGCGTGGTCGGTGCCGGGCACCCAGACGGTGTTGAAGCCGCTCATGCGGTGGTAGCGCGTGAGCGAGTCCATGATGGTCTGGTTGAACGCGTGGCCCATGTGCAGCGTGCCGGTGACGTTCGGCGGCGGCAACTGGATCGCGAACGCGGGTGCGCCGGCCTGGGGCGCGCCGGTGCCGCGGAAACCGGCGCGGCCATAACCACGCTGCTCCCACTCGGGGCCCCAGCGCGACTCGATGGGGGCAGGCTCGAACGATTTGGCCAGGGACTGCAGGCCGGGTTGCTCAGGGGCTTGGGAGGACGACGTGGTCATGCAAAACAGGCGGTTGGGGTGGGCGCCGGACGGAAGGGGCGCCAAAGCGGGCCGCGAGGCGGCGCCGTCACAGGATAACCCTTCATTTTACGGGTGTACCGGCCCCGGATGCCGCTGCTCAGGCATTGGCGTCGGGCACCACCGGCCAGCAGGCCCATTCCGGGCCCGGCGGCGCCTGCAGGTGCAGGCGCTCGCCGGTGACGGGGTGGCGCAGGGTCAGCGCGCTGGCGTGCAGCCACAGGCGCCGGGTGCCGAGCCAGTCGGCCAGGGCACGGTTGAGCGGCCCCTTGCCGTGGGTGGCATCGCCGATGATGGGGTGGGCGATGTGCTTCATGTGGCGGCGCAACTGGTGGCGGCGGCCGGTCAGCGGGTGCAGCTCGACCAGGGCGGTGCGGGTGGCCGGAAAACGGCCGTAGGGCAGGGGCAGTTCGTGGCGGGCGAGCGTGCGCCAGCGGGTCTGCGCCGCCTGGATGTCCTCGCGCCCCGGCCGCTGGTCGTCCGGCATCCGGCGCAGGGGGTGGTCGATCAGACCCTCGGCCGGTGGCCAGCCGCGCACGACGGCCAGGTAGGTCTTGTCCAGCCCCACGTCCCGCTGGAAGCCCTGGCCGAGGATGCTGGCGCTGTGGGCGTCGAGGGCGAACAGCAGGACGCCGCTGGTGCCCTTGTCGAGCCGGTGCACGGGCCACACGGGTTGCCCGAGCTGGTCGCGCAGCATCTGCAGCACGAAGCGCGTTTCGCCGGCGTCCAGGCCGGTGCGGTGCACCAGCACGCCCGCGGGTTTGTCCACCGCGACCAGGTGGTCGTCCCGGAACAGGAGGGGCAGCCGATCGGTCGTTTCACTCACACGGGTATTGTCGCCCGGCGCGGAAGCGGTCAGGGGCCCGCGGGTACACTTGTTCCGCCGCACCGCTACCGATGAAGACATGCTGTTCCTGATCTCTCCGGCCAAGGCGCTGGACTACGACACGCCACCCCACGTCAAGACCCATACCCAGCCGCTGTTCGTGCCGCAGGCGCAGGAGCTGATCGGCGTGCTGCGCGAGAAGTCGCCGCAGGAGATCGCGGCGCTGATGAAGCTGTCGGACCCGCTTGCCGGCCTGAACGTGGCGCGCTACCAGGCGTGGTCGCCGACCTTCACGGCACGCAACGCCAAGCAGGCGGTGCTGGCCTTCGATGGCGATGTCTATGGCGGGCTGGACGCGAAATCGATGGATGCCGAGGACCTGAACTGGCTGCAGAAGCACCTGTGCATCCTCAGCGGCCTGTACGGCGTGCTGCGCCCGCTGGACTGGATGCAGCCGTACCGGCTGGAGATGGGCACGCGCCTGGCCACGGCCAAGGGCAGCAACCTGTACCAGTTCTGGGGCGCGACGATCGCCAACTACCTCGATGAGCGCGCCCAAGCCGGCAAGGACGGGGTCATCATCAACCTGGCCAGCGAGGAGTATTTCAAGTCGGTTGACCGCAAGGCATTGAAGACACCGGTGGTCACCTGCGTGTTCGAGGAGCGCAAGGGCGACGGCTACAAGGTGGTCAGCTTCTTGGCCAAGCGTGCGCGCGGGCTGATGGTGCGCTACGCGGCGTCCATCCGGGCCACGCGGGTCGAGCAGCTCGAAGGTTTCGACCTTGAAGGCTACCGCTATGTGCCGGCGGCGTCGGCGCCCGACCGGCTGGTGTTCCGGCGCGAGGCCCGAGCCTGAGCCTGTCCATCGCCCAGGAGATTCCCTGTTCCATGAGCCAGACCATCACGCCCGAACTTCGCCAGTGGATCGTCGCGCAGGCCCAGGCGGGTTTTTCGCCCGAGGCGGTGCTGGAGGCGATGAAGGCGGCGGGGTGGGCGGAGGCGGTTGCGATGGAGGCGCTGGAAAACACCCTGAAGCAGCATCTGCAGTCGATCTCGGCCGGCCAGACGCTCAAGCCCCTGCCGGCCGGCGCCGTGGCGTCCGCGGGCAGCGCGCCGGCGCAGGCGGGCACGCCGGTGCCCGAGATCGACCTGTCGGCGGCACCGCGCGAGATCGACCTGGGCGACCGCACCGTTCGGGTGCTGGCGGCCCTGCGCACGCCGCGGGTGGTGGTGATTGGCGGGCTGCTCAGCGAAGACGAGTGCGAGGGCCTGATCGAACTGGCGCGCCCGCACCTGGCGCGGTCGCTGACGGTGCAGGCGACCTCCGGCGGCGAGGAGCTCAACCCCGCCCGCACGAGCAGCGGCATGTTCTTCAACCGGGGGGCGAACCCCCTGGTGAGCACGATCGAGGCGCGCATCGCGCGGCTGGTGAACTGGCCGGTGACGCACGGCGAGGGCCTGCAGGTGCTCAACTACCGGCAGGGCGCCGAGTACAAGCCGCACTACGACTATTTCGATCCGGCCCAGCCCGGCACGCCGACCATCCTGCAGCGCGGTGGCCAGCGCGTGGGCACGGTGGTGATGTACCTGAATGCACCCGGGCAGGGCGGCGGCACGACCTTTCCCGACGTCGGCCTGGAGGTGGCGCCCCAGCCGGGGCACGCGGTGTTTTTCAGCTATGCCCGGCCGCACCCGGATACCCGCACCCTGCACGGCGGCGCGCCGGTGCTGGCGGGCGAAAAATGGGTGGCCACCAAGTGGCTGCGCGAGGGCGAATTCCGATGAGGACGCCATGAACGACGAGCCGACACCGGCGCAATCCCCCCTGGGCCGGGCCTCGGCCTATGCCGACCAGTACGACCCGGGGCTGCTGTTTCCCCTGCCGCGCGCGCCCAAGCGTGCCGAGATCGGCATCACCGCGAGCGTGCCCTTCCTGGGCGCCGACCTGTGGACGGCCTACGAGCTGAGCTGGCTCAACCCGCGGGGCAAGCCGCAGGTGGCGATCGCCCACATCATGGTGCCGGCGGAGAGCACCCACATCGTCGAGAGCAAGTCGTTCAAGCTGTACCTGAACAGCTTCAACAACAGCCGTTTCGAGCATGCCGATGCCGTGCGCGACACGATCCGCGCGGACGTGAGTGCCGCCGTGTGGCAGGGCGGCCCGGTGCGTTCCACGGTGGGGGTGCGCCTGGTCGAGCCGGCGCTGTTCGAGACCGAGCAGGTGCAGCCCCTGGAAGGCCTGCTGCTGGACCGGCTGGACGTCGAGTGCACGGCCTACCAGCCCGAGCCGGACCTGCTGCGCGCCGCACAAGGCGAGGCGCCGGTGACCGAGGTGCTGGTGAGCCACCTGCTCAAGAGCAACTGCCTGGTGACGGGGCAGCCCGACTGGGGTTCGGTGCAGATCCGCTACACGGGGCCGCAGATCGACCAGGAGGGGCTGCTGCGCTACATCGTGAGCTTTCGCCACCACAACGAGTTCCACGAGCAGTGCGTCGAGCGCATCTACATGGACATCATGGCGCGCTGCCGGCCCGCGCGCCTGTCGGTGTATGCGCGCTACACGCGCCGCGGCGGGCTGGACATCAACCCCTGGCGCGCCAGCCATCCGCAACTGCCGCCGCCGAACGTGCGCACGGCGCGGCAGTGAGGCGGTAGCGCCGGGCCGGCGGCGGCGTGGTCGTCACCCCAGCTCAGGGAAAAGCAGGTCGGTGTGGTCATCGGGACTCCGGTCGCGTGCGCTGCGGGGGGACGCGGATGGCGCCTCACTGTAGCGACCCCCGTCCAGCGGGTCTGTCCCCGGCTTGACGAGCTTGCCCACCCGCACGCCCAGCAGGCGGAAGCGCCGCGTGAGGTCCACGCGCTTGAGGCAGCGCCCTGCGTGGCGGCGGATCTCGGCCGGGTCGTCGATGGCGGTGCCGATGGTCGTGTCGCGCGTGACCTTCTCGAAGTTGTCGTAGGTGATCTTGATGCCGATGGTGCGCCCGCGGTAGCCCTTGCGCCGCAGGTCGCCGGCGACCTGCTCGCACAGTCGCGTGAAGATGGCGCCCAGTTCGGCGCGGTCGTGCACCGCGTGCAGGTCGCGCTCGAAGGTGGTCTCGCGGCTCATGCTCACGGGCTCGCTTTCGGTGACCACCGGACGGTCGTCCCGGCCCCAGGCGGCCGCGTGCAGCCAGGCGCCGTAGCTCTTGCCGAAATGCTCGATCAGCCAGGCCTTGTCGCGCGCGGCCAGCTCGCCGATGGTGCGGATGCCGTGCCCTTGTAGCTTCGCGTCCGCCTTCGGGCCGATGCCGTTGATCTTGCGGCAGGGCAGCGGCCAGATCAGGGTCTGCAGGTCCCCGGGCCGCACGATGCTGATGCCGTTGGGCTTGTTGAACTCGCTGGCCATCTTGGCCAGCAGCTTGTTGGGCGCCACGCCGATGGAGCAGGTCAGGCCGGTGGCGTCGAAGATGCTTTTCTGGATCAGCCGCGCGAGCACGCGCCCGCCCTCGCGCTGGCCGCCGGGCACGTCGGTGAAGTCGATATAGACCTCGTCCACACCGCGATCCTCCATGACCGGGGCGATCTCGGTGATGGTGCGCTTGAACAGGCGCGAGATGCGCCGGACCTCGTCGAAATCCACCGGCAGCAGGATGGCCTGCGGGCAGAGTTTGGCCGCCTTCATCAGGCCCATGGCGGATCCGACACCGAACTGGCGCGCGGCGTAGGTGGCGGTGGTGGCGACGCCGCGGCCGGTGTAGTCCTTGAGCAGGGGGAAGAATTCGACCGGTATGCGGTCCAGCGTGTCCGGGCCCCAGGCCTGGTCGGGCCAGGTGGCGCGCAGGCGTTCGAGCAGCGCGGCTTCGTTGCGGCGTGAGCCGCCGATCACCAGGGGCAGGCCCCGCAACTGCGGGTAGCGCAACAGCTCGACCGACGCGAAGAAGGCGTCCATGTCGAGGTGGGCGATGCGGCGCTCGCGAGCGGGCTGCGGTACGGAGGTCACGGTGTCAAGCATAGCGCCGGGCATCCATCACCCTGCCTTGGTAGGATGCATGGGCGGGCCGCGACGCATGGGGCGCCGACGGATGGGCCGCGCCAAGGGGAGTGATTCATGTCCAGTCTTTCGCGTCTGTTGGTGGCGCTGGTGGTGGGAGCCGGCATCGCCGGGGCCGGGTTCTTCGTCAGCGAGGGCCTGGAGCGTTTTCGCATGGCTGATCGCAGCATCGCGGTCAAGGGGCTGGCCGAACAGGATGTCGAGGCCGATTTTGCGGTCTGGAGCCTGAATTTCCGCCGCGCCGACAACGATTTCGCCGCCGTCCAGCAGGCCCTGGCGGCCGACCGCGAGAAGGTGCTGGCCTTCCTGACGGCGCAGGGCTTCGGGGACGGCGAGGTGGAAGTGCGGCCGCTGGCGGTGCAGGATCTGCTGGCGCGCGACTATGCGCAGAGCAACACGCCGCTGCGCTTCAACGGCAGTGGCCAGGTGCTGGTGCGGACGCCGCGCGTGGCCCAGGTGGCCAAGGCCGCGCTGGCGATCGATCCGCTGATCCAGGCCGGCGTGCAGTTCAGCGACGATGGCAACGACGGCCCGCGCTACCAGTTGCGCGGCTTCAACGACATCAAGGCGCCTTTGCTGGCCGAGGCCACGCGCAATGCGCGCGAGCAGGCCGAGAAGTTCGCGGCCGAGGCGGGCGCGCAACTGGGTCCGCTCAAGAGCGCGAACCAGGGCGTGATCCGCATCACCGGCGACGACGGCAACGATTACGACGATGGCCGCTCGCTCACCAAGCGCCTGCGTGTGGTCAGCTCCTTCGTGTACGAG
>NZ_JAQVEJ010000021.1 GCF_028698005.1 Hydrogenophaga sp.
CAACACGCTGGAGGCCACCCAGCCCAGCCTGGTCTCGAGGCTGGCGCCGGCCTACGCGCGCGGCGCGTCGCTGGGGATCTACAACACCCTGCAGTCGGTTGGATTTTTCGTCGGCGGCGCGGCCGGCGGCTGGCTGGTGCGCGCCCATGGTGCCTCGGGGCTCTTCATGGCTTGTGCCGCACTGACCCTGTTGTGGCTGCTCGTGGCCTGGCCGATGCAGGCCCCGGCGCGGACCGGCGCAGCGGGGTCTGGCCACTGAGCCGGCACCGGGCGCGGCAAGGCACCCGCAACGACGGACGACGGGCGCTCTTCAGTGCCCGTCGGTGGCCGGGGGCGGTGCGCTGCGGGGGCGGGCGGTCGCTTGCCGGAGCATCATCTCCGCGAGGGTGCCGTAGAGCGGCCGACTGATCATGCGCGAAATCAGGCTGGCGAGCATGGCCGAGGCCATCAGGCTCAGCACCATGGGGCGGCCGTCGATCATCTCCATCACGATGATGAACGAGGTCAGCGGCGCCTGTGTGGTGGCGGCCAGGAAGCTGGCCATGCCAATGGCGATCAGGCTCGGGGCGAGGGCGCTCAGGTTGTGGCCGGCCACGAGCTGGGCCACGTCGTGCCCCACGCCGGCGCCGATGGACAGCGAGGGCGCGAAGATGCCGCCGGGCACACCGCTCCAGCTCGTGATCCAGGTGGCCATGAACTTGAGCAGCACATACAGGTGCGAGACGTCACTGTCGCCGGCCAGCATGTGGCGCACCTGCTGCTCGCCGCCACCGAAGGTGGCTCCTCCGGATGCCAGGCCGAGCACGGCCACCGCCAGGCCGCACAGGGCGGCAAAGCGGATGGGCGCGCGTCGGCGCAGGGCGCTGAGCCGGTCGGGCATGCCGGCCATCGACGCGGCCAGCAGGCGCGCAAACAGGCCCCCGAGCACGCCGCAGAGCACGGCCACCAGCAGGCCGGGCAACAGCGATCCCCAGCTCAGGCTCGGCACACTGATGGCGCCGAAGTAGGTCAGGTTGCCGAACACCGAGGTGCCGACCAGGCCGGCCAGCACGATGGCGGCGATGATCAGGCCGTTGTTGCGCGCTTCCAGGCGCTTGGACAGCTCCTCGATGGCGAACACGATGCCCGCCAGCGGGGCATTGAACGCGGCCGCCATGCCGGCGGCACCGCCGGCGACCAGCAGCGCGCGCTCGTTCATGGCCGAGCCGGGCCGCAGCCAGTGGCGGGCGTTGTGCATCACGCCGGCAGCCACCTGTACCGAAGGGCCTTCACGCCCGGCCGACAGACCGCCCAGCAGGGCGGTGGCGCCCAGCAGCATCTTGCCCGCGGTCAGCTTCAGGGACACGAAGCGTGGCCGGCTGTCGGCCGGTAGCGCCGGGTCCAGTGCCGCCATGACTTGCGGAATGCCCGAGCCCGCCGCGCCGGGCACGAACCTGCGTGTGGCCCAGACGACAAAGGCGGTGACCAGCGGCGTCCAGACCAGCACGGCCCAGGGCGCGGCACCATGCAGCCATTCGAACCACTCGAAGGCCGTGTGCGTCATCAGCGTGAACAGGACGACGCACAGCCCCGCGGCGGCGGCGTAGGCCAGCACGATGCTGCGGTCGAGCCAGGCGCGGCCGTCGGACAGCTCGTCCTGCAGGTGGCGGAGGAAATCGGGGTCGCGGGACATGGATGGGGTGATTACGCTAATTGTGGCACTCCCCTTGGGGTGGACAGGCGCATCGGGCACAATCGGCCAGATCGGTCCGGCTTCGTCCGCCGCAGCACCCGTTTATCTCGATACACCTGCAAGGAACCGTTCATGGCATCCGTCAACAAAGTCATTCTCGTCGGCAACTGCGGCCGTGACCCCGAAATCCGCTATCTGCCCTCGGGTCAGGCGGTGGCCAACGTGACGCTCGCCACGTCCAGCCGCCGCAAGGACCGCAACTCCGGCGAATTCGTCGAAGACACCCAGTGGCACCGCGTCACGTTCTTCGACCGGCTGGCCGAAGTCGTGGGTGAGTACGTGAAGAAAGGTACCCCCATCTACGTCGAAGGCCGCCTGTCCTACCGCAAGTACACCGACAAGGACGGCATCGAAAAGAGCGCCACCGACATCATCGCCAGCGAAATGCAGCTGCTCGGCGGCCGCCAGGGTGGTGGCGATGAGGGCGGTGGCGGGGGTTACGGCCGACCGGCAGCGGCCCCGCGCGCAGCGGCACCCGCTGCCCGGCCGGCCCCGGCGCCGGCCCCCGCACCCGCACCCGCGCGTCAGCCCAGTGGCTTCGACGACATGGACGACGATATCCCGTTCTGATTCCAACACGCCCCGCGCCGTGCGGATGACGCCGCGGCGTGGGACGATCCCCCCGCTGCATGGACACTCCCGCGCGCCTGTTGCCCGCCGATGAACCGCTGCGTCGCCAACTGCACGACGAGGTACATGCACGCCCACCCGCCCGGATCCGCCTGCCGGCGCTGGTGACCTATGTGGCGGTGATCCACGAGGGGGTGAGCCGCGAACAGGAGTGCGAGCACCTGCGCCGTCTGCCGGGGCAGGCGGGGCTGACGCCCGATGACCTTCAGGGCAGCTTCGTGCGCCTGCGCCTGCCCGGCGCCACGCTCAAATGGGAGCGCCATACCGAGTTCACGCGTTATTCCATCGTGCAGGCCATGCCCGCGGGCGCGGGCCTGGGGCAGCGCGACCCCGCGCTGCTGCCCCATCTGGCGCTGCCGCCGGACTGGCTGGCCGGCATCCCGGGCCAGACCCTGGCGGCGATCAAGCTGGCCATGCTGGAGGGCGATGTGGCGCAACCCCAGGCCTGTCTGGCCCAGGCCCGTACCTGGCTTGGCGAACACCCGGTCGTGGCCTCGCTCATGGGCAATCGGGGCCATTCCATCGTGGTCACCGACTTCATGCTGCGCGACAGCGGGTTCGAGCGCATGCTGGTGATCGCCCCGCCAGGCACCCCGGAGACCCGCGTCGGACGCATCTCGGGGCGTTTGCTGGAGCTGGAGACGTACCGCCTGATGGCGCTGCGAGGCCTGCCGGTGGCCAAACGGCTCGGGCCGAAGCTGGCCGAGGACGAGCGCAGGCTGGCCGGCATCACGGCGCAGATGGAAGACAAGAGCGCATCCGACCAGGCGCTGCTCGACACGCTGGTGTCGCTGGCCGCCGGGGTCGAGCGCGCGACCGCCGAACACGCCTACCGCTTCGCGGCCACGCGGGCCTACCACGCTCTGGTCAACCAGCGCATCGCCGAGTTGCGCGAACAGCCCATCCATGGCACGCAGACCATCGGTGAATTCATGCAACGGCGGCTGTCGCCGGCCATGGCCACGGTGGAGGCGTCGGCGCGGCGCCTGGCCTCGTTGTCGGACCGCATCACGCGCACCAGCGCGCTGCTGCGCACCCGGGTGGACATCGCCACCGAAGGCCAGAACCAGCAACTGCTCGAGCGTCTGACCCGGGGGCAGGCATTGCAGTTGCGTCTGCAAAGCACGGTCGAGGGCCTGTCGATCGCGGCCATTTCTTACTACGTGGTCAGCCTGATCCTGTACGTGGCCAAGGCCGGCAAGGCGGCCGGTCTGCCGGTGCATCCCGAGCTGATGGCGGGCGCCATGATCCCGCTGGTGCTGCTGGGCGTGTGGCGCATGATCCGGCGCATCCACGCGACGCTGCACGCGGGGCATTGAGCGGCGGTCAGCGCCGACCGGGTATCAGTCCAGTTTCAACTGCCTGAGCTTCCGGTAGAGTGTGCGCTCACTGACGCCCAGCCGGGCCGCGAGTTCGGCGCGCTTGCCGGTGTGTGCCGCGACCAGGGCACGCAAGGTGTCGCGTTCCAGGGAACGCAGATCGGTGGTGCCGGCGGGGGACCGGGGCAGCGGGGGGGCGGCAGGCGCGCGGCCTGGCCGGCGGCCGGTGGCGATCGCCTCCTCGACATGGGTGGCATCGACCACGTCACCGTCGCACAGCAGCGCGGCGCGCTCCAGCAGGTTGCGCAGCTCGCGGACGTTGCCGGGAAATGGCTGGACCTGCAGCAGCGCCATGGCCGATGCCGACAACTGCAGCCGGCGGGGCGCGGCGACGCGCTCGAGCAGGGCCGGTGCCAGCAGGGCGATGTCGCCCTCGCGCTCACGCAAGGGGGGCAGCGCGATCGGGAAGGTGCACAGGCGGTAGTACAGGTCCTCGCGAAATCGCCCGTCGGCCATCATGCGGTCGAGGTCGCGGTGGGTGGCCGCGACGACGCGGATATCGGCATGCCGCAGCTCGGTGCTGCCCACGCGGCGGTAGGTGCCGGTCTCCAGCAGGCGCAGCAGCTTGACCTGCATGGGCAGGGGGATGTCGCCCACTTCGTCGAGGAACAGGGTGCCGCCGCTGGCCGCCTCGACCAGGCCGGGCTTGGTGGCAGTGGCGCCGGTGAAGGCGCCGCGCTCGTGCCCGAACAGCTCGGACTCGAACAGGGTTTCGGTCAGGCTGGAGCAGTCGACGGCGACCAGCGCCTTGCCGGCGCGCGGGCTGGCCTGGTGCACGGCGCGCGCCACCAGTTCCTTGCCGGTGCCGGACTCCCCCAGCAGCAGCACGCTGGCCTGCGATGGCGCCACCCGCGCCACCAGTGCCAGCATGCGCTGGAACGGGAGGGAGCGGCCGATCAGGCCCGGTGCGTCGGGCTGGCTGTGTGCCACCCGCAGGGGTTCCATCTTCTCGACATAGAAGGCCGGCTGGCCGTCCTCACCCGGCAGGGGGGACAGCTCGATGTTGACGTATTCCTCGCCCCTGGGCGTGTGGTGCAGGTGCAGCACACGCTCGCGCTGGCCCGACTGCCGGGACAGGGCCAGCGGACAGGACTCGCCGGCGTGGTCGCAGGGGACGGCGAAGTGGTGCGATACCTCGTAGCAGTGCCGGCCGATGACGCTGCGTTGCGGACTGAACTGCCGCCGGTAGGCCGCGTTGGACGCCAGGATGCGGTACTGTGCATCAAACAGGATGTGCGGTTCGGGCAGGCCTTCAAGAAAAGCCGTCAGCTCGGGCAGAGGTTTCACGCGGCACTCCGGAGGGTGGGCGCCACCGCTGGCGGGGCGCGACCACCGTGGTCTCACATCGGTGAATACCGGCATGGGTATCCATGATCGGATTGTACCGGCACATATGACATTTTCGTCGTGGCGACTGCCGTTATTGGCGGATGGTGCCAGGCCGTGATCTGCCAGTGATGTGCAATTCATTGATTTCAAAAGCTTTTCAGCGCCGCCGGCTTGGCATGCTTTTTGATGGTGGAATGCCAGGCGTTTGTGCCAATGGCCCGTTGCCGGCATGGCGGAGCGCCGCAGGCTGGCCAGGAGAATCCCATGACCGAACCGATGCTTCACCACATGCCGCCACCCGCCCGCCTGCTGATCGGCGGGGGCGGCAGCGGGGTGGCGTGAGCGTGCGCGCCACCCCTGTGTGCGACGCCGGGCGCGCAGGCGTGGATGCGCCCATGCCGGTGCGAACCATCCGCCCGCTGCACGGCCACGCATTGAGCTACCTGCTGGCCGATCCGCACGGGCGCGAAGCCGCGCTGGTCGATCCACAGTCCCGCGACCTGCCGCTGATCCACGCGCTGCTGGGTGAACACCGCCTGTCGCTGCGCTGGGTGTTGCGCACGCACGCCCACGACGCGCAGCCGCCCGCGGAACTGGCCGCGCTGCATGGTCTGGGGGTGCCCGTGGTGCAAGGAGGCGACGCCGCGCAGGTGCGCGCGCCCGACGATGGCGGGCGGCTGCCGCTGGGCCGGGGCATCATCCGCGTGCTGCGCACACCCGGCCACACCCCCGATGGCCTGAGCTTCGTTTGGGGAGACAGGCTGTTCTGTGGCTGCCTGCTGGACGTGGGAGGCTGCGCCTGGCAGCGCTGGCCGGCCGATCCGGCGCTGCTGTGGGACAGCGTGACCGGGAAGCTCTTCACCTTGCCGGACGACACGCTGATTTACCCTGGACAGTATCGGCGTCGCTGCAGTGTCAGCACCGTGCACGACCAGCGGCGCTGGCATGCATACTTTGCCCGGTGTTCGCGTGACGCCTACCTGGCCCGCCTCGCGGCGCACGCCGGCCCTGACCACCCGCACCCTCATCGCCCCGGGCCATTGCCGACGCCGCGTTGCTGATCGCGCCGGCCTGCATCGGCATCTCTGGGTGCAGGTGGCCTGGCGCGTCAAGCTCACCGACCGTCTGTCGGGCCTGCCGCCGGCGCCTGCTCCGTCAGTGCCAGCACCGCCTGGTGGTGGGTGAGGAACACGCGCCCGCTCAGGTGCTGCAGGAAGTCGCTGCGTTGCAGCCGGTCCATCACCGGCCCCTTGACCTCGCTCAGGTGCAGCAGCACGCCCGCATCGCTCAGGCGCTGCTGGATGGTGCGCAGGCTCTCCAGCGCGCTGGCATCGATGTCGTTGACGGCGGTGCACTGCAGGATCAGGTGGCGCATCTCGGGGTGGTTGGCCATCTCGGCCGAGATGCGGTCCTCCAGAAAGCTGGCATTGGCGAAGAACAGGCTGCCGTCCACGCGCAGGCTCACGATGCCCGGGTGCGTGATCACCGCGTGCCGCAGCACGTTGCGGTAGTGCTCGGTGCCCGGCACGTTGCCGACCTCGGCGATATGCGGCCGGCTGCTCTGCCAGATGTGCAGCGCCAGCGAGGCGACCACGCCCACCGTCAGGCCGCTGACCAGGTCGACCAGCAGCGTGGTGGCGAAGGTCAGTGCCTGGGCGGCGAAATCGGCGCGTGAAAACCGCCAGGTGCGCGCGAAGCTGCGCAGGTCGATCAGGCTGCCGATGGCCAGCAGGATGGTCGCGGCCAGCACCGCCAGCGGCAACTGGCTCAGCCAGGGCGTGAGCAGCAGCGCGGCCAGGGCCAGCAGGGCCGCCGTCAGGATGCCGGTCGCCGGCGTGCGTGCGCCGCTGTCGGCCGTCACCATGGTGCGCGAGAAACTGGTGCCGACGGCAAAGCTGCCCGTCAGGCCCGCCGCGAGGTTGGCACCACCCATGGCGCGCATCTCGGCGCTGGTGTCGATGCGCTCGCGCCGCTTGGCGGCCATGCCCTGGGCGATGGAGATCTGCTCCACGAAGGTCAGCATCGCGATCAGCAGGGCCGGCAGCATCAGGGCGCGCAGCGCGTCCTCGGGCATGCCGGTGAAGGCCTGCAGCGTGAACGAGGGCAGGCCCTGCGGGATCTGGCCCACCACGGCCAGGCCACGTTGCGACCAGCCGCCCAGGGTGGTCAGCACGATGGCCAGCACCATGATGGCCAGGGGCGCCGCCTTGGTGAGCAGGTCGGCTGCGGTGCCGCTCAGGCCCGTGGCCAGCAGGGCACGCCTGAGCCAGCGCTTGGTCGCCCACAACAGGACGATGGCGCCCAGCCCGACGGCCAGCGTCAGGCCGTGCACCTGGTCGTGCTGCAGCCAGAGGCTGCGCGCGAAGCTCGTCAGGTTGTCGCTGGACAGCCGGATGCCCAGCAGGTGCGAGGCCTGGCTCATGCCGATCAGCAGACCCGAGGCGGTGACGAAGCCCGAGAGCACCGGATGGCTCAGGAAGCCGGCCACGAAGCCCATGCGCAGCGCACCCATGAGCAGCAGCATGGCGCCGACCAGCAGCGCCAGCAGCGCGCTCGCCGCGATGAATTCCGGCGTGCCCGCGGCGGCCACCGTGCCAACCGCGGCCAGCGACATGATGGAGCGCAGCGCGGCCGGCCCCACCGCCAGCACCGTGCTCGTGCCCATCAGCGCATAGATGACGGGCGGCAGCATGCTGGCGTACAGGCCGGTGACGGCGGGCATGCCGGCCAGCATGGCGTAGGCCAGGCCCTGCGGGATGAGCAGCAGCGTGACCACCGCCGCGGAGGTCAGGTCCTGTGCGAACAGCGGGCGGCTGTAGCGCCGCCCCCAGGCGAGGATGGGAAACCAGTGCCGCAGCGCGGGCCTCATGCGGCGTGTGCCGGCACCGCAAAGGTTTCACCGGGCAGGTGGAAGGCGTCGCTGGTGATCACGCCGCCGCCCAGGCAGACCTCGCCGTCGTAGAGCACCGCGCTCTGGCCAGGGGTCACCGCCCATTGCGCCTCGTCGAAGCGCAGCGTGAAGCCGCCGCCGTCGGCCTCGAAGGTGCAGGGCGCATCGGCCTGGCGGTAACGCGTCTTCGCCGCCAGGCGCCCGGGCGCGGGCGGCTCGCCCGCCACCCAGCTCACGTCCTCGGCGTGCAGGCTGGGCGAGAGCAGCCAGGGGTGGTCGTGCCCCTGCACGACCCAGAGGATGTTCTTGTCCAGGTCCTTGCGCGCGACGAACCAGGGCTCGTGCTCGCTGCCGCCCTTTTGCGCGCCCTTGGCCTTGACGCCGCCGATGCCCAGCCCCTGGCGCTGGCCCAGGGTGTAGAAGCTCAGGCCCACGTGCTGGCCGATGGTGCGCCCGTCGGGGCTCTTGATGGGACCCGGCTCCCGGGAGATGTAGCGGTTGAGGAAGTCGCGGAACGGCCGCTCGCCGATGAAGCAGATGCCCGTCGAGTCCTTCTTCTTGGCGTTGGGCAGGCCGATCTCGGCGGCGATGCGGCGCACCTCGGTCTTGGGCAGCTCGCCGACGGGAAACATGGTCCTGGACAGTTGCGCCTGGTCCAGCCGGTGCAGGAAGTAGCTCTGGTCCTTGAGCGGGTCCAGCCCCTTGAGCAGTTCATAGCGCACGCGGGCGCCATCACGCGCGGTCGCGCGTGATGGTCCATCCTGCCTAATGGGCTCGCCCGTGTCCGCTGCGACGCAGCGGACACGGGCGTAATGCCCGGTGGCGATCTTCTCCGCGCCCAGGCGCATGGCGTGGTCGAGGAAGGCCTTGAACTTGATCTCGGCGTTGCACAGGATGTCCGGGTTGGGCGTGCGCCCGGCCTGGTACTCGCGCAGGAACTCGGCAAAGACCCGATCCTTGTACTCGGCGGCGAAGTTGACGTGCTCGATGTCGATGCCGATCACGTCGGCCACGCTGGCCGCGTCCAGCCAGTCCTGCCGGCTGGAGCAGTACTCGCTGTCGTCGTCATCCTCCCAGTTCTTCATGAAGATGCCGATGACCTCGTGGCCCTGCTGCTTGAGCAGGTACGCGCTGACCGCGGAGTCCACCCCGCCGCTCAGACCCACCACCACACGTTGCTTGCTGCTCGTCATGGGGGGATTATCTCGCGCCACCGCCGCGGGCGTGGACTGCCCATTTGCTGAGCAATCCAGCCCAAGTGCTGGCGTGGCAGGGAGTTTTTCCACGTGCCCAGAACTTGTCCACAGCCTTGTCCCGTCCATCCGTGGAAGAGGCGGTGCAAGTCCGGCAGCCCGGATCAGCGCGCGAGCGTACCCGTCACTGGTTCCAGGGGCGGTCGCCCAGCGCGTCGCGCACGCGGGTGGGCAGGCCCATGCCGTCCATCAGCGTGAGGAACGGTGCCGGGTCCAGCTCTTCCACGTTCACCATGTGCCGGGTGTCCCAGGCGCCACGGGCGATCAGCAGCGCCGCGGCCACCGGCGGCACGCCCGCGGTGTACGAGATGCCCTGGCTGCCCACCTCGGCATAGGCCTCGGCGTGGTCGGCCACGTTGTAGATGAACACCTCGGTCTCCTGTCCGTTCTTCGTGCCCTTGACCAGGTCGCCGATGCAGGTCTTGCCGGTGTAGCTGGGTGCCAGGCTGGCCGGGTCGGGCAGCACGGCCTTGACCACCTTCAGCGGCACCACTTCCAGCCCCTCGGCGGTGGTCACCGGCTGTTCGGACAGCAGGCCCAGCTTGTTGAGCACTGTGAACACGTTGATGTAGTGCTCGCCGAAGCCCATCCAGAAACGCAGGTCGGCCTGCGGGTAGCGCTGGGCCAGCGAGTGCAGCTCGTCGTGCCCGGTCAGGTAGGCCTTGTGCGGGCCGACCACCGGCAGGTCCCAGGTGTGGCCCACCTCGAACATCCGGTTTTCCTGCCACCGGCCCTTCTGCCACGACAGCACGGTGCCGGTGAACTCGCGGAAGTTGACCTCGGGGTCGAAGTTGGTGGCGAACCAGTGCCCGTGGCTGCCGGCGTTGATGTCGATGATGTCGATGCTGCGGATCTCGTCGACGAAGCGGTCCTCGGCCAGGCGCGCGTAGGCGTTGACCACGCCGGGGTCGAAGCCCACCCCCAGGATGGCCGTGACGCCGGCCTCGGCGCAGCGCTCGCGGCGCTTCCACTCGTGGTTGGCGTACCAGGGCGCGGGCTCGCAGACCTTCAGCGGATCCTCGTGGATGGCCGTGTCCATGTAGGCCACGTCACCCACGGTGATGCAGGCCTCGAGCACGCTCATGTTCACAAAGGCGCTGCCCAGGTTGATGACGATCTTGGCGCCGGTGCGGCGGATCAGCTCGGCCACGGCGGCGCTGTCCATGGCGTCGATGGTGTGTGCCTGCAGCCTACCGGCCGGGTCCTTGAGGCTGCCCTTGTCATGCACGCTGGCGATGATGGCCTCGCACTTGGCGATCTTGCGCGAGGCGATGTGGATGTCGCCCAGCACATCGTTGTGTTGCGCACACTTGTGCGCCGCCACATGAGCCACGCCGCCGGCGCCGATGATGAGCACATTGCGCTTCATGTCGTCGAAATCCTTTCTTTCGTCGGAGGTGGGTTGAACAGAAAAGCAGGCCACCCCGTCCGAGGACGGGGGCTTCGGCCGCAGGGGTGTCAGGACAGCGCGGCGGCGAAATCGGCGTAGCCGAACTCGCGCACCAGGCGCACGCTGCCATCGAGCTCGCGCACCGCGATCGACGGCATCTTCACGCCGTTGAACCAGTTTTTCTTGACCATGGTGTAGGCCGCCGCGTCCTCGATCGAGAGACGGTCACCCACCTGCAGCGGCCGCTCGAAGCGGAACTCGCCGAAGATGTCGCCGGCCAGGCAGGACTTGCCGCACACCATCCACTGGTGCGCGCCGGTGTTGGGCTGGATGCGGCCGGGGTAGCGGTACACCAGCAGATCGAGCATATGGGCCTCGATGGAACTGTCCACAATGGCGAGGTCCTTGCCATTGTTCAAGGTGTCGAGCACCGTCACTTCCAGCGTGGTCGAGTCGTGGACGGCGGCCTCGCCCGGCTCCAGATAGACCTGCACGCCGTGTTCGCCGGCAAAGCGCTTGAGGCGTTCGGCGAAGGCGGCCAGCGGGTAGTCGGGCAGGGTGAACGAGATGCCGCCGCCCAGGCTGATCCAGTCCATGCGCCGGATCAGGTGGCCGAAGCGCTGTTCAATGTGGTCGAGCATGGCGCTGAAGCGCTCCAGGCTGGCGTTCTCGCAGTTGTTGTGGAACATGAAACCGCTGATGCCGCCGATCTCGCCGAGTGCGCGTTCAATGGCCGCCGGATCGTGTTCGCCCAGACGGGAAAACGGCCGTGCCGGGTCGGCCAGGTCGAAGCTGGACGAGCTCACGCCCGGGTTCACGCGCAGGCCGCGCACCTTGCCGCGCGAGGCGTCCTCGAAGCGGCGCAACTGTCCGAGGGTATTGAAGATGATCTTGTCGCTGTAACCCAGCACCTCGCCGATCTCGTGGTCGGCCCAGGCCACCGAGTAGGCGTGGGTTTCGCCGGGGAACTTTTCCTGGCCCAGACGCACCTCGTACAGCGACGAGCTCGTGGTGCCATCCATGTACTGGGCCATGAAGTCGAACACCGACCAGGCGGCAAAGCACTTGAGTGCCAGCAGTGACTTGGCGCCCGACGCCTGGCGCAGCCAGGCCATTTTTTCCAGGTTGGGCAGCAGGCGGGACTTGTCGATCAGGTAGTGGGGGGTGGGCAAGCGGGACTGGGACATACCGGGGATTATCCCCATGCCGGATGACAATCCGGTACCGAAGGGGTTTCAACGGCCGGGCGCCCCCCGTGTCAGGACCCGGCAAGCGGGCCGGTGGCCGCGGTCAATCCGGCCACCGCGCCGTGTGAAATGCCGCCGCCAGGTGGTCCACCAGCAGCCGGACCTTGGAGGGCAGGTGCTTGCGCGAGGGGTACACCGCATGGATGCCCAGCCGCACCGAGCGGTACGCGGGCATGAGCTCCACCAGCGATCCGTCCAGCAGGTCCTGCCCGACGAGGAAGCTGGGCTGCAGCACGATGGCGTGGCCCCGCAGGGCGCCGATACGGCAGGTTTCGCCGCTGTTGCTGCGCAGGGTGGGGTGCACGGTGGCCACCACCGGGCCTTCGGGGCCGTCGAATGGCCATTCGTCGCCCATGGAGAAGCCGCTGTAGGCCCAGATGGTGTGTCCGGCCAGCTCGCTCGGGTGCGTGGGCTCGCCGTGGCGTGCCAGGTAGGCGGGCGATGCGCACAGCACCATGCGGGTGGACGACAGCGGTCGGCTCACCAGCGACGATGCGCCCAGCCGCGCGATCCGGATGGCCAGATCGAAGCCTTCGTCCACCAGGTCCACCATGCGGTCGGACAGCGTCACCTCCAGCCGCACCCGCGGGTGGCGCTGCTCGAAATCGGCCCACAGCGGCGCCAGGTGCAGATGACCGAAGGTCACCGGGGCATTGACGCGCACCGTGCCCACGGCCTGGGCGCTGCGGGCGCTGACTTCGGCCTCGGCGTCGGCCAGGTCGGCCAGCAGACCCTGGCCGCGGGCGTGGAACAGGCGGCCCTCGGGCGTGAGTGACAGCCGCCGCGTCGTGCGGTGCAGCAGCCGGGTGCCCAGGTGGGCCTCCAGCTCCTGCACGTGGCGCGACACGGCGGCCTTGGACTGACCCAGGGCTTCGGCGGCCGCGACGAAGCTGCCGGCCTCCACCACCGCGATGAAACTCTGAATGGCTTGCAGGCGATCCATGGCTTCATTATCTCGATATTCGGGACAATCCATGCCGTTGGCAGCGGTTTATTTCCTGGCCAACGGCGCCTACATTGGAGGCATCGGGGCGTACCGCATCTGCCCCCGGACACCAGAAAGGAGTTCTCCATGAGCAGCCGTCTGCCCAGCCTGTTTGTTTCCCACGGCTCGCCCACCTTCGCGCTGGAGCCGGGTCTGGCCGGACCGGCGCTGACGGCCCTGGGCCGTGAACTGCCGCGCCCCCGGGCCGTGCTGGTGGTGTCGCCGCACTGGATGACGGCGCAACCGGTCGTATCGACGGCGGCCGCGCCGGAGACCATCCACGACTTCGGGGGGTTCGCCCCGGCCCTGTACCGCCTGCGCTACCCCGCGCCGGGCCACCCCGCGCTGGCCCAGCGCGCGCTCGAGCTGTTGAGCGCCGCCGGCTGGGAGGCCCGGTCGCACCCCGGGCGTGGGCTCGACCACGGTGCCTGGGTGCCGCTGCTGCACCTGTATCCGCAGGCCGACGTGCCGGTGTTTCAGGTTTCGCTGCCGGCGCGCCTGGATGGCGACAGCGCCTACGCGCTGGGCCAGGCCCTGGCACCGCTGGCCGACGAGGGCGTGCTCATCGTCGGCTCGGGCAGCCTGACGCACAACCTGTACGAGGTGGCCTGGCACGAACCCGAAGCGGCCGACTACGCCAGCGAGTTTGCGGCCTGGATCGGCGAGGCCGTGGCCCATGGCCGGCATGCCGCGCTGCGCCACGCCATCGACGAGGCGCCCCACGGCCACCGCGCCCATCCCACGCCCGAACACTACTGGCCCCTGGTGGTGGCTGCCGGCGCGGCCGGTGCCGATGCGCCGACCCGGCTGATCAAGGGCGGCATCGAGCATGGCGTGCTGGCCATGGACGGCTTTGCTTTCGGCCAGGTGCCGTCAGCCGGCGTGCCCGCCACCGGCGCGGTGGCGGCATGATGGCGGCGGTGGCCGCGCGGTCACCGGGCCGCCCGGCCAGGGCCGGCGGCGCTGGCTGACCGGCAGCCACCTGCCGCATACTGCACGCATGCGCCGCGCCGCCGTCACCATCGATCCCGCCGAAGTCGGGTTCACCGCCATCCGCGCCCAGGGCGCGGGCGGGCAGAACGTGAACAAGGTGTCCAATGCCGTGCACCTGCGCTTCGACGTCGCCGCGTCCTCGCTGCCCGATGCCGTCAAGGCGCGCCTGCTGGCGCGCGGCGACCGGCGCCTGAGCAGTGCCGGCGTGATCGTCATCAAGGCGCAGGGCAGCCGCAGCCTGGAGCAGAACAAGGCGGAGGCCATGGCCCGCCTGCAGGCGCTGGTGGATGCGGCGGCGCACGTGCCCCTGGCGCGCAAGCCCACACGGCCCACGCGCGCGTCGCGCCAGCGCCGGCTCGAAGGCAAGGCCGCGCGTGCGCAGATCAAGCAGATGCGCGGGCGGGTGCGGGAGCCTTGAGCGGGACGGCAGTGGTTCAGGCGCGGGGGCTGATCACGGAGGCGTCGGTGACCAGCAGCCCGAGCGGATACCGTTGCCCCGCCAGGTGGTCCTCGATGCAGCGCAGCACCAGCGGGCTGCGGTGCCGGTCGACGCTGGCTCTCACCTCGTCGGGCGTCATCCACACCGTGCGCACGATGCCGTCGTCCAGTGGGCGGCCGGGCTCCGCAGCCCCCAGCTCGCCAGCGAACGCCAGGCGAAGGTAGGTGATGTCCTCGCCGGAGGCCGGTCGCTGGAAGCGCGACAGATAGACACCGACCAGACCGGTGGGGGTGAACGCATGGGCCGTCTCTTCCAGCGCTTCGCGCACCACGGCCTGCTCGGGGCTCTCGCCCGGCTCCAGGTGCCCGGCGGGGTTGTTCAGCCGCAGGCCTTCCGGCGTGTGCTCTTCCACCAGGAGGAAGCGGCCCTCGCGCTCGATGATGGCTGCCACGGTGACGTTGGGTTTCCATCGCATGTCCAAAACTCTCACGTTATGAAATATAAATATCAATAAGCACCAATGCTGTGCAAAAATCCGGTGCGGGCGCCTGCCCGTCATCGGCTGCAAACCATTGTCACCCAAGGACTTTCTGACAGGGTTGACCCGATCCGGCCATGGCCGTGCTTTGGGGTAAGCTGACACCAATCTTTCAATGACCCGAGCGAGGAGACCGACATGCCAACGGGCACTCCCGCCGCGCGCGCGGCGGGCCAGCTTTGTATTGCCCTCACGTCAGTGACGGCCCTCGCGTGCGCCTCCCGGACGGCCCCCGGCCGTGGCCGCCCGAAACCCCCCGATCCCTTGTTTTGAAAACCCTGTATTGAGCTGAGGACCTGCCCATGACTTCCGGTGCATCGACCGAGACTGCCGCACCCACGCCACAACGCATTGGCGTGCCGCGTGAAACCTTTCCTGGCGAAAAACGTGTCGCCACCGTGCCCGATGTGGTGACCAAACTGGTCAAACTGGGCTTTGGTGTGGTGGTGCAAGCCGGCGCCGGCGCACAGGCCGACATCGGTGACGACGACTACCGTGAGGCCGGTGCCGACATTGCCGCTTCCGCCACCGAGTTGTGGAGTGGTTGCGACATCGTTTTCAAGGTGCGCCCGCCCACCCCGGACGAGGTGGCGCTGATGCACGAAGGCCAGACGCTGATCGGCTTCGTCTGGCCAGCGCAGAACCCGGCGCTGATGGAGCAGCTCGCCGCGAAGAAGGTCACGGTGCTGGCCATTGACTGCCTGCCGCGCACGCTCAGCCGGGCGCAGAAGATGGATGCGCTGACCTCGACGGCCGGTGTCAGCGGCTACCGCGCGGTGATCGAGGCGGCCAATGCCTTCGGCCGCTTCTTCAACGGCCAGATCACGGCCGCGGGCAAGGTGCCGCCGGCCAAGGTCTTCATCGCCGGCGCCGGCGTGGCCGGTCTGGCCGCCATCGGTGCCGCCGCCAGCCTGGGTGCCATCGTGCGTGCCAATGACACGCGCGCGGAGGTGGCCGACCAGGTCGTCTCGCTCGGCGGCGAGTTCGTCAAGGTGGACTACGAGGAAGAGGGCTCGGGCGGTGGCGGCTACGCCAAGGTGATGAGCGAAGGCTTCCAGGCCGCGCAGCGCGACATGTATGCGCAGCAGGCGCGCGAGGTTGACATCATCATCACCACAGCGCTGATCCCGGGCAAGCCGGCGCCCCGCCTGATCACCGCCGAGATGGTCCGCAGCATGAAGCCCGGCAGCGTGATCGTGGACATGGCCGCCGAACAGGGCGGCAACTGCGAGCTCACCGTGCCGGGCGAGGCGGTGGTCCGCCACGGCGTGACCATCATCGGCTACACCGATCTGGCCTCGCGCATGGCCCGGCAATCGTCCACGCTGTACGCGACCAACCTGTTCCGCCTGAGCGAGGAGCTGTGCAAGACCAAGGACGGCGTCATCCACGTCAACATGGACGACGACGCGATCCGCGGCCTGACGGTCATCAAGGACGGCGAGATCACCTGGCCGGCGCCGCCGCTGGCGCCTGCCGCGCCCCGGCCGGCGCCCAAGCCCGCCGCCGCGGTGGCCGAGAAAAAGGGCGGAAGCCATGGCCACGGCAGCACCGGGCCGCTGCCGGCCCGGACCCTGGCCATCATCTTTGCCGTGGGCGCGCTGGCCTTCTGGTTCGTCGGCGCCTACGCACCCGCGGCCTTCCTGGGCCACTTCACGGTGTTCGTGCTGGCCTGCTTCATCGGCTACATGGTGGTGTGGAACGTCACGCCCGCGCTGCACACGCCGCTGATGAGCGTGACCAACGCCATCTCCAGCATCATCGCCATTGGTGCGCTGGTGCAGATTGCGCCGCCGGCGGCCGGCAGTCTGGGCCGGCCCGATGGCCTGATCCTCTGGCTGGCCTTCGCCGCCCTCGTGCTCACGGCCGTCAACATGTTCGGGGGCTTCGCCGTCACGCGCCGCATGCTCGCCATGTTCCGCAAATAACAACAACGAGAAGACAGAGAGAGAGAAGACGATCATGTCCCAAAGCCTTACCACGGTGGCGTACCTCGGCGCCGCCATCCTGTTCATCCTCAGCCTGGGCGGGCTGTCCAACCCCGAAACCTCGCGCCGCGGCAACCTGTTCGGCATGATCGGCATGGCCCTGGCCGTGCTGGCCACGGTATTCGGCCCCGGCGTCAGCCCATCGGGCATCGCCTGGATCGTCGGTGCGCTGGTCATCGGCGGTGCCATCGGCCTGTACGCGGCCAAGGTCGTGAAGATGACCCAGATGCCCGAACTGGTCGCGCTCATGCACAGCCTGGTGGGCCTGGCCGCCTGCCTGGTGGGTTTCGCCAGCTATGTCGACACCTCGCTGCCGCTCGAAGGCGCGGAAAAGACCATCCACGAGGTGGAGATCTACGTCGGCATCCTGATCGGTGCCGTCACCTTCAGCGGCTCGCTGATCGCCTTCGGCAAGCTCAATGGCCGGATCGGCGGCAAGCCCCTGCTGCTGCCCGCGCGCCACTGGCTCAACCTGGCCGCGCTGCTGGTGGTGATCTGGTTCGGCCGCGCGTTCCTCAACGCGCCCGACGTGCAGTCCGGCATGCTGCCGCTGGTGGTGATGACGGTGATCGCGCTGCTGTTCGGCATCCACATGGTGATGGCCATCGGCGGTGCCGACATGCCGGTGGTGGTGTCCATGCTCAACAGCTACTCGGGCTGGGCCGCGGCTGCCACGGGCTTCATGCTCAGCAACGACCTGCTGATCGTGACCGGTGCGCTGGTGGGCTCCTCGGGCGCCATCCTCAGCTACATCATGTGCAACGCGATGAACCGCAATTTCATCAGCGTGATCGCCGGCGGCTTCGGCAGTGGTGGCGGCAAGCCCGCCGCCGCGGCCGGTGGTGCCGCCGCCGAGCCCCAGGGCGAGGTGGTGCCCGTGAGTGCCGCCGAAGCCGCCGAGATGCTGCGCGAAGCCAAGAACGTGATCATCGTCCCGGGCTATGGCATGGCGGTCGCGCAGGCGCAGCACACGGTGTTCGAGATCACGCAGACCCTGCGCGAGAAGGGTGTGAACGTGCGCTTCGGCATCCACCCGGTGGCCGGCCGCATGCCCGGGCACATGAACGTGCTGCTGGCCGAGGCCAAGGTGCCGTACGACATCGTGTTCGAGATGGACGAGCTCAACGACGACTTCCCCGATACCGACGTGGCCATCGTCATCGGTGCCAACGACATCGTGAATCCGGCGGCCCAGGACGATCCGTCCAGCCCGATTGCCGGCATGCCGGTGCTGGAGGTCTGGAAGGCGCGCACCTCCATCGTGATGAAGCGCTCCATGGCATCGGGCTACGCCGGCGTGGACAACCCGCTGTTCTACAAGGACAACAACCGCATGCTGTTTGGCGATGCCAAGAAAATGCTCGACGAAGTGCTGGCGGCGCTCAAGGGCTGAACGAGGTGGTCTGGTGCCCGTTTCCCGGTCTGCCGACACTGCTGTTTCTGTAGCATCGACTCGGCATGGAATTTCGATTCGCAGGGAAGGCGGGTGTCAGGTCAGGGTAATACATAGTCCCCTGGCAGACCGTGGGCTGTCACAATTGTCGGCCACCGGTTGCCAGAGATGGCAGGCCAGATATCACCAACGGAGACCCGAATGACTGCAGCAACGGCAGACCGCCCCTGGCTCAGTGCCTACCCGGAGGGCGTACCCGCGGACATCGATGTCGACCAGTACCCTTCGCTGGTCCATCTGATGGAAGAAAGCTTTGCCAAGTACGCGACACGTCCGGCCTTCAGCTTCATGGGCAAGGAAACGTCCTACGCCCAGACCGACAGCCTCTCGCAGGCCTTCGCCGCCTACCTGCAGAGCCTGGGTCTGGCCAAGGGCGATCGCGTGGCGATCATGATGCCCAACGTGCCGCAGTACCCGGTGGTGGTCGCGGGCATCCTGCGCGCCGGCTATGTGGTGGTGAACGTCAATCCGCTGTACACCGCGCGCGAGCTGGAGCACCAGCTCAAGGACTCGGGGGCGACGGCCATCGTCATCATCGAGAACTTCGCCCACACGCTGGAGCAGTGCATCGCGCACACACCCGTCAAGCACGTGGTGCTGGCGGCCATGGGTGACATGCTCGGCCTGCTCAAGGGGGCCATCGTCAACTACGTGGTGCGCAACGTCAAGAAAATGGTGCCGGCGTACAAGCTGCCACAGGCGGTGCGCTTCAACGAGGCGATTGCCCGCGGCGCCCGGGGCAGCTTCAAGCGCCCCGACCTGCAGCCCGACGACGTGGCCCTGCTGCAGTACACCGGTGGTACCACCGGTGTGTCCAAGGGGGCCGTGCTGCTGCACCGGAACATCATCGCCAATGCCTTGCAGTCCGAGGCGTGGAACGACCCGGTCATGAAGAAGGTGCCGGCCGACGAGCAGTCCACCAGCATCTGCGCGCTGCCGCTCTATCACATCTTCGCCTTCACGGTGAACATGATCCTGGGTCTGCGCACGGGGGGCAAGATGATCCTGATCCCCAACCCGCGTGACCTGCCGGCCGTGCTCAAGGAACTGTCCAAGCAGCGCTTTCACAGCTTCCCGGCCGTGAACACGCTGTTCAACGGTCTGGCCAACCACCCGGACTTCAACACCGTGGACTGGAGCCACCTCAAGGTGTCGGTGGGTGGCGGCATGGCGGTCCAGGGGGCGGTCGCCAAGCTCTGGCTGGAAAAAACCGGCTGCCCGATCTGCGAAGGCTACGGCCTGTCGGAAACCAGCCCGTCGGCCAGTTGCAACCCGGTGACCAATACCGAGTTCACGGGCACCATCGGCGTGCCGCTGCCCAACACCTGGATGAAGTGCATCGACGACGACGGCAACGAAGTGCCGGTGGGCCAGCCCGGCGAAATCGCCATCAAGGGCCCGCAGGTGATGGCCGGCTACTGGCAGCGCCCGGACGAGACCGCCAAGGTCATGATGGCGGACGGTTACTTCAAGTCCGGCGACATCGGCATCATGGACGAGCGCGGCTACTTCAAGATCGTCGACCGCAAGAAGGACATGGTGCTGGTCAGCGGCTTCAACGTCTATCCCAACGAGGTCGAGGACGTGGTCGCCACGATGCCCGGCGTGCTCGAATGCGCCGTGGTGGGAGTGCCCGACGAGAAGTCGGGCGAGGCCGTCAAGCTGGTCATCGTCAAGAAGGACCCGTCGCTGACCGAGGCGCAGGTGCGCGAGTTCTGCAAGGCCAACCTCACCGGCTACAAGCAGCCCAAGGTGATCGAGTTCCGCACCGAGCTGCCCAAGACGCCGGTGGGCAAGATCCTGCGGCGCGAGCTGCGCGGCTGAGCGCGCACGGGCCCTGTGGGCTAGCCGCCCGGCAGCAGCGCTGTCAGGGCGGCTTTTCTTTCTTCGGCGGGCAGGCCGGCGAGCTGGCGCGCGGCGGTGTAAAAGCGCGCGAAGTCGCGGCCCTCGCGCTCGAACAGCGCCTCGAAGGCGGGTACCCATTCGTCGTAGGCGGCCTGCGCGCCGAACAGGGCGTTGTTGGCCTGCGCGACCCAGCGGTCGTAGCCGGGCCAACTGCCCCAGCGCTCGCGCAGCCGCGCGTAGCTGGCACGAAATCCGTCCATGATCGCGGCCTTCCGTGCACGGCGCCCGGCGTCGGCCAGGCCGGGGGTGTCGTACAGCGCCGCCAGTTGCGCGCGCGTGTGGCTGGTGAGCTCGCGGAAGGCCAGACGGCGCTGCTGGAACTGGTCGAACGCCTGGCGGGCGTCGTCGCTGGCGCGCTCGCGCAGCCAGCGCGCGCCACCCAGCCGCTCGACGGCGGTGGCGAAGGATTCGTTGAAGCTGGTGTCGTCGCGCACGTAAAGCTGCTGGTGCGCCAGTTCGTGGAAGATCAGCCGCGCCAGCTCGCCCTCGGGGTAGCCGATGAAGGTGTTGAGCAGCGGGTCGCCGCCGAGCCAGTTGGTCCAGCCCAGGGTCGAATAGGCCGGCACGGGATAGATCGCGACCTCGCCTTCGCTGGCCAGCCACGCCGCGTAGTCCTGCGCGTCGGCCTCGTCGAAGTAGCCGCGGTAGCCGATGCAGCCGGTCACCGGAAAGCACCACTGCCGCAACTGCAGCGAGAACTCGGGTGCCGCGACCACGTTGTAGACCGCGGCGCGTCGGCCGAGGTCGGCATAGCGTGTGTAGCTGGCGTTGTCGGGCAGTTGCAGCACGTCGGCGGCATAGCGGCGGATCTCGCGCGCGGTCTGCAGGCGCTCGCGCAGCGGCCCGGGCGTGGCGGGGTCGTGCAGCCAGTCGTCGAGCGGGCGCGCGGCGTTCATCAACGCCAGGTGACCGGTGATCGACTGCCAGTAGTAGCCCGGACCGGTGAGTCGGCTGGTGCAGCCGGGCAGCACCAGCCACACCACCGCGCAAAGCAGCAGCACGGCCGGGCGTCGGCGCGTGACGCGGGATCGGCTCATGGGCACGCCGCCACCTCCACCAGACAGTCGTAGAACACCGGGCCGCGGCCCAGGTCGGTCAGGCGCTGGCTGGTCAGCTCGTTGACGTTGGTGCCGTCGGGGCCGAGCTTGCGCCACCAGATGCCCAGACCGTTGACGACGCCGGGCCGGGCGCGCTCACTCACACGGGCCTTGCAGCGGTACTCGCCGCGCGCGTTGAACACGCGCACCATCCGGCCGTCCTGGATGCCGCGCGGCTCGGCGTCGCTGGCGTGGATCTCCAGCAGCGGTTCGCCCTCGATGTCACGCAGGCTCTTCACATTGACGAAGCTGGAGTTGAGGAAGTTGCGTGCCGGCGGCGAGATCATCGCCAGCGGATGGCGCGGGTCGGTGCCGGCCGGCTCGTGGTTGGGCAGGTGGTCGGGCAGGCCGTCCAGGCCCTGGCGCGCCAGGCGCTCGCTGAAAAACTCGCACTTGCCCGACGGCGTCGGAAAACCCCCTTCGGCAAACGGCGCCTCGGGCAGGTCCAGCGTGGCAAAGCCCTGCGCCAGCAGCAGGTCGAAATCGACCTCGTCGCCGAAGGCCGTGCGGCACAGCGTGAGGTCGTCGTCACGGAAGCACGGCTCGTCAAAGCCCATGCGCGCGGCCAGCGCGCGGAAGATCGCGGCGTTGCTGCGCGCCTGGCCCCGCGGCTCGATGGCCGGGCGGTTGAGCAGCACGTCGGTGTGGCCGTAGCTGGCGTGGATGTCCCAGTGCTCCAGCTGCGTGGTGGCCGGCAGGATGAGGTCGGCATAGTCGGCGGTGTCGGTCTGGAAGTGCTCCAGCACCACGGTGAACAGGTCCTCGCGCGCGAAGCCGCGCACCACCTTGGCCGATTCGGGGGCCACGGCCACCGGGTTGCTGTTGTAGACCACGAGTGCCTCGATGCGCGGGCCGAAGCCGGGCGAGGTCTCGCGCAGCAGGTCGTCGCCGATGGTCACCATGTTGATGGTGCGCGGCGTGCGATCGGCCAGCAGGTCGGGCCGGTGCAGCGCCGCGCGGCGCACCGGGAAATGGCCCGACGAGGACAGCAGCACGCCGCCGGCGCGGTGGCGCCAGGCACCCGTCAGCGCCGGCAGGCAGGCGATGGCGCGCACCGCGTTGCCGCCGCCGCGCACGCGTTGCACGCCGTAGTTGACGCGGATGGCCGCCGGGGCGGTGGTGCCCCAGTCGCGCGCCAGCCGTTCGATCTGTTCGACCGGCACGCCGCAGACCCCGGCCGCCCGTGCCGGCGGCCACTGCAGCGCGCGTTCGCGCAGCGCCGGCCAGCCCAGCGTGTGGCGCGCGATGTAGTCGTGGTCCAGCCAATCGTGGACGATCAGCTCGTGCATGAGCGCCAGCGCCAGCGCCGCGTCGGTGCCCGGGCGCAGCGCGATGTGCTCGTGGCACTTGTCGGCGGTCTCGGTGCGGCGCGGGTCGACGCACACCAGCCGTGCGCCGTTGCGCTTGGCCTGCTGCGCCAGGCGCCAGAAGTGCAGGTTGCTGGCAATCGAGTTGCTGCCCCAGATCAGGATCAGTCTGGACTCGGCGAAATGCTCCACCTTCATCCCGATCTTGCCGCCCAGCGTGTGGGTCATGGCCTCGCCGCCGGCGGTGGCACAGATCGTGCGATCCAGCAGCGAGGCGCCCAGCCGGTGGAAAAACCGCGCCGCCATGCCTTCGGACTGCACCAGGCCCATGGTGCCGGCGTAGCTGTAGGGCAGGATGGCCTCGGGGTCGCGCGCGGCGATGGCACCCAGGCGCGCGGCGATCTCGTCCAGGGCGGTTTCCCAGTCCACGGGTTCGAAGCGGCCGCTGCCCTTGGGGCCCGTGCGACGCAGGGGCGTGAGGATGCGTTCGGGATGGTAGGTGCGCTCGGGGTAGCGCGAGACCTTGGTGCACAGGGCACCGTCGGTGTGCCGGTGCCCGGGGTTGCCCTGCACCCGTATGGCGCGGCCGTTGTCCACCGTGGTCAGCAGGGCGCAGGTGTCCGGGCAGTCGTGCGGGCAGGCTCCACGAACAGGCGAGTGGGGTTCGTTCGTGTTAATCGGGAGATGCATCGTGTCGGATCTGCTGGTATTGTTGCAAATTGTTCCCTGCCTCCGGTCCCTCGGAAAGCAGGATAGCAGGAGAAATGGATGCAGCGTCGTCGGGTGATTTCCGCCATCGGGCAAGGAGCGGGCTTGTCGTTGCTGGGGGGACTGGGGGCCGTGGCACGGGCCCAGCCGGCCGGCGTGAAGGACAACGTGATCGTGCTTGGCCAGTCGGCCGCGTTTTCGGGGCCGGCGCAGCAACTGGGGTTGCAATACCACCTGGGCGCGATGGCCTGTTTCGAGGCGGTCAATGCCAAGGGGGGTGTGCACGGCCGCAAGATCGAACTGCGGCGCCTCGACGACGGCTACGACCCGCAGCGGTGCGAAGCCAACACCCGGCAGTTGCTGCAGGAGAACGTGTTCGCCCTGTTCGGCTATGTGGGCACGCCCACCACGCAGGTGGCGCTGCCGCTGGCCACGCAGGCCAAGGTGCCGCTGTTCGCCCCGCTCACGGGCGCCGAATCGCTGCGCAACCCGTTCGACCGCCATGTCGTGCACATCCGCGCCTCGTACAACGACGAGACGGCCGCCATCGTGCGCCAGCTCACCTCGGTGGGCATCCGGCGCATCGCCGTGTTCCACCAGGACGACGGCTACGGCCAGGCCGGCCTGGCCGGCGTGCAGGCGGCGCTCAAGACGCTCGACCTCACGCCGGTCAGTGTGGGCGTGGTGGCGCGCAACTCGACCGAGGTGGCGGCCGCGCTCAAGACCATCCTGGCATCCCGGCCCGAGGCCATCGTGCAGATCGGCGCCTACCAGGCCTGCGCGGTCTTCGTTCGTCAGGCGCGCCGCGCCGGCTACACCGGCAACTTCTACAACGTCTCCTTTGTGGGTACCCAGGCCCTGCTGGACGAGCTTGGCGCCGAGGCCAAGGGGGTGGCGGTCAGCCAGGTGATGCCGTACCCGTACTCGGCCACCACCCCGATCGCGGCCGAATACCAGGCCGCGCTCAAGGACAAACGCGGTGTCGTGCCGAACTACTCGGGCATGGAAGGCTTCGTGGCGGCCAAGCTGTTCACCGAGGTGTTGCGCCGGGCGGGCCGCGGCCTCAACCGCGACAGTTTCCTGGCAGCGCTGGATGGTCTGCAGAAGCTGGATCTGGGCGGGTTTGTGCTGGAGTTCGGCCCCGGCCAGCGGGTCGGCTCCCGCTTCGTCGAACTGACCTTGCTGACCGCGGACGGCCGCGTGCGCCGCTGACGGATCGGCCGGACAAGGGTTAGGATGGATGGCGCCTTGCGGCATGGCACGCCATGATGCCTGCCTTGGTCTTTCCATCCGAGACGACGCCATGAAACTGATCGATCCCATCGTCACCGAGGCCGCCACGATGGCGGCGATCCGGCGCGACATCCACGCCCACCCGGAACTGTGCTTCGAGGAAGTGCGCACCGCGGACCTGGTGGCCGCCAAGCTCACCGAGTGGGGCATCCCCCTCCACCGCGGCATGGGCACCACGGGGGTGGTGGGCATCGTGCACGGCCGCGACGGCGGCGCCAGCGGCCGGGCCATCGGCCTGCGCGCCGACATGGACGCGCTGCCCATGACCGAGCTCAACACCTTCGGTCACGCCAGCCGCCATGCGGGCAAGATGCACGCCTGCGGCCACGACGGCCACACCACCATGCTGCTGGCGGCGGCACAGCACCTGGCGCAGCACCGCGACTTCGACGGCACCGTGTACCTGATCTTCCAGCCGGCCGAGGAGGGCGGTGGCGGTGCGCGCGAGATGATCAAGGACGGGCTGTTCACGCAGTTTCCGGTCGAGGCCGTGTTCGGCATGCACAACTGGCCGGGCCTGCCGGCGGGCAGCTTCGCGCTCAGCAGCGGACCGGTCATGGCCTCGAGCAACGAGTTCCGCATCGTCATCCGCGGCAAGGGCGCGCACGCGGCGCTGCCGCACAATGGCATCGACCCGGTGCCCGTGGCCTGCCAGATGGTGCAGGCCTTCCAGACCATCATCACGCGCAACAAGAAACCGGTGGACGCGGGCGTGATCTCGGTGACCATGATCCACACCGGCGAGGCCACCAACGTCGTGCCCGACCAGTGCGAGATCCAGGGCACGGTGCGCACCTTCACCTTCGAGGTGCTCGACATGATCGAGCAGCGCATGCAGGAGATCGCACGGCACACGGCGGCGGCCTTCGGCGCCACGGTGGAGTTCCACTTCCACCGCAACTACCCGCCCACCGTCAACCACCCGGCCGAGACCGCGTTCGCACGCCGCGTGGCCATCGACGTGGTGGGCGAGGCGCAGGTGCTGGTGCAGGAACCCACCATGGGTGCGGAGGACTTTTCCTTCATGCTGCAGGAGCGCCCCGGCTGCTACCTGTTCATCGGCAACGGCGATGGCGCGCACCGCGCCGGCTACGAAGGCGGCGGCCACGACGCCGGTCCCTGCATGCTGCACAACCCGCATTACGACTTCAATGACGAGCTGATCCCGCTCGGGGCCACCTACTGGGTGCGCCTGGTGCAGGCCTGGTTCGCCCAGACGGGCACGAAGGCGCAGCCATGATCGGCCTCCACGAGGCCTTTGCGCCCAGCTACGCCAGGGCCCGGGTCAAGTTCCTGGAGGCAGCCGCCATCGCCGGCATGGCCATCCGCAGCTACGACCACCCGCTCAAGGGCCGCGAGGGCGAGACGCTGGCCATGGACGTGGCGCTGGACGGTCCCGCCGATGCCGAAAACCTGCTCATCGTCAGCAGCGCCTGCCACGGGGTGGAGGGCTTCTGCGGCTCGGGCGTGCAGGTGTTTGCCGCCCACGATGCCGCGTGGCGCGAGCAGGCGCGCCGCGCCGGGGTGGCGGTGCTCTACGTGCATGCCCTCAACCCGCATGGCTTCTCGCACCTGCGGCGGGTGACGCACGAAAACGTCGACCTCAACCGCAATTTCCAGGACTTCTCGCGTCCCCTGCCCGACAACCCGGCCTACGGCGAGCTGCATGAGCTGCTGCTGCCGGCGCAGTGGCCACCCACGCCGGAGAACGAACACACCCTGCAGGCCTGGATCGCCGGCCGCGGCATGCCGGCTTTTCAGGTGGCCGTCACCCAGGGCCAGTACCAGCGTCCGGACGGGCTGTTCTTCGGTGGCCAGGGGCCGACCTGGAGCAACCGTACCCTGCGCGAGGTGTTGCGCAGCTACGGGCGCCGGTGCCGCCGGCTGGCCTGGATCGATCTGCACACCGGCCTGGGGCCGAGCGGCGTGGGCGAGCGCATCTTCGCCTGCCGCGACGATGCCCAGGCGCTGGCGCGCACGCGCGCCTGGTGGGGCGGCGGCGGCCAGACGCCCATCACCTCCATTTACGACGGCAGTTCCACCTCGGCCAAGCTGACCGGGATGATGTGGTGCGCGGCCTACGAGGAATGCCCGCAGGCCGAGTACACCGGCATCGCGCTCGAATACGGCACGGTGCCGGTGCCCGAGGTCGTGAACGCGCTGCGGGGCGACCACTGGCTGTACCTGCACCCCGGCGCGGACGCCGGGCGGCAGGCCGCCATCCGCCAGCGCATGCTCGATGCCTTCTACACCGACACCGATGCCTGGCGCCGCCAGATCGTGGCGCAGGCGCGGCAGGCGCTGAGCCAGGCCGTGGATGGCCTGGCGGGGATGGCGTCCTCAGGCGGCTGACGACGGCGCGCTGGCCGGCGCCTCGGCGCCACTTTGTTGCAGCGCCCACATGCCGGCATAGACGCCGCCGCGCGCCAGCAGCTCGGCGTGCGCCCCGCGCTCGACGATGTGGCCGTGTTCCAGCACGAGGATCTCGTGCGCGTCCACCACCGTGGACAGGCGGTGGGCGATCACCAGCGCCGTCTTGCCGCGCGCGGCGCTGCGCAACTCGGCCTGGATGGCCCTTTCGTTGGCCGAATCCAGCGCCGACGTGGCCTCGTCGAAGATCAGGATCGGCGGGTCCTTGAGCAGGGTGCGCGCGATGGCCACGCGCTGCTTCTCACCGCCCGAGAGCTTCAGGCCCCGCTCGCCCACCACCGTGGCGTAGCCTTGCGGCAGACGCTCGATGAAGGCGTGGATGTGGGCCGCCTTCGCCGCCGCCACGGCGGCCTCGTGCCCCGCGTCGGGGCGGCCATAGAGAATGTTGTATTCGATGCTGTCGTTGAACAGCACCGTGTCCTGGGGCACGATGCCGATGGCCTGGCGCAGGCTGGCCTGCGTCACCTGCCGGATGTCCTGGCCGTTGATGAGGATCGCTCCCGAGCCGACGTCGTAGAAGCGGTAGAGCAGCCGTGCCAGCGTGCTCTTGCCCGAGCCCGAAGGCCCGACCACCGCCACCGTCTTGCCGGCCGGAATCTCGAAGCTGATGCCGTGCAGGATCTCCCGCGCCGGCTCGTAGCCGAAGCGCACGTCGGCAAAACGCACGGCCGGCGGACCGTCCAGTTGCAGGGGCCGGGCGCCGGGCGCGTCGTCGATCTCGCGCTCCTTCTCCATGAGCGTGAACATCTTTTCCAGGTCGGTCAGGCTCTGCTTGATCTCGCGGTAGAGCACGCCCAGAAAGCCCAGCGGGATGTAGAGCTGGATCATGAACGCGTTGACCATCACCAGGTCGCCCAGCGTCATGTGCCCGTCGGCCACGCCCTGGGTGGCGCGCCAGAGCATGGCCACCAGCGCCACCGCGATCACCAGTTGCTGCCCCGTGTTCAGCAGCGACAGCGTGCGCTGGCTTTTCAGCCGCGCCTTGCGCAGCCGCTCCAGCGCCTGGTCGTAGCGGCGGGCTTCAAAGCCCTCGTTGTTGAAGTACTTGACGGTCTCGTAGTTGAGCAGCGAATCCACCGCGCGCGCCTGGCCGATCGACTCCAGCTCGTTCATCTCGCGCCGGAATTTTGTGCGCCACTCGGTCACCGTCACCGTGAAGAACACGTACAGCACCAGCGCCGCCAGCGTGATCCAGACATAGCCCATGTCGAAGCGCGTGCCCAGCAGGGTCAGCACCATCGTCACCTCGATCAGGGTGGGGACGATGCTGTAGAGCGAATACGAAATGAGCGACTGGACCCCGCGCGTGCCCCGCTCGATGTCGCGCGTCATGCCGCCGGTCTGGCGCTCCAGGTGAAAGCGCAGCGACAGCGAATGCAGGTGCCCGAACACCTGCAGCGCGATGCTGCGCGTGGCGCCCTCGGTCGCCTTGGCGAACACCAGCTCGCGCAGCTCGGTGAACAGGCTGGTGGACAGGCGCAGCAGGCCGTAGGCCAGCAGCAGCGCCACCGGCACCACCAGCAGCGCCTGGGCGCTGCCGGGCGCTATCGTCATGGCATCGACCAGCTCCTTGAGCAGCACCGGCACGCCCACGTTGGCCAGCTTGGCGGCCACCATGAACAGCAGCGCCGCCAGCACCCGCCACTTGTAGCGCCACAGGTAGGGCAGCAGACGGCGCAGCGTTGCCCAGTCGGACCGCGGCGGGGCGGGCTGGCCGGGCGACGACTGGGGCAGGGGCAGGTGGGCGGAGGAGCTGGTGTGGCGCATCAAACGAGGGGCGGGCAGACCGTTGTCGTGCGGTGTGCGAGACAATAAGGGAGAAGATCATTGAGATTGTGCCCATGTCCGACGAATCAAGCCCCCGTCCCCAGACATCCCTGCCCGAAGACCGGGAACTCGTGCTCAAGGTCATCCCCATGCCGGCCGATACCAACAGCAACGGCGACATCTTCGGCGGCTGGGTCATGGCGCAGGTGGACCTGGCCGGCTCCGTGCTGCCGGCGCGCTACGTGCCGGGCCGCATGGCCACGGTGGCGGTCAACCAGTTCATCTTCAAGCAGCCGGTGCGCGTCGGCGACATCCTCAGCTTCTTCGCACACATCACCCGCGTCGGCAACAGCTCCATCACCGTGCAGGTGGAGGTCTTTGCCGAGCGCTTCCGCGCCCAGGGCGTGTACGTGAAAGTGACCGAAGCCACCCTGACCTACGTCGCCATCGACGACGAAGGCCGGCCCACGCCCATTCCCAAGGACGCCAAAGACGCCAAGGACGGGCTGCCCCCTGCGAAGGACTGACGGGACTGCGCCGGCAGCGCCAGCGCATCCAGCGGGCTGGCCGTGCCACCGGCCGCCACCTTGAGCACGTGCGTGTAAATCATGGTGGTGGACACATCGCTGTGCCCCAGCAACTCCTGCACGGTGCGGATGTCGGTGCCTGCTTGCAGCAGGTGTGTGGCAAACGAATGCCGCAGGGTGTGCACCGTCACGTGCTTGGCAATGCCGGCCTGTTGCACCGCCAGCTTCAGCCGGCGCGAGAGCTTTTCTTCAAACAGGTGATGCCGGCGGATGGTGCCGGTGACCGGGTCGGTGGAGTTTTTGGGTGCGGGGAATACCCAGAACCAGGCCCAGGTCTCGCCGGCCCTGGGGTACTTGCGCTCCAGCGCATGCGGCAGGTAGACACCGCTTTGTCCGGTCGCCCTGTCCTGAGACCACAGGGCCCGTGCCTGCGCCAGTTGTTCCTGCAGGCGGGGCACCAGCGTGCGTGGCAGCATCACCACCCGGTCCTTGTCGCCCTTGCCACCGCGCACCACGATAGCCTGCCGGTCAAAGTCGATGTCCTTGACGCGCAGCGCCAGGCCCTCAGTCAGCCGCATGCCGGTGCCATAGAGCAAGGCGGCCAGCAAACCCTCGGTGCCGCTCATCAGGTCCAGCACCTGGCGCACCTCTGCCAAGCTCAGCACTGTGGGCACCCGCTTGCGTTCAGGCGGACGGCCAATGTTCTGCATCCACGGCAGCTCCATGCCCAGCACCTGCCGGTACAGAAACAGCAGGGCATTGAGGGCCTGGCGGTGGGTGGCCGGGGCCACCCGCCGCTCGGTGGCCAGCATTGTCAAAAAGCCTTCCACCTCGGCCTGCCCCAACAAGCGCGGGTGCCGAAAGCCCTGGCTGCCCTGTCGTGCTGTCCACAACACAAAGGCCTTGGTCCAGTGGACGTAGGCCTTCTCCGTCTGTAAGCTGTAGTGCAAATACCGTATACGCTCGCGCACCTGATCGAGCAACCGCTGGGACCGGGGAGGGGTCCAGTCGGGTTTGTCGGTTCTGTTATACCTGTTCATGCATACAGCATGACACGATAAGACGATGATTCAAAACAGATTTTTGGTA
>NZ_JAQVEJ010000153.1 GCF_028698005.1 Hydrogenophaga sp.
GCCAGCGCACCGGCCAGCGCGGTCAGCCACTGGCCCGGGTGCACCCCATGCAGGTCGGCCATGGTCTCGCTGACATAGACGGGCACGACGGCCTCGCCTTGTGGGCCTGCCTTGGGCACGGGTGTTTGTGGGCCGGTCAGCGGCAGGGACTGGCCGGGCCGGCCATCGCCCGCCAGGGCCAGCGGACGGGCCAGCAGCACGATCGGCGGCAGCCCGGCGGCGAGCTGCACGCGGGTGGCGCGCAGGGCGTCGGCGCGCACGATGCCGGGCAGTGCCATGGTCTCGGCCACGAAGGCCGGCGGCAGCGGGTTGCCTTCGCCCACGCTGGTGTCGCTGCCGCGCACATAGAGCTGGGCCGGCAGCACGCCATCGAGCCATTCGGTGACCGAGTCGCGGAAGCTCGCGACCATCACGGTCAGCGCGACCGACAGCGCCAGACTGGCGACGATGCCGCTGGTGGCGACGGCGGCGCTGTCGCGCTGACGGCGGGCGCGCTCGATGGCGAGCATGGGGACCGCGCGGCGGGTGAGCGTGGGGGCGATGCGGTCGAGCACGGCGCCCACGCCCAGGGGCAGGACCGCGATGCCGCCGATGAGCAGCAGTCCGATGGCCACATAGGCGGCCAGCGGTATGCCCTGCACCGCAGGTGCCAGCGTCAGCAGTGCGGCGGCCACCAGCAGGACCGGCGCGATCCAGCGTCGGCGCGTACCGGTGGGCACGGTGGCACCCAGGCCCTTGAGGGCCAGCGCGGGTGACAGGTCGCGCCCGGCGCGGGCCGGCCACCAGCCACCGGCCAGGGCGGCGACCACGCCGAGCGTGCCGAACAGGACCGCGTACCCGGTGTGCCATTGCAGCGGCGGGCTGACACCGTCGAAGTAGCCGCCACCCAGATCACCGCCGAGCAGGCGCAGCGCCAGCGCGGCCAGGCCCGTGCCCAGGGCCACGCCGGCGAGGCTGCCGGCCCCGCCGAGCAGGGCGGATTCCGCGAGGATGAGATGCATGCGCTCGCGTGCCGACAGGCCGAGCACACCCAGCAGGGCGAACTGCTGCTGGCGTCGGGCGACCGACAGCGCCATGACGGAAAACACCAGGAAGGCGCCGGTGAACAGGGCCACCAGCGCCAGTACCGTGAGGTTGACGCGGTAGGCGCGCGAGAGCTGGCCGATGCGCTCGGTGCCGTCGCCGGGGCGCTGCGCCAGCCAGTGCGGCGGCAGGCCCAGCCGGGTGGGCAGGCCGGCCGCGTCGGTGCCCGGGACCAGTCGCAGGTCGATGCGGCTGAGCTGTCCTGGCTGGCCGGAGAGCTGCTGCGCGGCGGCCACGTCCATCACCAGCACGGGAGGGCCGGGGGCCGGCGTGCTGCCCGCGATGCGCAGCATGCGCCACTGCAGGCCGGCCTGCACGCTGATCTCGCGCACATTCCCCAGCAGGCGGCGGGCGGCCGGATTGGCGAACACCGTGTCGGCGGCGAACAGGTCGAGCCGGTCGCTGCCCGGGGCCACCTGCGGCATCAGCGCCGGTGAGACGGCGGCCACGGCCAGCGCGTCAACGCCGACCACACGCACCGCCACCGGTGTGCCCGTGTCGGGCGCGCGCAGGGCCGTGGGCCATTCGAGCACCGGGTTGGCCGTGGCCACCTGCGCGTCGGCGACGATGCGCTCCAGCCAGGTGTCGTCGATGGCCCCGTTGCGCGCACGCAGCGTCAGGTCCGGCTGACCATCGACGGCGCTGACCGCATGGGCGAATTCGGACAGCGCCGAGGCGTTGATGAGCTGCACCGCCAGCGCCAGCGCGACGCCGAGCATCACGGCCACCACGGCCGCCGCGCTGCGCCAGGGGTGGTGCCGCCAGTCCTGCCAGGAAAAGGTGCGCAGGAGCTTGTCCATGGGCCGAGCTTAACCCCGGAACCGGCCTAGAATGACCGCTTTCACCGGGGGTGCCCGGGGCACGTGCCAGAAAGCGCGGGCCCGGGCTGAGAAAGACCCCTCTCACCTGATCTGGGTCGTGCCAGCGTAGGGAGCGTGATGTCGCACAGGCCGGAGCCGTGCCGCTGTCACCCCGCCAGCCCGATCCGGGCGTTTGGATGCGATGGCCTGTATGCAGCGGCGTGATGTTTTGTTTCGAGGCCTGGGGTGCGGACTGGCGGCGTTGTCGCCGGCCGCGCTGCGGGCCGCCCCTTCCGTGTTGCGGGTGATGACCCACAACTCGTTCGACCTGCCCAGGGAATTGCTGGCCCGCTTCGAGCAGGAAGCGGGCGTCAGGCTCCAGCTCGTCAAGGCGGGCGATGCGGGCGAGATGGTCAACAAACTCATCCTGACCAAGGCCAGGCCGATTGCCGACCTGGTCTATGGCATCGACAACACCCTGCTGCCGCGCGCCTTGCAGGCCGGGGTGCTGGAGCCCTACACCGGGCCGGCTGCGAGCCGTGCCGCTGCGGCGGAGCTGGGCGAGGGCGTGGTGCCGGTCGATTACGGCTTCGTCTGCCTCAACGTGGACAAGGCCTGGTTCGCGGCATCCGGGCTGGCGCTGCCGACCTCGCTGGAGGATCTGGCCAGGCCCGCCTACGCGAAGCTGCTCGTGGTGCAGAACCCGGCGACGTCGAGCCCGGGGCAGGCCTTTCTGATGGCCACCATCGCGGGGCTCGGCGAGGAGGAAGCCTTCGCGTGGTGGGCGCGCATGCGGGCCAATGGCGTGAAGGTCGTGCGGGGCTGGACCGAGGCCTACTACACCGAGTTCACGCGCAACGGCGGCACGCGGCCCATCGTGCTGAGCTATGCCAGCAGCCCGGCGGCGGAGGTGTTCTACAGCAAGACGCCGCTGGCCGAGGCGCCGACGGCCAACCTGTTCATCCGGGGCGGCGTGTTCCGCCAGGTCGAGGGCGTGGCGCTGGTGCGGGGTGGCAACCCGGCCGCGCGTGAAGCGGCCGGCCGTTTCATCGAGTTCCTGCGCTCGCCCGCGGTGCAGCAGGCCCTGCAGACCACGATGTGGATGTACCCGGCCGAAGCGGGCGCGCCGCTGGCCGAGGTGATGCGCGAGCACGCCACGCCGCCCACCGGCTTCGACAACCCCGATCCGGCCCGCATGCAGGCGCAGGCCAGGGCCTGGGTGCAACGCTGGTCGCGCGTGGTCCTGAAATGAACGGCACGGCATGAAAGCTCCGTTCGGCGCCGGCTGGCTGGCGTTCCCCGGCCTGTTCCTGGGGCTGATGCTGGCGGCGCCGGTGCTGCGACTGCTGCACGAGGGCGTGGCGGGTGAGGCCTCGGTGCAGATGCTCGGGGTCTGGACGGACCCGTACCTGCGCTGGCGGCTGCTGTGGTCGCTGCTGCAGGCGGGCGCGACCTGCGTGCTGGCCCTGGCGCTCGGGCTGCCGCTGGCCTGGATGCTGGCGCGCTGGCAGTTCCCGGGGCGCTCCGCCGTGATGCGCCTGATGATGCTGCCCTTCGTGGTGCCGACGCTGGTGGCCGCGCTGGGCGTGCTGGCGCTGTGGGGCCCTCGCGGTGTGCTGGGCGAGCCGCTGCTGGCGCACGGCATCGACCTGGGCGAGTCGCCCTGGCTGCTGCTGTACGGCAACCTGTTCTTCAACGTCTGCCTGGTCGTGCGCGCGGGCGTCGATGCGCTGGAGCACAGCAGCGCCTCGCAGGCCGCCGCCGCGCGCACGCTGGGTGCCACGCCCTGGCGCGTGTTCTGGCGCGTCGAGTGGCCGGCGATCCGCCCCTGGATGATGTCGTCGCTGTGTCTGGTGTTCCTGTACTGCTTTTCGGGTTTCGGCCTGGCGCTGGTGCTGGGCGGCCAGCGCTATGCGACGGGCGAGGTCGAGATCTACCGCCTGGTGGCGCACGAGCTGGCGCTGGCCGATGCCAGCGTGCTGGCCCTGTGGATGCTGTGCCTGACGGCGGTGATCGCGCTGACGTATGCCTGGATCGAGCGCCGGCTGGCGGTGCCCGCGCCGGGATGGCCGGTGCCGCGGCGGCGCCCGCGAGGTGCGGTCCAGTGGCTGGCGCTGGGTGCGGTGCTGGGGGTGTGGCTGCTGGTGTGCGGTGCGCCCTTGCTGGCGATCGCCTGGCGCACGCTGAGGGCGCTGGTGTCCGGCAGCGCCGGCGTGCTGTTGGAGGCGCAGACCTGGCTGGCGCTGGGCAACACCCTGCAGTTTTCGGGCATGGCGCTGCTGCTGGCCACGGCACTGGGGCTGTGCCACGCGCTGGGCGTGCTGGCGCTGGACCGCTGGCGCACGCGCCGGGGCGAGGCGGCCGCCGGCGCGTGGGCACTGGCCTGGCGCACGCTCGAATACCTGCCCTTCGTGGTGTCGCCGGTGATGGTGGCCTTCGGCCTGCTGCTGCTCTACCCGGACTGGACGGCGAGCCTGGCGATCCTGGTGGGTGCCTATGCCTTGCTGGCCTACCCGTTCGTGGCGCGCTCGGTCACGGCGGCGCTGGATGCGCTGCCGGTCAGCCTGGTCCAGGTGGCGGCCACGCTGGGTGCGTCGCCGCTGCGCGTGTGGTGGCGTGTGGTGCTGCCGCTGGTGCGGCCGGCCTTGCGCCGCGGCATGGCCTTTGCCGCCGCCACCGCGCTGGGCGAGTTCGCCGTGTCCCTGTTTCTCTCGCGCCCCGAGTGGACCACCCTGACGACCCTGATCTACCAGCACCTGGGTCGTCCGGGCGCCGCCAACCTCGACGCGGCGCTGGTGCTGTCGGGTCTGCTGATGGTGCTGGCGCTCGGGGCCTTCGCGCTGATCGAAGGACGGGGACGTCGTTCCCCGCAAGCCCATGCTTGAATTGCGGCAGATCACCAAACACTGGGCGCACCGCCCGCTGCTCAGCGGTGTGAGCCTGCGCGTGGACGCGGGCGAGACGGTGGCGCTGCTGGGCGCGTCGGGCAGCGGCAAGAGCACGCTGCTCAAGATCGTGGCCGGACTGGAGGAGGCCGAGAGTGGCACCGTGTGGTACGCCGGCGAGGACGTGACCCATCTGCCGCCCGAGCGGCGGCGCTTTGCGCTGATGTTCCAGGACTTCGCGCTGTTCCCGCACCTGGACGTGCGCGACAACGTGGCCTTCGGCCTGGTGGAGCAGGGTCTGGGGCGGCGCGCGGCGCGCGCGCAGGCCGAGGCCATGCTGGCACGTTTCGGTCTGGCCGCGCACGCCCGAAGCCGCACCTGGACGCTCTCGGGCGGCGAGCAGCAGCGCGTGGCGCTGGCGCGGGCCCTGATCACCCGGCCTCGGGTGCTGCTGCTGGATGAGCCCTTCTCCGCGCTCGACGCCGATCTGCGCGAACGCTTGCGCGGCGAGTTCCTGCAGCGCATCAGCGAGGCCGGTATCGCGGCGGTGCTGGTGACGCACGACGATGCCGAAGCACGGGCCATGGCACGCCATGCCTGGCGCTTGCAGGAGGGGCTGCTGCAGCCTTTGTGGTGAAGCGTTCACCTGCAGGCACAATGGGGCCGACGCTCTTGAACGCATGTGACCCATGGACGCCTACATCCTGATTGGCAATGCCAACACCCGCAAGACCTCGGTCATTCGCAGCCTCAGTGGCTGCTTCAACCGCAGCGTGCGTGAAATCCAGTTGCAGTCGTCAGCGCGACCGGTGCGCTTTTATGCCCGCGTCGGCGCCTTGCAGGCCACGCGCACCACGGTGGACGACTTTGTCGCGGAAGTGGCCCGTGCCCGCTGCGATGCGGTGCTGTTCAGCCTCGCCCCGACCCTGCACCACACCGATCTGATGGACTATCCCGATGCCCAGACCTATGTGGCGGCGCTGCGCGCGCATGGCTGGCGCATCAAGGGCGTGGCCGTATTGGGGCAGGATGGCGGCGGCGTGCGCGCCTCCAACCTGCGCCAGCACGTGCTGGCACCCACGCAGCCGGTGAATGTCACCGCCCGGGATGTCCGGGCGCAGTTCGGCTGGGTGTGATCCGGCGGTCAATGACCGCGCAGCGCCCGCAGGATTTTCTGGCCACCGCGGCCGCTGGCCTCATGGCCCAGGCGCTGTTGCTCGGCACGGATGGCCACACGGCTGCGCTCGCCAAGCATGCCGTCAACCTCGCCGATGTCGTGGCCGCGCAGGATCAGCAGGCCTTGCAGTTCGCGGCGCTCGGCGCGTGACAGGCCCGGATCGTCGGTGGGCCATGGCGTGACGAAAGGTCTGCCGCCGCGCAGACGGTCGGACAGGTGGGCAATGGCCAGACCGTAGCTTTCGGCCGCGTTGTAGCTGTACAGGGCGTCGAAGTTGCGCGTGACCAGGAACGCCGGCCCCTGTGGGCCGGCCGGTACCAGCAGCCCGGCGGGTGCCGTGCCTGCCGGCAGCGGTGAACCATCGGCGCGGCGCACGCCGCGCGTGGCCCATTCGGACAAGGGCCGTTTCGTGCGCCGGCCCTCGCCGGCCAGGTTGAGGCCGGCCGGCAGCGTCACCTCGAAGCCCCAGGGTTGCGCGCTGCGCCAGCCCGCCCTGGCCAGAAAGTGGGCGGTCGAAGCCAGCGCGTCGGCGGTGTTGTCGATGAGGTCGCGCCGGCCGTCGCCATCGAAGTCCACCGCCAGGCGCTCGAAGGTGCTGGGCATGAACTGCGTGTGGCCGAAGGCGCCGGCCCAGGAGCCGACCAGTTTCTCGGGCGCGATGTGGCCGGCCTGCAGGATGCGCAGCGCAGCGAAGAACTCACCCCGGAAGAAATCCTGGCGCCGGCCGTGGCAGGAGAGCGTGCCCAGCGCCTGCAGCAGCGGGTAGCTGCCGAAGGACTGGCCGTAGTTGCTCTCCACGCCCCAGACCGCGACCACCGTGGCCGGATCGACGCCGTAGCGCTGCTCGACCCGGCGCAGTGTGTCGGCATGCTGCGCCAGCAGCGCCCGGCCCTCGGCCACGCGCTCCTCGTCCACGAGGCCGGCCAGGTAATCCCAGATGGGCATGCGGAACTCGGGCTGGTAGTCGAGCTTGTCGATCACGCCCATGTCGGGCTCGAGCCCGCGGGTCAGGCGCGCGTAGGTGTCGGCGCGCACACCGGCCTTCTGCGCCGGCGCGGCCAGCCGCG
>NZ_JAQVEJ010000154.1 GCF_028698005.1 Hydrogenophaga sp.
CGGTTCGTGGATGCTCTCGACCGCCATTCAAACAAATTCCGTGCCACCCGGAATACCGCGCCATGTGTTCAGGAATGGAGCAACTTCATAGAATCGCAGCCATGCCCCAGACATCCCCCTCCAAGGTCCGCGCACGCTTTCGGCTTCGGCTGTCGGTCGGGGATGCCATCGCCGTCGGCCCCGGCAAGATCGCCCTGCTCGAGGCGATCGCGGAACACCGGTCGCTCAACGCCGCGGCCAAGTCGCTCGGCATGTCCTACAAGCGGGCCTGGGACCTGATCAATGAACTCAACGCCCTGCTGCTGGAGCCGGCCGTGACATCGGCCAAGGGCGGCGCCCATGGCGGCGGCACCTCGCTCACCGACACGGGCACGGAGCTGGTGGCGCTCTACCGGTCGATCGAGGAACGCGCCGCGCAGGCGTGCAAGCCCGAGCTGGACCGCATCAGGCGCATGCTCGACACGCGCGGAGGATGAGGGCGCAAGCGTGCCCGGAAGGCGGTCAGTTCACCGAAGCGGAAGACGCCGGGGAATGGGCCGGCCCCTCCGATGGCCGGACCAGGTCGCCGATAACGGTGTGGATGGCCTGAAGCTCCTCGGCGTCGAACACGAAAGCGCCGCCGATACCCCGCGCATCGGTCAACTGGATAGCCGCGCGACCCTGCCCATCCAGCCGGGCGACACGCCATTCGGCCACCGGGTGGGCCATCACCTCCGTGTCGGCCACGCCGCTCGGCGACTCCTCAGTGGCCGGCCCCGCATCCAGGGCCAGGCACCGCTGCTCCAGTTCCTCGACTCGCCTCTGGGACTGCCGCCTGAGCGCCGACTCGATCTGCAAGGCCGCCGTCAGCGCCGCGCTGTGGTCCTTCTCCCGCCGCAGGGCTTCCAGCATGTCGCCGGAAAGTCTGAGAACGCCCGCCATGCGCGCGTCCTGCGCACCCGACGCCAAGGGCGTGGCCAGCGGAGCGCCAAAGCCCCGATAAAGCTGCCGCCTGAACGCCGCATCGGCCAGCCCGTGCGAGACCAGGGCCCAGTAAACCGGCGCCGTGCCCGCATCGCCGCGAGAGGACGACCATACCGCCTCGAGTTCGGCGATGTCCCGGCAGGCGGCGGTCGACCGGATCGATGCCGACGCCAGTTCATCGAGACGGAACTGCAGCCGCTGGCAAACGAGGGGGTCCTCCCCGAGCCAGCGGGCGGCTTCCTCCAGCAGGACCAGGGGGTCTGCGCCATCGCCCCTTGACGGCGGCACGGAGCAACGGGACCCCAAGGCCGCCAGAAGATCGTCCGGGCGAAGACAGCGCGAGAGCACGGACCACTGGATATGCGGCTCCAGGAAAAGCAGGTGGCGACGCCTGCCGGCTCTGGCCGTCTGGCCGGATACCGCAGCGCCTGGCTGGGCGCGATGGCTCATGTCGGGCCTCCTTTTTCCACGTTGTATATTCATAAATATAACGTAGAAATCAAGGCCAGGGCATGGTTCATGCCCACCGGGCCGCGTTGCCCGGCTGACCGGTCAGCGCAGTCCGAGCGCCTGCTGCTCGTCCGCCGTGAACACCCGCGACCGGGTGTGAAAGGCCTTCCCCTCGGGCCCTTCGAGCGAGAAAGTGCCGCCGTGGCCTTCGATCACGTCGATGATGAGCTGGGTGTGCTTCCAGGTTTCGTACTGCGCCTTGCCGATGTAGAAGGGGCAGCCGCCGATGTCGCCCAGGTACACATCGCCCGCGCCGGTGGTGATCTCGCCCAGCAGGTAGCAGTTGGCCGCGCTGTTGTCGCAGCAGCCGCCGGACTGGTGGAACATCAGGCCGGGGCCGTGCCTGGCTTTCAGGAACGCGATGAGTTCCAGCGCGGCAGGGGTAGCGATGACTTTCTCGACCATGGCTGTCTCCTTGTGCAGAAGAAAAAGAGGGCCGAAGCCCTCTCCATGGATCAGAAGAAGCCCAGCTTGTTTTCCGAGTACGAAACAAGCAGGTTCTTGGTCTGCTGGTAGTGGTCCAGCATCATCTTGTGCGTCTCGCGGCCGATGCCCGATTCCTTGTAGCCGCCGAAGGCCGCGTGCGCCGGGTAGGCGTGGTAGCAGTTGGTCCACACGCGCCCGGCCTTGATGGCGCGGCCCATGCGGTAGGCCACGTTGCCGTTGCGGCTCCACACGCCGGCGCCCAGGCCGTACAGCGTGTCGTTGGCGATGGCCAGCGCCTCGGCCTCGTCCTTGAAGGTGGTCACGGCCAGCACGGGGCCGAATATCTCCTCCTGGAAGATGCGCATCTTGTTGTGGCCCTTGAACAGCGTGGGCTGCACGTAGTAGCCGCCCTCCAACTCGCCGCCCAGGTGGGCCTGGCCGCCGCCGATGAGCACTTCCGCGCCCTCCTGCTTGCCCAGGTCCAGGTACGAGAGGATCTTGGTCAGTTGCTCCTTGCTGGCCTGCGCGCCCATCATGCTGTCGGTGTCCAGCGGGTTGGCGTGCTTGATCGCGGCCACGCGCTTGAGCACGCGCTCCATGAACTTGTCGTAGATGCTTTCCTGGATCAGCGCGCGGCTCGGGCAGGTGCAGACCTCGCCCTGGTTGAACGCGAACAGCACCAGCCCTTCCACGGCCTTGTCGAGGAAGGCATCGTCCTTGTCCATGATGTCGGCGAAGAAGACGTTGGGCGACTTGCCGCCCAGCTCCAGCGTGGCCGGGATCAGGTTGTTGGCCGCCGCCTGGGCGATCACGCGGCCGGTGGTGGTGGAGCCGGTGAAGGCGATCTTGGCGATGCGCTTGCTCTGCGCCAGCGGCATGCCCGCCTCGCGCCCGTAGCCGTTGACGATGTTGAGCACACCGGGCGGCAGCAGGTCGGCGATCAGCTCGGCCAGGATCAGGATGGAGATCGGCGTGCTCTCGGCGGGCTTGAGCACCACCGCGTTGCCCGCGCCCAGCGCCGGGGCCAGCTTCCACGCCGCCATCAGGATCGGGAAGTTCCACGGAATGATCTGCCCCACCACGCCCAGCGGCTCGTGGATGTGGTAGGCCATGGTGTTCTCGTCGATCTCGCTGATGCCGCCCTCCTGCGCGCGCAGGGCGCCCGCGAAGTAGCGGAAGTGGTCCACGGTGAGCGGGATGTCGGCGTTGAGCGTCTCGCGGATGGCCTTGCCGTTGTCCACCGTCTCGGCGTAGGCCAGCAGTTCCAGGTTCTGCTCGATGCGGTCGGCGATCTTGAGCAGGATGTTGCTGCGCGTGGCGGCGTCCGTCCTGCCCCAGGCGTCGGCGGCGGCGTGGGCGGCGTCCAGCGCCAGCTCGATGTCCTCTGCCGTGGAGCGCGCGGCCTGGGTGTAGACCTTGCCGCTCACGGGCGTGACCACGTCGAAATACTGGCCCTTGACCGGGGGCACGAACTTGCCGCCGATGAAGTTGTCGTAGCGCGGCTTGTAGGCGATCTTGGCGCCAGCGGCGCCGGGTGCTGCATAGATCATGTCGTCGTCCTCTGCTCGGATGAATGGTGGGTAAGACTCAGCCCTCTGGGCTACCCAGCCACACTCAAGGACCATGCCAGGACCTTCGCCGCGCCGCGGCGGCCGATATGTGCCAAATCCGGACAGCCGGCGGCGGCGGCGTCCTCCGCCCAGGGCACACCTGCTCCAGCCTGCAACAGCCCGGCGCAGCGGGTTCAGGGCAAGGCGAGGACCAGCGCGCTGGACGCCATCGAGGCATGGGCCGTCTGGCCCTTGCGGCGCGCGAACGGACGATCGGCAAAACCCACCCAGAACACGCCCCCCGGCAGCGCCAGCGTCACCTCGTCGCGCTGCTGCCCGCGCGTCACGCGCCAGACCTTGCCGCACAGCGTGCTCACGCCCTCCTGCGGCGCGGGTGCCCCGGCCGCGACGCGCACCGCCGTCGCCTTGCACAGCACCAGCACCGGCAGGCCCGGCGCCAGCCCCAGCAGGTCGGCGCTGTCCTGCGTGATGGCCGAGACCATGGGCTGCCCGCTGTCGGGCGCCAGCGTCACCCGCACCAGCGGATCGCCCCCGGTCGCCGGCCGCGCGTCGGCGACGCGGCAGGGCATCTGGTTGCGCATCGACGTGCGCAGCCCCAGGCCATGGTCGGGCCCGCGCGCGGCCTCCCCCGGGCCAACGAAGCGCGCCAGCACCGCCGCCCTGGCCTGGGCCAGCTCGTCGGCCAGCCGCAGCAGACGCTCGCCCTCGGCCGTCAGCCGCGCGCCGCCGCCGCCGCTGCCGCCCACGGTCCGCTCGACCAGCGCCACGCCGCCCAGGCTGCTGAGCGTGTCGATGGCCTGCCAGGCGGCCTTGTAGCTGATGCCGGCATCGCGCGCGGCCTGGGAAATCGAGCCCGACTCGCCGACGCGGCGCAGCACCTCCAGGCGCTTGTCGCTGGCCGCGTGGCCCAGGGCCTGCTGCAGATCACCTCGGGACAGGGCTTGCTTGGTCATGCCCCGATTGTTCCATGCGCACGCCATAGTCGGCCGCCGGCGCGGTGTACAGGTGCGAGGTCACGAGGATGTCCGCCCCGGTGGCGGCATAGGCGGCCACATTGTCCACGCGGATGCCGCCGGCCGCATTGATCGTCAGCCCGGCCCGCGCGGCCCGCAGACGGGGCACCAGATCGGCCAGGGCGGGCGGCGCCATCTTGTCCAGTTGCACCCCGTCGGCACCGGCCCGGGCCGCCGCCAGCGCATCGTCGGCGCTGTCGGCCTCGACCAGCACGAACTTCTCGGGGCTGGCGCGCCTGGCGTGCCGCACCAGCTCGGCCAGCGGCACGCCGGCCAGGAACACCCGGTGCTGCGCGAACAGCAGGATGCTTTCGGACAGGCCCGCGCGGTGCACGACGCCGCCGCCGCAGAGCACGGCGTATTGCTGCAGCCGGCGCGACCCCGGAAAGGCTTTGCGCGTGGCCGCGATTTGGACCGCCGGGCTGGCCTCGCGCGCGCTGCGCAGCATGGCCGCCGTCGTGCTGGCGATGCCGCCCAGGTACTCCAGCAGGTTCATCCCCTGCTTCCAGGCCACGTGCAGCGCATGCGCCCGCCCCTGCAGGCGCAGCACCGGCTGCCCCGCCGCCACGGCGGCCCCGTCGGCCACCAGGACTTCGGCCTCCAACCCCAGCGACCGGGCCATCTGCACGCACGGCCGCACCCCCGCCGCCACGCCCGCCTGGCGCGCCACGTAGGTGAGCGTGCCGGGCGCATCCGGCAGGCCGATCGCGCGACTGGTTTCGTCGTGCAGGGGCATGTCCTCCAGCACGAGCTGGTCGATGTCGGCCTGGGTCAGGTAAATCATGGTGGAAACGCTTTCGATCGGGGTTGGAACAGGTGCACCAGGCAGGCCGGCGGCGCGCGCCACGAAGGCACGGCGAGGCGTGGCCATCGCCGAAAGGCTGTGCATCGGAACACGCGCAGAGGAACGCGGGAAAGACCGTCGGCTCATCGTCGTACACCCGGTAGTTTGATAGACTCGCTATTCTATTTTTGAATAGCGACATTTCCCCATCCGTCCACCACCCTTGCCCAGGAGACCCCATGCGCACACGTCTTCGTCTCATCCCCTCCCTGATCTTCGCCGTGGCGGGCCCGTCCGCCGCCTGGGCCGCCGAGGCCCAGGTCGCCGTGGCCGCCAACTTCACCGAGCCGATCAAGGCGATCGCCGCGGTGCTGGAAAAGACCACCGGCCACACCATCAAGGTGTCCCTGGGCGCGACCGGCGCCTTCTACACCCAGATCAAGAACAGTGCGCCTTTCGACGTGTTCCTGGCCGCCGACGACGAGCGCCCGGCCATGCTCGAAAAGGAGGGCCTGGCCGCGCCCGGCACCCGCTTCACCTACGCCACGGGCAAGCTGGTGCTGTGGTCGGTCGACCCGGCCAAGGTGGACGACAAGGGCGAGATTCTCAAGTCGCCGCAGGTGCGCAAGGTGGCCTTCGCCAACCCCAAGACCGCCCCTTATGGCGCCGCGGCCGTGCAGGTGATGGACAAGCTGGGCCTGGCCGATGCGCTCAAGCCCAAGCTCGTGCAGGGCGAGAGCATCGGCCAGACCTACAACTTCGTGAAGACCGGCAACGCCGACATCGGTTTCGTGGCCATGTCGCAGGTGCTCAGCGAGGGCAAGCTCAAGGAAGGCTCGATGTGGGTCATTCCGCAGGAGAACTACGGCACCATCCGCCAGGACGCGGTGGTCCTCAAGCGCGGCGAGAACAACGAGGCCGCCATCGCGCTGATGAAGCTGCTGCAAAGCCCGAACATCAAGGATCTGATACGCTCCTACGGCTATGACCTCTGAGCGCGCGTGTTCCTGACCCCCGACAACCTCCAGGCCATCTGGCTGACCCTCAAGGTCGCCGCGCTGACCACGCTGATCCTGCTGGTGCTGGGCACGCCGCTGGCCTGGTGGCTGGCACGCTCGCGCTCATGGCTCACGCGGCCGGTGGGGGCGCTGGTCACCCTGCCACTGGTGCTGCCGCCGTCGGTGCTGGGCTTTTACCTGCTGGTGATGCTGGGCCCCATGGGGCCCATCGGGCAATGGATGCAGGCCATCGGCCTGCCCACCCTGCCCTTCACCTTCGAAGGCCTGATCGTGGCCTCGGTGTTCTACTCGCTGCCCTTCATGGTGCAGCCCATCCTCAACGCCATGCAGGCCCTGGGCAGCCGCCCGCTGGAAGTCGCGGCCACGCTGCGGGCCTCGCCGCTGGACAGCTTCTTCCGCGTCGTGCTGCCGCTGTGCCGGCCCGGCCTGATCACCGGCTGCATCATGAGCTTCGCCCATACGGTGGGCGAGTTCGGCGTGGTGTTGATGGTCGGCGGCAACATCCCCGGTGTCACGCGCGTGGTCTCGGTCCAGATCTACGACCACGTGGAAGCGCTCGAATACGCCGATGCGCACCGCCTGGCCGCCGTCATGCTCATCTTCGCCTTTTCCGTGCTGATGCTGCTGCAGATCCACAACGCCCGCACCGCGCGGCGCGCCCGCGCATGAGCGGCCCGCTGCAGTTCCAGGCCCAC
>NZ_JAQVEJ010000155.1 GCF_028698005.1 Hydrogenophaga sp.
CAGCAACTGCCAGGCCAGCGCATCACGCGGGTGATCGACCACCCAGGCGTGCAAGCGTTCGGCCACCGGCTTCGCCCCGCCGCTGACCATCGCCGCCTGTGCCCCCAGCAGCACACCGGCACGCTGACTGCCGGCCAGGGCCCGGTCGCGCCAGACCAGCCATTCGGGTGTGGGCTGGTCACCGGCGCGCTGGCGCAAGGCCGCGCTCCCCACCTCCAGTTGCAACCACTCGGCCGGGCGCTGCCCCGACGACCCGACCCGTGCGGCCAGGCGCGCAGCCAGTTGCCCGGCCAGCCCGTGCTGGCCCAGGCGCGAGGCCGACAGGGCGGCGGCGTACAGCGCCGCAGCGTCGGCATCGGCCTGCTGCCCCTGGCGCAGCCAGACGCGCAGGCGATCGGGGCCGTTTTCGGCCAGCACGCGCGCGCGCGCTGCCATCAGCGCATGCACCTCCTCGTCCGGAACCGCCATCAGGGGCGCCACACCAACACGCGGACCGTCCGGCCGGGTGCCGGCCGGTGCCAGGGGGATGCGCGCGCGCATGTCGGCCATCCGCTCCGTGGTCAGCGGGTGGCTGCGCAGATAGGGAAAGGAGCCGTCGTCGTTCAAACGCGACGCCTGCTGCAGCTTGTCGAACATCTGCACGAAGCCTTCGCCCGGGAACCCCGCCGTCGTCAGCACGCCAAAGCCCACGCGGTCGGCCTCGCGCTCCATGTCGCGCGAGAAATTGAGCTGGTTCTGAACGGCCAGCGCCTGGCTGCCGGCAATGGCCGCGTTCGCCACGTCGACGCTGGAGCTGGAGCTGGAGCCGGCAGCCAGCGCACCGAGGATCATCGCCCCGATCAGCCACGGCGTCTGCTTGCCCTGCTCGGACAGCATGCGCGCGATGTGCCGCTGGGACACGTGGCTGAGCTCGTGCGCCAGCACGCTGGCCAGCTCCTGCGGGTTCTGCGTCACCGCCACCAGGCCCAGGTTGACCCCCAGGTAGCCTCCCGGCAGCGCGAAGGCATTGACCTCCTTGACGCGGTTGATCATCAGCTCCCAGGCCATGCGCTCGGCCACCTCCGGCGACACATCGCCGCGCTCGCGGGCCGCCGCCAGCAGCGGCTGCCAGATCGACTGCAGGTAGTCCACCAGCGGCGGGTCATCCAGGTAGTCCGGATCGCGGTAGATCTGGCGCGCGATGTCATCACCGATCTCACGCTCGGCCGACAGGGTCAGGCCGGCACCGTCGCCCAGGGTGGGCAGCCCCTGCGCATGCGCCGGCGCACTGGCCAGCGGCGACGGTCCGCCGGCGGCGGCGGCCAGCCCCAGCAGCAGTGCGCCCGCCAGAACCCTGGGCCGGCGCAGACCTGATAAAAACAGATGGAAAGTGCGGTGCATCTTCGTATGATGCCCGCAGATACCGCCGGTTCCAGCCCCGCCCGGGCAAAAAGGCCGGCCCGACCCCGCCATTTCGCCACCCGACCCGCCATGACCGACTCCCCTGCCACGCCCCTGACCCACTTCGACGCCCGGGGCCAGGCCCACATGGTCGACGTTTCGTCCAAGGCACACACCCACCGCATGGCGGTGGCCGAAGGCCGCATCACCATGCAGCCGGCCACCCTGGCCCTGGTCCGCAGCGGCAACGCCCGCAAGGGTGATGTGCTGGGCATCGCCCGCATCGCCGGCATCCAGGGCGCCAAGCGCACCAGCGAGCTGATCCCGCTGTGCCATCCCATTGCGCTCACGCGCGTGGCGATCGAGTTCGAACTCGACGAGGCCGCCAGCACCGTCACCTGCCTCGCCACCGCCGAGTGCACCGGCCCCACCGGCGTGGAAATGGAGGCCCTGACCGCCGCCAGCACCGCCCTGCTGACGATCTACGACATGTGCAAGGCCACCGACCGCGGCATGACCATCTCGTCGATCCGTCTGCTGGAAAAAATGGGCGGCAAGAGCGGGCATTTCGTGGCACCGCCGGCGGCCAGGCCCTAAGCGTCTGACAGGCGGCGAACCTCGACCTGACCGGGCCGCTGCGAATAGCGCGTCAGCGCATCGAGCACCTCCACCTCGACCTGCGCGGCACGCCGGCCACCGTAGACCTCGGTCCCGAGCCAGGCCAGCTCGGCCGCCAGGGCCGCCTCGCTGCCCAGGATGCAGGACCAGACCCTGGCCTCGCCATCCCAGCGGTAGCCGCGGGCCTTGAGCAGGTCCTTGCTCTCGAACGGCGAACCCGTCGCGCGCAGCCGGAAGCCCGGCCGCTGCGCCACGGCGATCAGCTCGCCCAGGCCGGTGGTGGCGCCGTCGGTACCCGGACGGGCCAGCACCTGCAACAGGGCATGGCAATCGACCAGCGCGCGGTGGGCATCGTAGAACCAGCCATGGCGTTGCGCCAGCGCGCCGAGCCGTGCCGATTCGGCGCCCTGCGCCTTCCAGTCGATGTCGGCAAAGGAACACGCCCAGGGTGTGTGCGCGAAGGCCGGGAAACGCGCCTCCAGGAAGGGGCGGTCAAAACCGGCGTTGTGCGCCACCACCAGGTCGGCACGTGCCAGCAGCGCCTGGACCTGCGCTTCGTCCAGGCGCTGGCCACGCACCATGTCATCGCTGATACCGGTGACCTGCCGCGCCGCGGCCGGGATCGGCATGCCCGGGTCCTCGAAGCCCTCGAACGTCTCCACCGGCCCGAAGGGATGACCCGTGGAAGGGTCCACCTGGACCAGCAGCATGGCCAGCTCGATGATCCGGTCGCTGGCCTGCGACAGGCCCGTGGTTTCCGTGTCGAGGATGAGCAGGTGCTGCACCCCGGCCGTGGCATCCCCGCCCGCCGGCCGCGGGCCGAAGTCCAGGACCGGCACCAGCCGACGCAGCACCCGGTAGCCGGGGTCGGCCTCCAGCCGCCGTGCCATGTCCTCCAGTGTCAGCCCACCGGCATCGGCTGACTGCGGCGGTTCGGTGGAGGTGTCGAAATCGAAAGCGAGTTGGCTCATCCGGACAGGGTAACAGCCCGGCGGGGGCCCGGCGCGGCCAACCTTGTTGGACTCAGTTCGCCTTCACCGCCAGCACCGGGCAGGACACATTGAGCAGGATCTCCTGCGCCATGCTGCCCAGCAGCAGCTTGCCCACGGGCGAGCGTTTGCGCAGGCCGATGACCAGCACCGACACCTGCAGTTGATCGACCAGTTCCTCGATCTCCTCGATCGTGCTCTTGCCGCGCACGAAGTGCTTGAACTCCGCCTCGATGGGCAACTGGGACAGGCGCTCGGCCACCCGCTCTCCCTCGTACCCGTCGACGATGGATTCGTCCCGCCCGCCGGGGCCGGCGTTGACGACCACCAGCCGCTCATTGCGGCGGGTGGCGATTTCGATGCCTTTGTCCAGCGCAGCCTGGCCTTCGGGGCGTGCGACGTAAGCGACGAGAATGGTCATGCGTTGTCTTCCTTGCAGCGTGTTGTTGTATGAGCCGGCAGCCGCGGTGGCACTGCCAAGCGCCAGCATAGCTCGACTGGCCACGGTTGGCGAGTGCCGGATGGTGCCCGGTGCCGTGGCCGTGAGGCCGGTGCGCACGGCATCGGCGACAACCCGCTACCATCGCCCCTCATGATGGCGCCGTGAACAACACGGCCTTTTTCAGATCGTCGCACCCACATGTCCTTCGCAGACAAGAAACTCCGCAGCCGCCAGCGCGCCGACCAGGGGCGCCCCCCGCCTCACGTGCCGATGGGCGATCAGCGTTTCCAGCAATTGATGCGCGCGCTGGGCGACGCCTTTGCCCAGGCGGACGATGGCGCGGACAAACGCAGGCAGGCCCGGGAACGGGATGCGCAGCATGCGCAGTGGCTGGCCGAGCGGGAGGCCGCGATCCATGACATCGTCGCGCTCATGCGCCGGCACGGGCTGGCCATCGACGATCTGGCCTGACCGGTGCGGCGCCCCGGCCGGGGCACCCGGTGGGCAGGTCTTTACTTGCCGGCCTTTTCGGCGCGGCGCTTGGCCGCCTTGGGATCGACGGCATCCTTGAACCGTGCACCGGCCACGAACTTGGGCAGCGTGGTGGCGGGAATCTTGATCTTGTCGCCCGTGGCCGGGTTCTTGCCCGCGCGGGCGGCACGCTTGACCGCCTTGAAGGTACCGAAACCCACCAGCTGAACAGCGTCGCCTTTCTTCACGGCGGTCTGGATGGTGTCGATCAGCGTGTCCAGCACGGCGTTGGCCGCCGCCTTGGACAGATCGTTCTTGGTGGCCAGGATCTCAACCAGCTCGGCTCGGTTCATGGGGAATGCTCCTTTCAGTCAAAGGGAGGGTTATACCAGCCCACGGCCATCACCCGGACGCGACGGGTGGCCCCGCCCGATGCCCCACGGTGCCGTGGCACCTAGGGTCGCACCACGCGACGGGCGAGTTCGAGAAAACAGGCACGGTCCGCGCTGTCCAGGGGTTGCAGGATGTCGTCCTGCAAGGACTGGACAACCGGCAGCAGGGCTGCATAGACGCGCTGGCCTTCGGGCGTCAGCGAGAGTTCGCGCGCCCGGCGGTCGCGTTCGCTGACGACACGGCGCACCCAGCCCTTTTGCTCCAGGCGATCGATGACGCCACCGATGGTGGCCCGGTCGTAGGCGATCATCTCCGCCACGCTGGCCTGGTCCGTGCCCGGGTGGGCATGGATCGCGTCGAGGGCCGCAAACTGGACGGACGTGAGGTCAAAGCCCGCGGCCTGGGTGCGCTGCACGAACACCTGCGTGGACTGCTGGTGCAAGCGGCGTATCAGGTGCCCCGCCATGTCGATTGAGTCCATCCCTGCGCTCCATCTGAAGGGTCAAGTCCGCACCGTGCACGCCGGTGGCGGCGCCAATTGATAAGTATACATACGGTATTGACACCAAATAATAAGTGTAGATATTATTTGCCGTCGCGCGGGCAGACCGACCCGGACGCACATCAACCCAAGGAGACCCACGATGCAGTTCTACAAAGATGGTTTCAGGGGCGGCAACCCCGACGTCAAGCAGGCCGCGCCCAACCGGCGCAACCGCGGCGTCAACGAGCCGCTGCCCGAGAAAGTGGATGTGCTGATCGCCGGCACCGGACCGGCCGGCCTGTGCCTGGCCGCGCAGCTGGCGCAGTTCCCCGAGATCGACACCATGATCGTCGAGCGCATGCCCGGCAACATCATCAAGGGCAAGGCCGACGGCATCAACACGCGCACCATGGAGATGTTCCAGGCCTTCGGTTTCGCCGACAAGGTCAAGCGCGAAACCTACTGGGTGAACCAGACCGCGTTCTGGATGCCGGACCCCGCCAACCCCGAGCACATCAAGCGGGTCGGCCGGGTGCAGGACGTGGCCGACGACAGTTCGGAGATGCCGCACATCCTGATCAACCAGGCGCGGCTGCACGAGCTGTTCCTGGAAGTGATGAAGAACTCGCCCTCGCGCCTGGAGCCCGACTACGGCTGGGAAGTCGTGGGCGTGACGGTCGACGAGACGACCGACGATCATCCGGTGACCGTGACCCTCAAGGACGCCAGCGGCATCAACTGGTGGGCCACGCGCACGGTGCGCGCCAACTACGTGGTCGGCTGCGACGGCGCCCACTCGGCGGTGCGCAAGGCCATCGGCGGCCAGCTGCACGGCGATGCCGCCCACCAGGCCTGGGGCGTGATGGACATCCTGGCCAACACCGATTTCCCCGACGTGCGCCAGAAGTGCCTGGTCTCTTCGGCGAACGAAGGCAACGTGCTGATCCTGCCGCGCGAGGGCGGTTACGTGTTTCGCATGTATGTGGAACTCGACAAGCTCCGGCCGGACGAGCGGGCGGCGCAGCGCAAGCTCACGCAGGACGACATGATCGCGGCGGCCAACCGCATCCTCAGGCCCTACACGCTCGATGTGAAGGAGATCGTCTGGTGGTCGATCTACGACATCGGCCACAGCATCACCGACAAGTTCGATGACGCGCCCGAGGGATCGGGCCGCAATCCGCGCGTGTTCACCGCGGGCGATGCCTGCCACACCCACTCGCCCAAGGCGGGACAGGGCATGAACGTGTCGATGCAGGACACCTTCAACCTGGGCTGGAAGCTGGTGCACGTGCTGCAGGGCCGGGCGGATCCCAGCCTGCTGCGCAGCTACTCGAATGAGCGCCTGACCGAGGCCAGGCGCCTGGTCGAGACCGACCACGAATGGGCGCGCATCATGTCGGCGCCGACCACCCAGGCCGAGCGCGACGGCACGGAGGAGCCCCGCATCATCCGCCAGTTCAAGGCGAACCTCGAGTTCACGGGCGGCACCGCGGTGAAATACGACCCGTCGTACCTGTTTGCCGACGGCAAGCATCAGGCCCTGGCCAGGGGAGAAGAAATCGGCCGCCGCTTCCACTCGGCGCCGGTGGTGCGCCTGGCCGACGCCCGGCAGATGCAACTGGGCCATGTGGCCGAGGCCGATGCGCGCTGGCGCATCTACGCCTTTGCCGGCAAGGCGGACAGCTCCAACCCGGGCTCGGCCATCCACCGGCTGGCAGACTGGCTGGAACAGGACCCCGCGTCACCGGTGGTCCGCCACACCCGCCCGGGCGAGGACATCGATGCGGTGATCGACTTCCGGGCCGTGTTCCAGCAGACCTTCGACCAGCTCGCCTATGAAAACATGCCGTCCCTGCTGAAGCCCAGGACCGGCAAGCTGGGGCTGCAGGACCACGAGAAGGTGTTCTGTGTCGACCACAAGGGGGCCGGCGACATCTTCGACATGCGCGGCATCAACCGGGACACCGGGTGCATGATCGTGGTCCGCCCGGACCAGTACGTCGCCAACGTCCTGCCGCTCGACGGCTTCGACGAACTGTCGGCGTTCTTCGCCGGCATCCTGCGCTGAGGCAACGCTCCCGAAAAGCCCGCTGCACCCTGCCGCACCGGGCCTTCCCTGCCCCGGAAGTGACAACGGCCATGGAGGGGACCTCCATGGCCGTCAAGGTCATACCGGCTCGCGGCGACCTGGTTTACT
>NZ_JAQVEJ010000156.1 GCF_028698005.1 Hydrogenophaga sp.
AGCAGAACCCGCAATACCTGACCCAGCAAGGCTCGGGGCAGTTCACAGCGGGCGGTAGCTTGATGTCCAGCCAGTACATGCAGCAGATGAAGAGCGTCTTCGGTGGCGGTGAGGGCGGGGCGGAGGCTGGGCAGGCCGCGCCCGCAGGCCAGAGGGGCCTGGCCCCGCAGTCGATCGAAGGCGGCAACTCGTCATCGGGGTTGGCTATGGCCCAGAGCCGCGAGCGGGAGTTGGAGCGGGTTGGAGAATTGCGGCCCGGCCCCGACGGCGTGTACCAGACAGCCACCACGGATGCGGCGCTTGCGGGTGACGGAAATCTTGGACGCGGAGGCAATCTGCGGGTGTCGGGGGCCGGCGGCGGCAGCGCGTCACCCAGCGCCAGTGATGGCAGCGATGCATCGGTGCACCACACGCCGCCGGCGGGTTCGCAGCAGACCGGCCGCAACCCAGGGGCCGAGCCTGTGCAGGTGCCGGCAGGCCGATTTACCGGTGAAGCCAACAAGCAGCAGCAGGGGCAGCAGGGGCGGAGCTATCTCGTATGAGTCTCGCGAGCCACTTGACGAGAAGAGGGAGAAACTGGATGTTTGGAAAACAACTGAAAGCCATAGGCGTGCCGCTGGCGTTGATGGCGGCGCTCGCAGGCTGCTCCGTGGCGGGGCCGAAACCGGCAACCGCGGCGCTGGATGCATCGGCGGCGGACCCCACCACGCAGTGCCTGGGCCAACACCAACTGGTCACACGGTATTCGCCCATTGAGCTGTATCTGAGCGCGACACAGTGCATCCAGCAGAACAAGCTGGATGAAGCGGTTTTTCTCTATGGCGCAGCGGGCAGTGAAGGACGGTTCGACAGGCGCCGTGTGACCGATGAAACGGCGCATCAGGTGGCGAACTTCCTGGGGTTGATCTTCCAGAAAGAGCTGGGTGACGAGGTGTCGTCGCGTTTCCTCGGGCACATGCGGACGCAACTGGATGATGCGGCGGCACGCGAGGTGTTTTGCGGGACGCTGAAAAAACAGCCCCCACCGAGTTATCAGCCCACCTACATGGTCGGTCATGGCATGCGGGCGTTGACGTCCTCAACGCCAGAAGCTGCTGTGAAGGCCCTGCCGGACGCGCAAGCAGCCTGGGAAGCGTCGGTGAACGACTACATGGACTGTGGCCAATGAAGCATATGCACACACGAATTTCGTCCTATCTGGTGCGCGGCATGCTGGCGCTGGCGACAGCGGCCATGCTGAGCGGCTGCATGGCGCCGGCCTACGTGGCAACGAAGATCGAAGGCATGGGCAACGACCGAACGCTGAACAAGGGCATCAAGCGGCTGCGCCAGTACATCGGCGAACTTCAGGCCAAAGGCGATCCGCAGGGCGACTATTACTACGCGCTGGGTAATTCCGATGGCTGGATCGAAGACGTGAAAGACCCGAAGGCGATCACGGCCCTGTTCGAGCGCGCGGCGGCGAAGGGATCGATGGACGCGCGGATTCTGTTGGCGTTGCAGGAGGCGATGGGGAAGCCGATGCCGGGGAGGTTGGATTACGGGCAAAGCCCTAGAGAAAGCCTTGAGGGCTGGGAGTCAGGGTTGGCCAAACTGTTGCCTTTGCTGCAACAGCAATGCTACGCACGGCGTCTGGTGATCGACGAGGGGCGGCCGAAGGTGGATTACTACACGATTGCCTACAAGGTGTGGCCGCACTTCAGGGATGGCTATTACCGCCGCAACGCGGACGGGACACGTACGTTGCTCAAGGATGTCGAGCGGCAGAAGCTGTGGGAAGGGATTCACCGCCAATGCCTGATGCCGCAGCGCGAGTTTCTGGACGTTGATCTGGGCAGGAAGGGGTAGCCCATGGATACGAACCCTGCACAAACGCTATCGCCACAAAGCCTGAACCCGCTGGACATGCGGGTGGGGCTGGCGCTGGCCTACTGGGCTTATCCGCACGAGGATGTGGAGAAAGCCGAGAAGGTCATTCCTTATCCTAAGCCATGGGAGCCGGGTGTGCCGGGTGACCACTTGCCCGCCGAGTGGCTTACCGCTCAGTTCGATGAGCATGGCAAACTGGTCAGCCAGGGCTGGAACACCCAGCACAATGCCGATGGCAAGCTGGAAAATCAGTTCCAAGTCTCGATCAACCGGGAAACCAAGCAGATCACCTTCGACTTCAAGGGCTCCGATGCATGGGAAAACTGGTGGTCCGATCTGGCCAACGCGGGGGCCAGTTCGTTCGCCAAAATACAAGGCCAGGCCCAGGCCGCCTACGAAGCCCTGAAGAACGACGAGCGTTACCAGGGCTTCCAGTTCGCCGCCACCGGCCACAGCCTGGGCGGCGGCATGGCGCAGAGCTTCGCGTTGAGGAACGGCATCGATGCCTACGTCTACAACAGCCTGCCGATTGCCCGTGACACGATCCGGGGCGATTATTTCAAGGGCGTGGGCGGCTTCGAGGCGGCGCTGGAAAACTACCGGGCCTCGGGCCGGCAGGTGCACGACGTGCGCACGCCCAACGACATCGCCACCTACGCCTACCACGGCGTGATGCGCAACGCCTACCTGAGCGAGCGCACGGGCCAGCCGGCCACGATGCTGCCGGGCTCGGCGGTGCCCGATCTGCTCAAGACCGCGCTGCTGATCAGCAAGGTAGGCACGCTGCCGGTGGCGGCACTGATGAGCAAGGACCATACGCTGGACGCGGTGGTGGATGCGCAGCAGGGCATGGGCATGGGCGCCGATGGGCGCTACGTGGTGCCCGAGGGGCAGTACGATTTTTCGCAGATGCCGGTGGAGGCGCGCAGGCGCTTTGCGATGTTGAGCACCTCGCCGGTGACCAAGGCCGGCCAGATCGGCGCGGCCGACGATGTGAGTCCGTGGAACCGCTTCCTGATGGAGCGGGCCGACGGCAGCCGGCAATACCTGGCCTGCAACCCGTTTACCGGGGACGTCGAGATTGAGCACTATGGGCCTGATGGCCAGCGCACCCGGATCGAACTCAACGAACGCCGCCGTCAGGGGGCGACCTTCATCGAGCAGGATGCCCAGGGGCGGGTGCTGCACCGCAGGCAGGTGGCGCTGCATGCCCCGACCCCGACCCCGACGCTGGGCGTGCGGCAGCAGGCTCAACTCGCGCTGGCAGAGCGCGAACTGGCCGATCCCCTGCGGGCCCGGGGTTTGACCGATGCACAGGTGGCGCAGGTGTGTGCGGCGGCGGTGAGGCATTGCGCACGGCATGCGAGCCTGGGGGCGCCGGATCGGTTTCTGCTCAGCCGTGATGAGCGGCAGATCGCGGTGCTGCATGGCGGCGGGATATACCTGAGCGAAATGCCCATCGAAGCGGCGATGCGCCAGGGTGCGGAAGCGCATCTGGCCGAAGCGGCGCGGCTGCACGATGTCGCACAGGTCCGGGGGAGCGGAATGGCGCACGCGCGTATGCCCCTGGTCTGAGATCACCAACGAAGGCACCCGCAAGAATGGACGCACGCATGACGACGAAAAATGAGCGCTGGCGAGCAGTTCGCCAGACGGGGACGCTGATCGCGATGCTCGCCTTGCAGGCCTGCCAGACGCAGCCATCCAGGCTGCCCGAGTTCGGCGATGACTGGAAGCCGGTGAACGTACTGGCGGAATGGATGGGCACGCTGCTGGCGCTGGCGTTGATGGCGGCGCTCGCAGGCTGCTCCGTGGCGGGGCCGAAACCGGCAACCGCGGCGCTGGATGCATCGGCGGCGGACCCCACCACGCAGTGCCTGGGCCAACACCAACTGGTCACACGGTATTCGCCCATTGAGCTGTATCTGAGCGCGACACAGTGCATCCAGCAGAACAAGCTGGATGAAGCGGTTTTTCTCTATGGCGCAGCGGGCAGTGAAGGACGGTTCGACAGGCGCCGTGTGACCGATGAAACGGCGCATCAGGTGGCGAACTTCCTGGGGTTGATCTTCCAGAAAGAGCTGGGTGACGAGGTGTCGTCGCGTTTCCTCGGGCACATGCGGACGCAACTGGATGATGCGGCGGCACGCGAGGTGTTTTGCGGGACGCTGAAAAAACAGCCCCCACCGAGTTATCAGCCCACCTACATGGTCGGTCATGGCATGCGGGCGTTGACGTCCTCAACGCCAGAAGCTGCTGTGAAGGCCCTGCCGGACGCGCAAGCAGCCTGGGAAGCGTCGGTGAACGACTACATGGACTGTGGCCAATGAAGCATATGCACACACGAATTTCGTCCTATCTGGTGCGCGGCATGCTGGCGCTGGCGACAGCGGCCATGCTGAGCGGCTGCATGGCGCCGGCCTACGTGGCAACGAAGATCGAAGGCATGGGCAACGACCGAACGCTGAACAAGGGCATCAAGCGGCTGCGCCAGTACATCGGCGAACTTCAGGCCAAAGGCGATCCGCAGGGCGACTATTACTACGCGCTGGGTAATTCCGATGGCTGGATCGAAGACGTGAAAGACCCGAAGGCGATCACGGCCCTGTTCGAGCGCGCGGCGGCGAAGGGATCGATGGACGCGCGGATTCTGTTGGCGTTGCAGGAGGCGATGGGGAAGCCGATGCCGGGGAGGTTGGATTACGGGCAAAGCCCTAGAGAAAGCCTTGAGGGCTGGGAGTCAGGGTTGGCCAAACTGTTGCCTTTGCTGCAACAGCAATGCTACGCACGGCGTCTGGTGATCGACGAGGGGCGGCCGAAGGTGGATTACTACACGATTGCCTACAAGGTGTGGCCGCACTTCAGGGATGGCTATTACCGCCGCAACGCGGACGGGACACGTACGTTGCTCAAGGATGTCGAGCGGCAGAAGCTGTGGGAAGGGATTCACCGCCAATGCCTGATGCCGCAGCGCGAGTTTCTGGACGTTGATCTGGGCAGGAAGGGGTAGCCCATGGATACGAACCCTGCACAAACGCTATCGCCACAAAGCCTGAACCCGCTGGACATGCGGGTGGGGCTGGCGCTGGCCTACTGGGCTTATCCGCACGAGGATGTGGAGAAAGCCGAGAAGGTCATTCCTTATCCTAAGCCATGGGAGCCGGGTGTGCCGGGTGACCACTTGCCCGCCGAGTGGCTTACCGCTCAGTTCGATGAGCATGGCAAACTGGTCAGCCAGGGCTGGAACACCCAGCACAATGCCGATGGCAAGCTGGAAAATCAGTTCCAAGTCTCGATCAACCGGGAAACCAAGCAGATCACCTTCGACTTCAAGGGCTCCGATGCATGGGAAAACTGGTGGTCCGATCTGGCCAACGCGGGGGCCAGTTCGTTCGCCAAAATACAAGGCCAGGCCCAGGCCGCCTACGAAGCCCTGAAGAACGACGAGCGTTACCAGGGCTTCCAGTTCGCCGCCACCGGCCACAGCCTGGGCGGCGGCATGGCGCAGAGCTTCGCGTTGAGGAACGGCATCGATGCCTACGTCTACAACAGCCTGCCGATTGCCCGTGACACGATCCGGGGCGATTATTTCAAGGGCGTGGGCGGCTTCGAGGCGGCGCTGGAAAACTACCGGGCCTCGGGCCGGCAGGTGCACGACGTGCGCACGCCCAACGACATCGCCACCTACGCCTACCACGGCGTGATGCGCAACGCCTACCTGAGCGAGCGCACGGGCCAGCCGGCCACGATGCTGCCGGGCTCGGCGGTGCCCGATCTGCTCAAGACCGCGCTGCTGATCAGCAAGGTAGGCACGCTGCCGGTGGCGGCACTGATGAGCAAGGACCATACGCTGGACGCGGTGGTGGATGCGCAGCAGGGCATGGGCATGGGCGCCGATGGGCGCTACGTGGTGCCCGAGGGGCAGTACGATTTTTCGCAGATGCCGGTGGAGGCGCGCAGGCGCTTTGCGATGTTGAGCACCTCGCCGGTGACCAAGGCCGGCCAGATCGGCGCGGCCGACGATGTGAGTCCGTGGAACCGCTTCCTGATGGAGCGGGCCGACGGCAGCCGGCAATACCTGGCCTGCAACCCGTTTACCGGGGACGTCGAGATTGAGCACTATGGGCCTGATGGCCAGCGCACCCGGATCGAACTCAACGAACGCCGCCGTCAGGGGGCGACCTTCATCGAGCAGGATGCCCAGGGGCGGGTGCTGCACCGCAGGCAGGTGGCGCTGCATGCCCCGACCCCGACCCCGACGCTGGGCGTGCGGCAGCAGGCTCAACTCGCGCTGGCAGAGCGCGAACTGGCCGATCCCCTGCGGGCCCGGGGTTTGACCGATGCACAGGTGGCGCAGGTGTGTGCGGCGGCGGTGAGGCATTGCGCACGGCATGCGAGCCTGGGGGCGCCGGATCGGTTTCTGCTCAGCCGTGATGAGCGGCAGATCGCGGTGCTGCATGGCGGCGGGATATACCTGAGCGAAATGCCCATCGAAGCGGCGATGCGCCAGGGTGCGGAAGCGCATCTGGCCGAAGCGGCGCGGCTGCACGATGTCGCACAGGTCCGGGGGAGCGGAATGGCGCACGCGCGTATGCCCCTGGTCTGAGATCACCAACGAAGGCACCCGCAAGAATGGACGCACGCATGACGACGAAAAATGAGCGCTGGCGAGCAGTTCGCCAGACGGGGACGCTGATCGCGATGCTCGCCTTGCAGGCCTGCCAGACGCAGCCATCCAGGCTGCCCGAGTTCGGCGATGACTGGAAGCCGGTGAACGTACTGGCGGATACGGCGATGCAGATTCCGCTCAAGGAAGAGCAGGCGCTGTGGCGCTTCCAGATGCTGCCCACGGATGCAACGCTGCGCGGTATGCTGGAGCGCTGGGCCACGGAGTATGGCGGCAAGCTCGACTGGCAGTACCCGACCGATCTGACGCTGGTGAGCGCGCTGTCGGGTGCCAAGGACAACAACCTGCAGTCGGCGCTGAACGTCGTCCGCCAGGCCTACGCCGACCAGAAACTTCGCGTGCAGGTATTGAGCAGCAAGACCCTGCTGGTAAGGCGCATGCCA